>CAZSUA010000096.1:5834-16752 GCA_964609655.1 uncultured Polyangiaceae bacterium | reverse complement strand
GGCGGTAGCGCTACCGCCAAGGCCAAAGCAGGATTCAGCCTGGGAACTAAGTGATAGCTAGGCCGGGCTCTTGGGAGCGGTTTCGTGATTGGGATTTGCACCTATTCTTTGACACGGCGGGCTTCCGCAATCGTCGACTCAATGTAGGGAATGGCGGCCAGATCCTTGGGGCGACCAGCGCGGGTTTTTATGGCCAAAAGTTCCTCCAATTTTAGCACACGGATCTGGCGCCCATCGAACTCCATGGAAAGGCTCGCGTCCACCAAGTCATCATAGGTTCTCGCACCGTCGATCGTACCCAAACAATCAAAATCCCCGAAACGCGTTTCAAGCAGGATATGGCCCGGCCCTATCAGATGCGTGGCGTTAGGCCGCAAGCGACGTCTATCGTGCCGCGCGACGGCGTTTGGGGACCCCTTGGAAACGCCCGATGCCATCCCGCGACAATCGACTCGACCCCGGCATCCGCAAGGCGAATCAGGATCTCATGATACTTGGGTTCGGATGCCACGGCGTAGCTTCATGTCGTTGGCATTTCGAGCGAAGCCACTCGCCATCATTGAAGTCGCTGCGAGCGCGGGCCTGTGCTGAACGTCTGAAAGCTGCGCTCGACGTGGCACAGGCACCTCAGGTCAGATCGCCGGCGTGCAGTCGGTACGCTGAGGGGGCGGCGCCGAACCGTTGTCGAAAAGCACGGCTGAAATGAAAGGGATCCAAAAAGCCGCAGCTTGCACCTACCGCAGCGACGCTGTCAGCGGTGGCGAGAAGACGGTCGCGGGCTGCGAGGAGGCGACCTTCCCGGACCCAAGCCATGGGCGGGGATCCGAGATGATGCTGGAAGCGTGCATGCAGTCGACTCGGTGACACGCCAACCTGGCGCGCGAGATCGGCAATCGAGATGGGCGTAGCCAAGTGTAGATCCACCCAAGCACTCAAAGGCGCAAGCTCAGCGGCATGGGCCAAAAGGGGCTGAGCGAGCCCAGTAGGCTGACCAGCGTCGGCAAGGATGCGCAGGGTAGTGAGGGCCGCCTCGACGCGCGTGGCTGCACCGAGCACGGAGGCACGGTCGCTCGCTCACATGTCGTTGAATTGAATCTTAGCGAGAAGTGGGCTGGATTCCATGGATAGAACCACCAAACAACATGTCGTAAAATCCTGCCGACTTTGTCGAGAGCTGCGCTCCGGGGGGTTGTCTTAGGTCCATTCTGCGCTGGCGGCAGCGCTGGTCAGGACCCAGTAGGCCCTTGAACCCGAGCGCCCCTTGGGCCAAACTAGTCAGGATGACTAGTTCCAAGAAGTCGATTCTCCCAAAGAACTCTCCATCCGAGCCGCGCCCGTGGATTTTGCAGGACGCCAAAGCGCGCTTCAGCGAGTTGGTGCGCGCCGTGAAGCTGGAAGGTCCACAACTGGTGACCGTGAGGGGGAAGGATGAAGTCGTGGTGATCGCGGTGGAGGAGTTCCGACGGCTCAAGGGGAACCGTACTGGTCAGGATCTCGTCGAAGCGATGCGCGCCGCGCCAAGCGGCATCCGTCTGGCCAAGCCGATCCGTTCTCCTGTCCGGGACGTTGATCTGTGACGCATTGGCTACTCGACACGAATGTCCTCTCCGAGCTCCGTCGACCCAAACCCCACTTGGCGGTTGTCCAATTCATCGGGAGGCTCCCGCTTGAAGCGCTCTACATCAGCAGCGTTACGTTGGCTGAAATTCGTTTCGGAATTGAAAGCATTGCACAGATGAGTCGGCGCATTGAACTCACCGAGTGGCTCACGAATCGGGTGCGCCCCATGTTCGAGGAGCGAGTGCTTCCAGTCAGCGAGGACGTGATGTTCAAATGGCGACTTCTGGTTGAACGGGGCAGAAAGGCTCGGATCACTTTTTCACAACCAGATCTCATCATCGCCGCTACAGCCCTGCACCATGGCCTAACGGTCATTTCGAGGGACACGCGCGACTACGAAAGAGCTGGCGTGCCAGTGCTGAACCCGTGGTCTCGATGAAGCTGGGCTACACGCGGGTCTTTGTATGCTAGTAACCGTGCCTGACGGAGTTAACGCCCATAACCGCAGATGATGGGGGTCGGACCGCGCGATTATCGACGAACCTTTGGCGGAGCTGCAGCTAATGATTTGAAGCGCATCAGCCGCCGCGGAAGCGACGGAGCGCTTCGTCGCGGTATCGCCCAGGCGATTGCCCCATGCGTTGGGTGAAGGCGCGCGTGAAATGTCTTGACGCTCTACATCCGTTCGTGGATCAAGCCGCAGACTGACCATCGCCGCAGCTTTCCCACGGAGATGATTCCAACGGCTTCCGCCGTCAGAGTCCGGTGGAATTGCCGGATGGGACCTCCACTATCATCCCCGCCCCCGGTGCGACGTCCTTCTACGATCAGCCGCCAGCGGGTCCCATCGCGTACTGAGGATCGATCATCAGTCGATTGAGTCAAGAAACGCGCTATGCCAGCGAGACCGCCGAGCCGCCCACATCATCGCCAACTCTCGGCTGATCGATGCCGAACGCGTTGAGGATGCCACGCAGCAAGAGATTGTGCGGGCTGCCGTTGCCAGCGATTGTGCGCCCAGGCGTGACCTTGCCACCAGCTCGACCGAAGGTGAAGAACGGGATGTTCGTTTCAATGTGGTTCGCCGAATCCCAAAAGTCCGTAAAAAAGAAAACCAGTGTATTATCCAACATGGTACCGCTACCTTCAGGCGTTGACTTGAGGCGACTCAAGAACTTCGCCACTTCCCCGGCGAAGAAGCTCTGTACTTTGTCCAGATCGGCATTCCCAGCGGGAGTACCCTGGGCGTGCTCAATCTCGTGATGAATCTTGTTGACGCCCAGCCATCCATACTGTGGGAGCGAATTCGCCGATGTCAGGATCTGCATGTACGCGACGCGCGTAAGGTCACAAGTTAGCGCCTGATAGAGTAGCTCAAATTGTTGAGCTGCGACCTGCGGAATGTCAGCCTCAGCTCCCTTTGACACAACTGGGGTAAGTGTTGGTGCTGCACATCCCGCTCCCGGTGAAACCACCCCGCCGCCACCCCCCATACCGATCGTGGGCAGTCCGACGACTTGCTTTTCCAATTCACGTAGCGATGTGAGATGCTGATCGAGCTTAGCTTGCTCACCCACTCCGGCAACCACCTGGAGGGCCGCAACCTCCGCTTTCAGGCGGTCTAACATGCTCTTCCCATCGACGCCCAGAGCGCTGACAGGAGCAGACGGCGGTGTTCCGCTTGCGCTTGCGCTTGGCATCGGCACACCATTGCCGAACAGTCGTGTGAACATTTCGGCGGGGCTATCCGTGGGAGGTTGAGGAACGCCCTGTATGAAGCTCAGTCGGCTTTGCTGGAGCGTCTCGCCTCCCGTTTCGGACAAGATCCCAAACTGCAGGGATGTGAACTTGAGATGAGAACTTATCTGTGCGGCGATCGTTTGGTCGATGCTGTCAGACTTAGCCCAGATCCCCACCCCGTCGTCGGGAGGCATGTAACTGCTGTCACCTGTGAGTAAGGTTCGCGCCTCGTTTTCATGAAATAGGTTGCTATTGAACTTGATGGACGCTTGATTGTCGAAGGGCAAAAAAATGGAATCCGCCTGAAAGGGAGCCATCGAGGAGAGGACCCCGGAGAAACTGAAGTTCCCAACGGACGCGCTGCCCGGTAAGTAAATGGGAACAAACCTCACTGGAAATGGACTCGCTTGAGCCTCAGCCAAGGTTTCCCGAAATACCGGAGCCGCCAAGAAACTTGCCGAACCGAGGCCAAGCAGGACCTCTCGACGCCTTAGGATACTTCTGGAAGCCATGACATTTCATCCTCTCGAAAGAAACAACCAAATCTAGAACTAAAGAGACGGGACGGTTTTGAGTTAAAGCCGCCGGCGAGCCCTAACCCAAAGGAACGACTCATCGATCTGATCGAAGTGCGAATTCGCTTCTTTGCACCAAACCTACAAGCAGCTCTCGCACATCGGAACTGTTGGTGGCAAGACGTGCTGAAAGCGCTTGGATGATAGCCTGGTCGCGGAGCACTCCAGGATCCATTGCAGGGGCGGTGGCTGTCGCGCGCCCAAGTGCCCAACGGACGGATTCGCGTGCTACGCAATCTTTCAAGATTTGACTCGGCGCGATGCGTTTGACAAACTCGCCTGCATTGGCAAACGGCCCATCTACCTCGGGTGAGATCGCCTTGATCTCGCCGCTCGCATCAATCGGTTTTCCGTTTTCTGTAGTGCGGTAGTGGCCGGTGGCGTCGTAGTTTTCAAAGCCAAATCCAAGCGGCTCGATCAAGCTATGACAGCCCGCACAGGCAGCCCCTGCCTGCTGATGGGCAAGATACCGCTCGCGCGTCGTCAAATTGGGATCCAACGCCACCTGAGTCACTTTGAGATCCGCTGGTGGCGGCGGCACGTTCCCGCACAGCACATGAGTTCTGAGGGCTTTGCCGCGTCGGATCGGAAAAGAATCAATGGCCTTTGAGGTTGCGACCAAAAATGCTGATTGGGTCAAAATCCCAAGCCTCTGATCAGCGGGCAACATCACTTGAGCCCAGTCGGCCGGAGCTTGGGCTAGGCCATAGTGAGCTCCAAGCTCAGGATTCGCTAGCGTCCAATTCGCCGTGAACAAGGTCTCCAAGGATCCGTTTGACCCAGTCAGAACGCTCCCAATGAACCGCAGCGATTCATCGGCGACTGCAGCCGATAGCGTCGGCGTGTAGTCAGGATAGGCTGTCTTGTCCTTGGCAACCTTGGCAGCGTCAGCAATTCCCAACCACTGCGTCACAAAGGTAGAAAGCCATGCTGTGCTGCGCGGGGTCCCGAGCAAACGGCGCAGCTGTGCTTCGCGCTCGGCGCCGGTTCCAAGCTTCACGCCATCAGCCGCCACCGCAAGTTCTGCGTCCGGAGGCCCACCGGTCGCCAAGTAAGAGACTTGCGCCGCAAGCTCATACTGGGTGAGGGTGCGATCGACTCCTGTGCCCTCTCCAATCTCTGTCTTGTAGAGAAAATAGGGCGATTGAAGCATGGTTTCGGCTACCAAGCGCACACCACCTGCGTAGTCCGAACGCATGGCCTTCAGAGCGAAAATCGCTCCGTAGCCGCTCGCTTCTTCTGCGGTTACCGGTCGCCGAAATGCATTGCGCCCAAAAGAACGAATGAAGGCTTCGGCGCAGGCTGACTCGGGCGTACCGTTGGCACACGGTGCGAACTGATTGACGTCGAGTGCCGTCGCAAGCTTCTTCGCAGCTGTCGCATACTGCTCGGCTAAAAGTGGCGTTACCGTCAACACGCCGGCCATGTTCCGGTAGCCAAGGCTCGGTTCGTCTTCACGGAAGGCACCCGTCGTGCCCGACGCGACCTTCAATAGGTACTGCACTGTGTTTTCGTATTCGACGTTATTCAGACGGCGGAGCGCGATTGGCCCAAGCGCGCTCGATTGCGGTAACCCCTCTGGATTCGTCGACGGCGCCGTAGAGCCGCCAGGAACATTGGGGGTTCCCGGCGTTGGGTCAGCACCACTGGGGATCCCAGTTGTGGAGCCGAATCCTCCCGAAGAACGGGAGGAGGACGGGATCTGCGTGGAACAAGCGGGTCCAAGGAGGGACAAACCAAGAACAAAATGAATCTGCTTGAACGTCATAGTGTGTACAGCCACTCTACCCACTCGCTCAGTGTCGGGCTTCCCGAATACCAAGAAAGATATCCTGGATCCTAAGGTTAAGAACCGTGAGCTTCAGACTGGCCTGTGACGAGCGCGATAATCTTGAGGCGAAGCGCCGGCAATCTTGCGAAACGTCTCGTAGAATCTGCTAGCGGACTTGAACCCGGATTCGAGCATGATGACGAGAATTTTCTCATCGGTGGTGAGCAATAGTCGTTGGGCATTCCAAACCCGAAGGCGGACGACATACTCGTGCAACGCCATTCCTGAGCTCTTCTTGAAAAGCGCCATGGCGTAGTTGGGGTGTAAATTGGCGGCCTTAGCAATATCGGAGACGTCGATCTCGTCGGTGTAATGGGCCGAAATAAACGCCGTCATTTGGTCCACCGGTCCGAGGCTCTGCGTTCGGCGAGTGCCACGCACCGAGCGGCCTTGAGCGAGCGCAAGTCGGTGCATCCGAGCCTCGACTTCGATGGCGGCCACCGCCCGGCGATCAGGCCCTTCTGATTCGAAGTCGTCGCCCCAGCGCCCAAGGAGGATGCGATCGGCTTCGGACGAATCGGGACGGGGCTCTGTCAACAACTCACCATGGAGAAGCCTTCCGACGAACGACTCTTTGAGCCCCCAGCTAAGAACCCACGCCAGCGGGACAGTAACCCAGATGAGCTCGGCGCCCGGCGCCACTTCAACGACGCGGTGCGGAATGCCCGCCCAAATCGCAACCAGTTGCTCGCTTGGCACCACCGTGAAGCGCCCCGCCATGAAGTAGCGTATCCAGCCACGCAGCACGAAATTGAGCTCAATGTCGGTGTGTTGATGCGCTTCCACCATCAGATTCGCCGGCCCGCGATACACTTGGAACCCGAGACTGTCAGGCGCCGGGGGGCGCGGATTTCTAGTGGGTTTTTGTGCTGGCATCTTAGGATATGGGATAAACGATGGCACAAGCGGGACGCACAATCAACGCGCAACCGCCATACATTCAAGTGCGCATCATGAGCACCCCATGTGAGAGCATCCAGCCAAGCAACGCTTCATCCATCTCCGATGCCGAAACAGAACGTTTTGCCAGGGACGGATTGCTGGTTATCCGCAACCTCCTTTCCGACTTAGAGCTTCAAGCCTTACAAGACGAGACCCAGGCACTCGTGGATCGGGCCATAGCGCGCAACCCTGCCGACCCGTGCTTAGGCGATTTTCTTGAACGGGCTGACCCAAGCTTCGGCAGAATCCCCTCCCGGATCGAATACGTTGTCGACAAGTCACCTGCTTGCCAAGCGCTTCTGACCCACCCCAACATGCCTTCGCATCGTTGAAAGACTGCAGGGGAGAAGCTTCATTCCCACCTGGGATAGCATGGTCTTCAAGTGCGCCGGCGGCGGGGCAAGCGTTCCATGGCATCGTGACAGCAATACCTCACTTGTCGACGAGACACCTATCTTTAACGTTGGGATCTACCTTGATCATTCTGACCCAACCAACTGCTTCTGGGCCATACCGGGTTCTCATCTCTGGTCAGATCAAAGAGCCGAGACGGAGGTCCAGTGTAAAAACAAAAGCAATCGTTTCGATCGAGATGGCGCCTTACCCCTGCCGATGAATCCGGGCGACGTCATTTTACACAATGTCCGCACCGTTCACGGCTCGGCCGCGTCGAGATCCAACCTGCGCCGTGTCCTTTACTTCGAGTTTCGATCGATCGCGACCGAGCTCCGCAAAGGCCCCCACAAGCCCGCCTACATCCCCCTGAAGCAGGCGGTACTCCGTGCTTGCCTCAGTACCCGCAGCCGTACCCCGTACGCATACAACGAGTGCGCTTACGTCTACAGGCCAGAAGAAGCTCATGCGACCAATAGAGGCTCAAGTGAACAGGGGACAGCTCTGGCAACTCTTCGCGTTCCTCACGCTGCCTATTTGATCTGAAGGTGGCTCTCACACCGAAGAAGCCATGAACACTCACAACCCGTAATTGGTGATCACAATGGTAGTGCACCACGCCAAGCCCGTGTTGAGAATTCTATTCTGTTTGAGTTGTGCGTGCGTTGCTTGCGCCCACCCAGGTCAACGTGAATCAGCCTCGGGAAGGCGAGTACAGATTGCACGGCGCAGATCTGCTGCCGACCCCGGCGGCACGGTCCCCGTGGGTGCGTGAGACTATCGAGCCCGATTACTGCGTTGCAGTGGGTGCGAAGCGCCGGGTCAGGCCGCAGCGCCTGCCTCACGTGTTCGCGGGGGATGGCTGACATGGAGCGCGCGGACACCAAGCTTTGCGCCGGCACGTCCAAGAATCTCTTCAACGCGCTTGGGGCTTGCGTTTGCAGCGGCGCGTGCATGGCCAGCTGCTCGAACGACTGCCTAACCGGAGTGCGCGACAACACTTGCCAAGCCTGCGTCGGGGTGGGCGCGTGTGCCGCCGACTACAATGCGTGCCTCGCGGATTAGGAGATGCTGCTAGGTTTAAGGGGCGAGCTCAGGCCATTTGTCTCTTCTGAAGCACCTGGAAAGTGCTATCCTAACCCATGCCCGAAACCAAGAGCGCCGCACCGAGGCACAGCGGCTCCGCTGAGGCGGCACGCCGAATCGAAATCGAACGTGTGCGAGAAATGTCCCCTCTTGAGCGTGCACAGCTTGCCTTACGCCTGGGGCGACGAGATCGGGCCGTGCGACGCATGGCGGTTGCGGCGCAGCTCGGCGTGAAGAAATAGCCCGATGGATCGCACGTTTGAACTTGCGGAGCGGGTCCGGGGTCTGCTTCTCGACCTGGGGCATGAGTGTGCCGTCATCGGGGCCACCGCGCTCGCAGCTTGGGGTTATCCGCGAAGCACGGCCGATGTCGATATCGCAGTCAATGTGGACCCCAAAGTCCTGAGCGATCTGGCGCGTTTGCTGACCGACGAAGGTCTCAAGACAGAGGTATCCCTTCCCGATGCCAGTGATGCGCTCGGCGGTACACTCACGATCATGAGCGACAATAGTGATCCGATCCAAATAGTCAATTTCTACAACCCACATCGAAACCGGAACGTTCTAGGCCGGTCTTTGCTCGAACATGCGAACCAGAAGGTTCTGGGTGAGCTTGCGGTTGTGGATCTCCCGCATCTTGTTGCCACCAAGCTCTACGCAGGTGGACTTCAGAGCCGCGTCGACGTGGTCGAGGTGCTAAGGCGCAATCCGGACTGTGATCTCGGGGAAATTGAAGCGCTGTGTTTACGCCTGGGTTTGGAAGCAGCGTGGCGTTCTACCGCGGCCGAGCTCGAAGCTGACCGCAACTGAGCTCTTTGGCCTTGTCGATGCGAAGCCGCTATTTCGCGTCTGACGCTGCCGCCGGCCACAAAGCGGCGAGCTCGAGCTCCAACGCTTCAAAAGGTTCGAGCCGAACGCTATCTACACCACCACGGGTAACCAACAACCGATAGCTCTCACCGTCGAGCCGATAGACTTCGATCATTCGTGCGAGTGGATCGACCAGCCAAACATTCGTCACGCGCTCCCGGGCGTAAATAGGAAGCTTGCGTTCACGATCGATCCGCTGGCTTCTCGGGGAGATCACTTCGCACGCCCAATCCGGCGCCAGCTCGATGAACGCGGCATGAGGAACGCCAAACAGGCGCGAGCGATGCCTGGACCACCGCGCCCGCGATGGAATGCGCCACCCACGTCCATCCCCAGCACCGATGCCGCCTCTGCGTGCGGACCCGCGGGCCTCCGACTCGTAGAGAGTTCCCCATTCAGAACCTCCGCTACGATGTGTTCCGGGGCGGAGAGCACATCCTCGTAGGTTGCAAAACGTCCGGCAGGGCCAGCCATCGGGCGATTCTACCATACAGCGGGCCTGCTGTTGCCACCTTCTGCAATCTCTCATACCCCCGGGCGCCACATCTAGCACCCGCTTCAAATCGTCATCAGCTCCCTGAACTTGCGTGGCGTCATTCCCGTCGCCTTCTTGAAACTCGCGGTGAGTCGCTTGCTGTCGCCATAGCCACACTGTTTAGCGGTGTGCTCCAGGCTCAGCGTTGTTTGTGTCAACAGGCGTTTGGCTTCTTCTAAGCGAAAATCAGCCCAGGCTTGAGCTGGAGTGGAACCTGTTGCCGTGGCAAATCGGCGTTCGAGCTGCCTCCGCGATACACCGAAGCGTTCACACACTCGTTCCATCCCCTCCGAATCCGTGAGGTGCTGGCGCATGTAGTGAAGAACAGCGCGCACGATCTTGTCGCTCCCCACAATCTCGGTGGTGGAGGCGCGACTCACAACCTGAGCTGGCGGCACGCGGATCTCTCGCTTTTTTCCCCGTTGACTGATGAGCTCATCCAAGAGCTGGGCTGCCTCGTAACCGATGCGCTGGACAGACGTTTGCACACTGCTCAATTGCGGATGTCCCAAAAGGCAATTAACGTCGTTATCTACGCCCAAAATCGCCACGTCTTCGGGGATCCTCAGGCCGAGCGCCGTGCACTCTTGTGACAGTTCGCGCGCGTGTCGATCGTTCATGCAAAACAAACCCAGAGGCCTCGGTTGGTTCTTTAGCCAGGTGGGTAAACGCCGTCCTGGGTACCGTTCAGGATGTGCCAGCGCATCTCGGACATCAAAGACTTGGCAGTCAACGCCGCGTTTTCTCAGACCCTTTTGGAAGCCCACTAACCGCCCGTCGAGAACTCCGCCCGTTTGGGTGCAATAGCCAAAAGCACGATAGCCCCGCAGCAGAAAGTACACCGCTGCCATCTCACCGATGGCCTCGTCATCGTTGATGACGCTGCTGATGCTGTTGTGGCGAAGAGCGTGCCCAATGTTGACCGCGGGGATCTTGAGCTTCGGGAGCATGGATTCGAAAACTTCGGGCTGACCGCTGATGATCAATCCCGATGCGCCTCGAAAGAGGAGTGTCGAGATGCCCTCGCTACCTTCCGGTTGAAGTTCGAACTCCCAATCGAGCTTGGTTTGTGCGTAGTTGGCGATCCCGCGCACAACCCCCTCCGCGTTGCCGCCCGGATAGGAGAGGGAGAGACCGATTAGCACGTTGCGATTTTGACCCGATACGGGAGCCACGTCTACGCTGATTCTCGGTGGAACGCTGGGTGTTCCGTCGCGTTCCGAAGACGCTCGGGAATTAAACCAGCCCCGAAAAAAAGCGTTCGTAGTCCAACACTCTGAGGTGGTGCACGGGGTATTCGCGGTCAAATCCTGCCCGCTCCACGAGCTGAAACGATCGCTGAACCCGAAGCTCGGTCGCGAAGTGAAGCAAGCTCGCACTCGGCGC
>CAZSUA010000096.1:0-5734 GCA_964609655.1 uncultured Polyangiaceae bacterium | reverse complement strand
ACGATCGCTGAACCCGAAGCTCGGTCGCGAAGTGAAGCAAGCTCGCACTCGGCGCCACATCTCCTGACTTACACTCGACGAGCAGCCAGGGGGTTTTGTCACGCACTACGAGAAAATCGGCTTCGCGCCCCTGCTTGTCACGCACAAAGTGAAGCGCGAAGTGGCCGTGGCCGAGGTCCGTCCAATAGTGACAAGTCTTCAGAAGATGTAGTGCTGTGAGGTTCTCCAAGCGCGTTGCAGTTAGCCTAGCGTCAATAGCCAGGATATCGAATAGATAAAGCTTAGGTGCCGAGCGAATGGAGTTGATGGAAAGTAGAGAGCCAACACGCTCAGGTAGCAAGTCTGAAAGCACCGTCAAGCCCGCAAGGTCACCAACAGCCCGCAAATCTCGTACGTCTTCCGCGATGAGGCGTTCCAACCGTAGCCGACTCCAACGATTGGCCTTTCCGGCGTTTGAGCCGAGAAATGGCTCTGGAAAACCACCCAAGCTGAGCAAATCCCGAACGCGCCGCACGGGCTTGGTGATTTCAAAGGCCTGATCAGGAAATACAGAGACTCTGGTTTCCGCAACGGAGAACGGATGGAGCCGGTAGGGAATGTAACGCCCCATCAAGCTATCTCCACCTTTGCGATACAAGTCGAGCCGAGCGCTGCCGGTTACGATGATGCCATCTCTTGCCAGATCCTGGTCGTACACTCCCTTGAGCCTGGCCTTCCAACGCCGATCCTTGTGAAGCTCATCCAGCACGATTGGCCCTGGAGCGCGGTCGGCTAGGCTGGCGGAGGGCGACCGACTCCACTTCACCCGAAACGCGGAGTCATCCCAAGTTCGGTAGTTCTCCCCATTCAACAGAAGCCGTTTCGCGAGCGTTGTCTTTCCAACCTGGCGCGGCCCACTCAAGAACGCCATCTTGCCGTCTGCAAGTGCATCTGCGGGGATATCTGCTTCAAGGTAGCTTAGTGAAAACTGGACATAGCTATTTCTGCAGAATTCAAACGGAAGGCGATGCCCCTTGAGCCGACGCCCCATCTGGCGAGTTAGGCCGGAGGCCTGGTGGCCAGGCACCTGTCGCAGATTATGCTTGAAAGTATGGATTCGCATTCCTAGATTTCCATGATTGTGGCACTTGGACTTGGCAGCAGAGATCAAAGACGTGCGCCAAGGGTTCGGGAGCAGTCCTATGCGCGTGGCCCTCTAAGACCTCATCCCCGGAACGGTGACGAGGCCTTAGGAGTTCCCACCGTGCCTAATTCCCGCACTTTCGCACCTTGCTCACCGAGAAGTTCGCGAAACGCACGGTCTCTTCATCGGGGCGAAGGTTGGCTGAATCGGCGAGGCTTCGATAGATGCCCCACTTAGGCCGTACGAAGTCTCCAGCGCGCCACATATCGAGATTGTTGACGTTGGTGGTGAGCAGCACCTGGCCGTTCATGGTGGTGACGGTGAGTGCCAAATTTCCCTGATCCGTGAACGTCGCTAGGCACGAAACGGACAGCCACTGACCGCGGGCTGCCGCCCAAGAAGCTGTATTCAAGATTTCGTCTGGGGCACCGGTTGCGGAACTGTGGCGGATCTCGATGCCATCCACATTGGCGCGTTTGGCGCCCGCTATCGTGACGAGCGGTTGCGCTTCGTCGCCACCCACGCCTTTCAACTGGAAGAAGTGTGAGAAACTTTTCGACACGGGCATGCTGTCGTTGATGCGAAACTTCCAGGTGATGAAAAATGACTCTCCCAGCCGAGCTTTGAGCGATTCAGCAGAGCCTTCATAGGTTTTGATCTCGTTGCGTTGGCGATCGGTGGTGCCTGGGTAGGTGTCGCGATCCCAATCTTGATCCCGATGGATCTTGAACACGAAGTGATTGCCAACGTCAGCGTCGGTGTCCTCGACGATGTGCGGCGTGCCAGGATGATTGTTCAGGTAGAGGTCCGGGGCCTCGATCGGGTCGGGGCCGAATGCATTTCGGATGAGCGTGTAGCTATCGACACCGCCGGGGCCATCCGAGTCAAGCAGCACCGTGGACAGGATCTCGAAGCTTCCCAACGAGACATCCAAACCTCCGAGGCCACTCACGCAACTGGACCCAGCAGCGCCACCGCTGGCTCCACTGGTTCCGCCTGATGCTAGGTTGGCACCACCAGAGCCGTCAGGCCTTCCACCCATTGCCCCAACGGGTAGCGCGCCGCCCGCGCCACCCGAGGTGAGCTGGGTTTGACCACCGCCCCTTCCAGCGTTGCCGCCCAGAGGCCCAGCGTTAACTTGCATCTGTCCCGTGTCGCTAGCGCAAGCTGACGGCACACTTAAAGCGAACGCAAACGCGAGTACCCCTCGCGACTGGTAGTTGGTGAGGTCTTTCAGCATCGAGATTCGGTCGCCGACAGGGAGGCCATCGGCTCAAACTGCCGACTCTAGCCTCAAAACCGCAGCTTGACACTCCTCAAACGCCATCCGAGCCTCGCATGACAAGCCCGGCGAAGAACGTGGGTCCGCCGCAAAACACGAACTTCTGTCCTCAAGAAGGAACGGCGCAGGCCGGCGCTGTCTGTAACTTCCTCCGGCATGCGTGTTTATCTGCGCGCCGTAGTGCAGGGGTGTTGGTGAATGCACAGCCGCGGGAGACGCCGCACCGAGCTGCCCATTCAAAGCTCCTTTAACCCTTTGCGCACAGCCTGTCTCTGAAATGCAGGATTAAGCCAGGCGATGTCCCGCCACAGCTCTTGCCGTGAGGCCACGCGCGCCAGGATTGTCCACACCATGGCGCAAGCCAAAAGCAGGACAAGCGTCACTTCAATGGCGTGCTGCGCAACCCAAACGTGAGCCCGATAAAGCACGAGATTCTGCCAAACCTGGGTGAAGTCCAGGTTTTTCAACTCAGCGTCAGTGGCTCCCGAGATAAAAGCGTACCGTGTCACCAACGCCAACATGCTGCTGAAACCCAACGCTGCGACGCCAGCGACGCCGTAGACCAGCTTATGTGTCCTAGCCAATAGTTGCCCACGGGCCACCCCAAGCACGATCAAGGGGCTCAGGAGGAACATCAAGGCGAAGAAGACAGCGTTCGGCAACCACTCCAGCTTCTTTGGGCTCGGCTTGACTAGCGGCCACGGCCACGGCGAGCGCCTTTCCGTGGCTCCCGGCTCGCTGGCAAACTCAAAGAACAAACGGGCCTCTGCGTCTCTCCAAGAAATACCGTAGCAGTCACTAACGGTCTGTCTGAAGTTCCGTACCACACGCTCATCGTTCAGATTGGGAAACGGGATCGAGGGATCGTACTTCATCAAGGCGGAGCCCGGCCAAAGCGGGAGCCCGGCTCTCTCGGCACGGGAAGTCCCTTCGTGCGCCTCACGGGGTGAGAGTTGCCAGCAGCGTTCGGGCACCACGAGCGCGTAGACTATCTGCCCCGCTACCCAACTTCGTCGCAACTCCAGAGTCTCTTGTGTTTCATGGATCGCGCGCTCATGCCGGAAGTACGCCTGCCACAAACCACTGAATCCGATCGAAAGCGTCGCGGTCAGCAACAAGCTGAAGCACACCTGGTGCAGTCTTGGACCTAGCCGAATCGGCAGAGGAGCGACGATTCGTGCGACATCCGCCAAGCGGCCCCACCAGTACAAGCCGAACGGGCAAAGCATGATGAACAATAGCATGGAGGCCCAAAGGATCGCCGTTGGATCGGATGAGATCGAGATAGCTGCGGACACTGAAAAAAAGAAGTTCTGAGCGGTCGCAAAGGGACCTTGGGGACTCGGAAGTCGCCTCAAGAAGCTACCAACCGTTATCGTCTTAAGTCTGCCCGATTGTTGGTGCGCAGTTGAGACATGTACTGCCCAAAGTTTCGCACTCGATGCTCGATGCCAAACCCCACCGAACACCGCGATGCCAACCAGCGCGAGAAGCATCGAAGCCAAGGCGCCGAGCATGAAGGCCCCAACAGCCAAGCCAAGGCCGACAAACAGGGAGACCAATCGCACCGCTACGCTCCGCCATTCCACAGCAAAGCCAAGTGCAGCCCGGCAGAGTGCGAAGCCAGTGTACGCAAGAATACCCCGGAGAATAGGCTCTCCTTCGGCCTGGGGGACCCCTCTGACGAGCGTGGCTAAGCCAAGTAGACCCAGGACGACGGCGGGCATCAAACCCCAGCGCCGCAAGAGAACCACAAGCTTGGTGCGGAGAAGATCGCGCGCCGACACCGGCAGCATTTGCTCAAAGTCGGACGGCGACCGACCGACGGAAAACCTCGTCTCGATCAGCGTGCCGAACATAAGGTGCAACATGAAGAGAGGCGCTGCCACCAGCCAGATCCGCAGTTGGTTGCCCATCGCCAGCGACGGAACAACAATGCTCGCCAACGTAAACCCAAAGACGAACCTCTGCCGCTGGCGTTCAAGCAAATACAGCGGCAGCAAAGCGCGCTTCATTCGACCCCTCCCGTGAGCGCAATGAAAAGATCCTCAAGGCTCGGGCGCCAGCAACTTGCCGACTCAAGACCGAGCGCGGTTAGCCTTTCGTGGCATAGCTCAATCGGAAGCTTCAGAACCACCTGAATTCCAGCAGCATCGCGCACCACGCGAACGACCGTGGGTTCGGCGCTTAGCCCGTCTATGCCCGTGTCCGAGTGCATCAATGCTACGACGGAATAACCCTCGCGTATTCTATCGAGCGCGTCATCGATCACAACCGAACCCCGATCGATCACGACAAGCCTTGTCGCGATTCTTTCGACATCTGTCATATGATGAGAAGAAAAGACGATGGTGCTTTGTCGGTCGGTAAGCGCCTCAAGAGCCAGTTGCATGAACTCCCTGCGTGCAGCAGGATCAAGGCCTGAAGCGGGCTCGTCGAGCAAAAGGAGCTTAGGTTTGTGCGCAAGGGCCGTGATCAGTAGGAGTGCGCGCCCCTGACCACTGCTGAGCGAGCCGATATTCAACTTCAAGGTGAGGGCGAAGCGCGCCAAAAGCTTCTCGGCAAAATCGGTATCCCAATTGGGATAAAGATCAGCGTAGATTTCGAACAAATTTTTGATGAACAGATGGGGAGGCAACAGCTGCCGGTCTGGCACGTAGCCAACGCTCCGCTTAACCGCCACCGGATCCCGTTTCGGATCGAGGCCAAAGACACGCACTTCGCCACTCGAGGGATTTGACGCAGCCGCTAAGATCCGAAGCAGCGTTGATTTCCCCGCTCCGTTGCGCCCAATCAGCCCGACCACCTCGCCCGGACCCAGAGAAAGGTTCACATCGCGAAGTGCCGGGACTTCGCCATACGCGTGGCAGAGGTCCTTAACCATTAGAATTTCTTCACTCATGATCTTCATCTTCCTCGATGTTTCGCGCGCGCAACTTGCGCAGTGAACGCCACTCCTCAGACAGCATGCTTTGCAGCTGGCGCAACTGGACCCCCAAAAGCTGCCCGTCACGCGCCAACCTTTGCGCGACAGGCCGCAGCCGTTCCAGCTTACCTTCTTCCGCAAGGCTGGACACGCCCTCAGCGACGAAGGTGCCGTGCCCCCGCGCGAGCGTCAGGTATCCTGCCCGCTCCAATTCGTCGTACGCCTTTTTGACGGTCAGCGGCGCAATCACAAGCTGCCCCGCAAGCTCTCGGTGTGAGGGCATTTGGTCTCCGGCGCGCAGTTGGCCGGCGGCCAGCGCGTCCACAACCTGGCGCATGATCTGCCGGTAGATCGGGAGTTCATCCCCAGGGTTGACGTGGAACCGCACGCGCTGATATATAGG
>CAZSUA010000095.1:5102-16946 GCA_964609655.1 uncultured Polyangiaceae bacterium | reverse complement strand
GCACGACCCCTCCTCCAGCAGCTTTTGGCCGAACCATGCTGGGGATCGCTCCCACCGAACCCCCGGGCCACGACGCTCCGCAAGCGCCGATGGGATCCCCACCCACGGCCCCGTGGGGTACTGCGCCCACCGGAGCAGGCGGCCTCGATCCCAAACGAACCATGTTGGGCGGGATGGGAACACCAAGTTTTCAAGCACCCCAAGGCCTCGACCCGCAAACGCAGCTTCCCTCCTCTTCAACCACAACCTCAATAGGCGGCACCGGTGCCCCCCCCGGAGCTCCCGCCATGGTTGGCGGGAATCGCACCATCCTGGGAGTTGCACGTCCAGGCATTGCCCCACTCAATCCGGGGCAGGCCAAGGCCGTAGAGCCAGCTGCCCACGAATCCGAGCCAGAGCTGCCACTCGTGATCTCGGGACTCGGCACCCGCCCGCCGGGGCAGAAGCGCGGATTATTACTGCTAGGTCTCGCGCTCGCTCTCGTCGGGGCAGCCGCCGCGGTGGCGCTCCTCTGGCGTGGGCCCCCAAAGCTCAACGTCAGCGTAGCGTTAGCCGCCGATGGCACCGAGGTCCTGCACGTCGAATGCGGCGACTGCGCAGCTGGCTCCGTGCTCAGCCTTGGCGCGAGCCGTGCGGAGTTTAAGGACCGCGCACTCACGCTGAAGCCAGCCAAACGGCTCCAAGTGGGCACGAATGATTTAGAATTTGTCTTCCAAGCCCCAGACGGCAAACAATTCCCGATCGACGTTTCGGTGCCCGTTCGCTATCGAGTCACCCCACGGCTTGGCCGGCTCAGTGAGACACCACCGCTGTTGGAACTCGTAGTGGCGACTGCCAATGCTAAGAGCTTCTCCGTGGACGGCAAAGCGCTCTCTCTCAGTGAGTCAGGAGCTACGTCTTATACGGTTGACGTCACGGCTCAGCTTACCGGCCAAGCTTCTGAGGTGCGTGCACTCAAACGGCGCATCCCTTATGAGCTGACCTTTCCCGATAGCGACGGCGCAAAAAGCGAAGTTGTCTTTCAAGTTGGGATTGTCCCGCTTCGAATCGAGGCACCTGGCGACTCAATCACGATTGAAAAGGAAACCTTTCGTCTCGCCGGTCGGACACAGCCGGGTGCCAAAGTTTCAGTCAGTGGTCGGGCGATCGCACTCTCGGCCGACGGGACTTTCAGCCAGACGATGCGCATCTCAGCCGCGGGCGCGACAACCTTCTGGGTACGCGCAGATCGGGAAGGCCTGGCACCTCGCTTGGCAGCGGTGAAAGTCAAACGGGTTGCAAGCCTGAGCGAGGAAGCGAAGGCCTTGGATGCAGGTTCTCTCAATTCGTATGCTGACACCCTGGCCAAGCTGGAGGCCAAAACGGGCAAAAACGTGGCCTGGAAGGCCAAGTTGGTGGAGGCGCGACAGCTCGGGAGCGCTTGGGTGCTGCTGGTGGACACGGAGAGTGGCTGCGCAAGTGGGCCGTGTTTAGCACGCGTTACTTTTGGCGGGGATGGACCGTTCGAGAAGGGCAGGAAGCTGGCCATCTATGGAGTTCTCGAGGGTGGCACTGAAGGTCCCCGCTCGGGCACCACCATCCCGGTCGTTCGAGCCAATTTTGTGTTGCGATGAATCGTATCCGGCGGGCGCGGTTCGCGCTCCTTCTTACGGTGCTCAGCTACCACCAGGCCCAAGCGCTTGCTCACGACCCAGCGCTCTCAACAGGAGCAAAAGCCCACTCACTTCGTATCCAGGTGGCAACAGCCAGGCCCGACCTGCCGACAAGTCTTTCGCTGCTTTGGGAAGCGCGCCCAAACTTGGGAATCGTTGAGGAAATTGCTGTAAGTAATGTCAATCTCGTACTCGTCTCTGGCTCGCGCGGCGATGCCGTCGCTCTCGACGCGCTGGGACACGCTCGCTGGTCGAAGAGCTTCGCGTCGGTGTGGCTGATCCCGCCGTTTGTCACTCCCTACGGGTTTGCCGGCGTTGTGAGCCCATTTTCAGTGGTTGGGCTGTCCACTTCGGGAACTCAAGTTTTCGAGACGGCGCTGCCCACCGAACCCAACGCTGGCAATCTCATCCACGCCGCCCTCAGCCATGGAGGGCTCGCTATCGCCGCTGGGCGTAGGCTATTCGTGCTCGACCCAACGGGTGCCATCACAACAGATCTCGCACTTCCGAACACCGCTCTCGCGCTCATCGAAGCCAACCAAAGCCTCTGCGTTATTCTCACTTCCGGCGAAGTGTTCACGCTGTCTGCGTTTGGAACGCTTGCTAACAAAGGCTTCATTCGCGGCAAGCTGAACTCCGCTGTCCGCTACGCGAGGAGTGAACTGCTCGTTGCCATGCCCACCCAGATCAACTCGCTCAATCTTGTGTCTCGGCAAATCAATCGCTTGCTCACCCTGAAGGTCCCTGAACAGATTCAGACTCTAGCGGTGAACTTGGCTGGCTTTCAGTTCCTGTCCCAGAGCGGCACCCTGACACGGGTGGATCGCTCAGGCGTGAGTCGCTTTTCGCTCGCGCTGCGGGTGCCCAGCTCCCCCACCACCGCGCCGCAACTCATGGCGACCGACGACCACGGGAACACCGCAGTCGCGAGTGAGGACGGCAAAATCACGCTTGTGAATCGCGACGGCCTCGTGCTTGCCGAGCAATCTGTGCCTTGCAGCAGCATTACGGCGCTAGCTCAAGGACCGGGGCGGCTTTTGGTCGGCTGTAGCGAGGGGAAGCTCGTCGCGCTCGGCGTGGCCAAACGTTGACTAGCGCGCTCGGGTCCCCATGCTTATACTCCTCAGGCCCCCAAGAGGGCGTCCACCGAACCCACGCCGTCTGAAGAGAGTCTCAATGATTTCCATCACCTCCCTCGCCGCTGATAAGGTCAAAGACATTTCCCAGAGTGAAGGCTTGGCCGGGCATGGTCTGCGCCTGCGTGTGATTGGCGGCGGTTGCGCGGGCTTCCAGTACGATTTGTACTTCGAGGAAGGGCCCACGGAATTAGACGAAACGTTTGAGTCGAATGGCGTGCGTTTGTTTGTAGACCCATTGAGCTACCAGTACCTCGACGGCACGGAAGTGGACTTCGCGGAAGGGCCGCAGGGGTCCGGCTTTAAGTTTGGCAACCCAAACGTGACCAGCACCTGCGGCTGCGGTTCGTCCTTTCAGGCTTGAATCGAACTTGTGTTCCAATAGACCAAAGCAGGGCGGCACGCGCTCGTGCGCGCTAACGTCCTGAAAAACTGTCTCATCGTATTGAGATGAGTGACAACACGGTGACGGCTCGCGCGGACGGGGCGCTCGAACTGCTCAACCGTCCGCAATTGGTCACCAATCGTACGAACCATGGTTCGGGGGGAATTGACGGAAACCATACGTGGTTACGTTACGTAGTCATTGGCGCACGTCCAAACCGACGGGGCAGGCAGCGAAAGGCAGTTATCTTATGAAGCACTCCACAGAAAACGCCCTGAACCATTACATCGCCGCGGTGAAGCACCTCCCGCCGCTCAAGCGCGAAGAGGAGCTTGAGCTTGCCACACGCTTCGCGAAATCCGGAGATCTCGCGGCCAAAGAGCGCCTCATTGAGACCCATTTGCGATATGTCGTGGCGATCGCGCTTAAGTATCGTCGCTACGGAGTTCCTGTCGCGGAGCTGATTGGCGAAGGGAATTTTGGGCTGCTTCACGCGCTCACCAAGTTCGATCCCGCGCGTGGCTTCCGGTTTGTCACCTACGCCGCGTACTGGATCCGCGCTTATGTGCTGAATTACGTGATTCGTTCGTGGAGCTTGGTGGGCGTTGGCTCCGGCGCCCTGCGCTCAAAAATGTTTTTCAAGCTCAGGCGCGAACGCGTTCGGTTGCTCAATCTCGTGGGCGAACCAGAAAAGGCCGATGAGCTCTTAGCTCAGCAGCTCAAGCTTCCGACGGAAAAGGTCCGGGACATGGTGCGGCGCCTGGAGCAACGCGACCTTTCGCTCGACACCAAAGTCTTCGATGATTCG
Source organism: uncultured Polyangiaceae bacterium (assembly GCA_964609655.1). Taxonomy (GTDB): domain Bacteria; phylum Myxococcota_A; class Polyangia; order Polyangiales; family Polyangiaceae; genus JBBRRP01. Next base: position 12,965 of record CAZSUA010000095.1, on the reverse strand, counting down.
GGGGCCACGTTGGGCGATAGTCTGCCCTCTCCGAATGAGAACCAGGAACAGATCGCCAGCGATAACGAACGCCAAGGACAGATCCAAAGCACCGTGCGTTCGGCCCTTGGAATTCTCGACGAGCGCGAACGTTTCATCGTCAATTTCCGGCTCATGGCCGATAACGAAGACGCCTTGTCGCTCGCTGAGATTGGGCGTCGGCTGGGTGTCTCACGCGAGCGCGCTCGGCAGTTAGAGTCGCGTGCCAAGCGCAAGCTGCGCGGCCGAATCGAAGAGATGGCGGGGAATGTCCCCCAGAGCTGGGTCCACGACGCCGCTTAGCATCGAAGGCCCCATCTCGGGGCTGGAGGGGGGCCAGGATTTCTGGTACGCCGCGTGCCGTCAGCGCAGTTCAGGCTACCGCTCTGGGTCTTCGGGCCCCGGGAGGAAAGTCCGGGCTCCGTAGGGCAGGATGCCGGGTAACGCCCGGTGAGGGTAACCTCGAGGAAAGTGCCACAGAAAATAAACCGCCCGCACCGTCTCACGACGTCTCGGGCAAGGGTGAAATGGTGGGGTAAGAGCCCACCGCGCAACTGGCAACAGTTGTGGCAAGGCAAACCCCATCCGGAGCAAGACCACGTATGGGAGCGTTTGAGGGCTGCCCGCCCGAGCTCCTGGGTAGGTCGCTTGAGGCATTCGGCGACGAATGTCCCAGATGAATGGTCGCCGTCCGGCGTTGGGTAACTGACCCCGGAAACAGAACCCGGCTTACGAACCACGCCGACCGTGCCAGTAACAATCGTTGCTGGCACGTTTTTTTGTTCGCGCGGTGATCCGGAGGGAAGCCTTCGCATTGATTGGTCGGCCAACTTGGTGTTGCTGCCCACCCCGCTGCCGCGGAGCGCGGCAGCCGCCCCTCCCCGGCATATCGCCCCTCGCGTCGCTGCGGGGTCGCTGCGGGAGGGGCACGACCGAGATGTAGCGGAGAAGCCGCGCCGCAGGCGTGCCGGGTGAGCTGCCCTTTTCCTTCCCCGGGAGATAGTAAGCATGCTTACTATCTTGTGTTCGACTTTGAGATAGAGGTCACGGAGCAGTTTGGGAGCACGAGTTTACTCCAGGCAACTGGTCCAAGGATGCCCGACCGCTGCGTTACGTGGTCGTCAGTTTTCGCCCTCTTCAAATCTCGCCGGCTCTGTCAGCGAACACGCTGGAAAGTTCGTCCTCCGAATTGCACACGCCGCCGAAAGCTTGGTGCAACTCTTCGCTGCCCACCACCGACACGCCTGCTCGTCGTGTGCCTCACCTGACGCTCCCCGCCCTTGACTTACCCTACTGTGAAAAGAACTTGAAAGGGACATTCACCGTGGTTGTCTCCGACGTCGTCGGAAACTGCCAGGAACGCACCCGCCCTTGAATGCAGGACGCGAGCCCATGATATCCCGGGGGATCAGGGCTGCTGGTGACGCCTTGCACGCTTCCACTTGTTCCCACAGTGATTTGGACGGAAATGTTAGCTGATGAGGGCGCATTTCGATCCCGTCCATCCAGCGCTGGCTGCCAACACGCACGCTTCACGCTTCCACTGTACTTGGCTACCACCGACTGCACCGTGGCCTGGTCGAGAGGTGGGCCACCCGAGCCAGGAGGCCTCGTGCCTGCGGGCCCACCCACCACCGGTCCAGCCAGTTTTATTCCGGAAAGGCCTTTGAGCGTCTCCGCTGGCTTGGTTGGCTCGGACACTGGTGCGCTAGGCGATCCGGAACTCTTTGCAGCGCGTCTGGATTTCTGCGCGCTTTGTTCCGCTGGGCTCTGCGCCGCGGGTGCGCCAGACTCGTTCGCACGGTCTAATTTCTCGGAAGAGTCTGCTTGCTTTTTCCCGTCGCTCCCCTGCGTGATGAAACGATCTCTGTAGAGCACGATCTCACTCTTCGGAAGGAAAGCCCAGGTCCCCGTGGCTCCTAGAATCAGCATGAGCACGCTGATTAATAGCCACAAAAAAACGGGCGAGAGTCGGCGCGCTGGGACGGGCCAATCTTCAGTTGTAACCGCACGACCCGTGTCGCTATCGCCGGCCAGACGAGCGAAAGGATCAGGAAGCGGAGCGGCAACAACCTGCGGCAACACTGCGGGCGAAGCCCTAAGGCTTGAGACACCTTCCTCGATGATGGCCGCAAGCTCTGGAAAAGACTTGAGCGGCTTCCACTCTTCGAAGCCATCCCGCCACACCAAGGACTCAAGCGCCACCGCTCCCGCCATAGCTTTGGCGCGCAGCTCGCTGAGCTTGATCGGCCCTACCGGAGAACCATTGATCCCAACAAACCATTCATCCGCCGAAGGTATGTGCGGCGCTTCCTCCACTGCGACAGCCGGAGCCACGACCGCCGCCGAAAACGCCCCGGCCAAGCCTCCACCAAGTCTAGGTGGTTCCGGCTGCGGAGCGCCGATTGCAGCGATGCCTCCCTGTGGCGCCGCTTGTCGGGGGGGTGGCGCGAGTGACGCACGCGGCACTGCTCCCCTAGGAGCGGAAGGTGCCGGTGGTGGTTTTAAAGGTCCGGATGCTCGGGGCGCCGGTGCCGTAGCTCTTGGAACCGCAGGCCTGGAAGCAGCGGCTGGCACTCGCGGTGCAATCCGCGGTGCTTCGGGCTTGTTGACAGCAGCGGGTTGGTCGACAGCAGAAGGTGCATCTGAAGGCGGTGCGATGCTGTGGGAAACGTCAATAATTTCCCCACACTTACGGCATTTAATCCGGACCTCTCGCCCGACAACCTTCTCGTCGGCGATCTGATACTTCGCCTTGCAGTTTGAACAGAGGAATTTCATTCAGAGTCGCTTCGGGCGAGCGCGGCTCTCACGAACCGGTTTTCTTTGGTGCAGCTCCACTTCAGATTGTTCTTATAACAGACCCTGAAGATGCGCCTTAATGGATTGCCGCGTTGATTCATCCGGAGCCAGGATAAGTGCCTTTTCCCATGTTTCTACTGCCTTGTTCCGGAAACCAACCTTCTGGTAGAGGATTGCAAGGTTTTTAACGGCCGGAAAGTGGGTTCCGTTAATATCCACGGCCGTCTCCAGCTCACGAATTGCTTCGTAGGCCTTGCCCCGCCTCCCGTAGAGCAGGCCTAGGTGAAAATGAAGGCGATAGGCCAACGGATCGATGACTAAACCGCGCTCAAGGTGGGCCACGGCCTCTTCCTCTTGGCCGGCTTTGAAGGCCGCGATCCCCGCCTCCAGCGCGTGCTCAACCTCATCTGCCAGTAAGGCCTCAGACTCCCGGCCAGGCGCCTGAGTGTGTTCGAAGCAAGCTGCCACTGCCGCCATGAGATCGGCGATACGGAAAGGCTTCTCCAGGAAGTGGTCCACTCCATAGCCCTGTTTGAGATCTTCGGCGTAGCGCCAGCCGCGGTAAACAGCGCTCACCATGATGATGGGAATGTGGCCATAGCGGCGACTGCCCTTGATGCGTTTGGCGATTTCAAAGCCGTGCACCTCCGGCAACATCGCGTCGAGCACTATAAGATCCGGTGTGCGCTCTTTGACGAGGCGGAGCGCACGCAGCCCCGTCTCGGCCTCCACAACCCGGAAGCCTCGGCTAATGAGCAACCGCCGCACCAGCTTGCGGATTTCCGTTTCGTCGTCCACCACGAGCGCAAGCTTGGCATCCGACGCGAGCCCCTGGTCGAGCTCATGCTCGCGCAGCATGGTGACCACGCTCAGATCGCGAGAGGTATCGCCGAACCCATCGCCATCCAAATCGTCAGCCCCGGTCAGCGTGCTAGCATTCCCCGCCACCACCACGTTCGAAGCCCCGGGGGCAGGTTCATCGGCTGCGGGAACCTGCTCTTCCCCGGCAGGTAACCCAGCTTGCCACTCGCCAGGCGGCGGGCGCACGGATTGTCCGGAGCGGTCTATTCCTACCTTCTCGAGCACATGCGCCGGACAGCGGGCACCCACGTAGAAGACCTCGCCTTGAGCCTTCCGCCCGTAAGCCTCCGATATCAGCTGTGCGAGTGCTTCTTCAAGCGCCACATAGCAATAAACTTTCTTGCCCGTGACAAATTCAAGCTCATCGACGATGTTGCGCTCAGCTGGGTTTGCCAGCGCCACAAAGATACGTTCATCACGAATCAGCACCGGCACAATTTGGTGCTTCTCGGCTATCTCCCTAGGCACAAGCTCCAAGTGCTCGAGGTTGATGCACACTTGACTGAGATCAATGCCTGGAATGCCGTGCTGTTCGCTCAGGGCCTTCAGCGCGTCCGTTTCCGAAATCACGCCTTGCCGCGTGAGGTGCGACGCCAGACGTCCCTCTCTTTGAGACCCAAGCGCATCCGCGAGCTGTTGGCCACTGATGACCCGCTGTTGGAGTAGGATCTTGCCGAGTTGCTTCTTCTCCGACATCGGGGGCTACTGCCTGAGCATAGCGCGTCGGCGAAGCGCAGAAAAGCGTGGGGCCCAGGTTCGGCCCTCAAATCGGCTTAATCTTCGCTGTCTGCACCAAGTTGCCGCAGCCTGGCACTCGCCCAGCGTTCGTAGTCGCCACGAATGATCGAAAGCCTGGCTTCGGCGACGAGGCGTTGGTAGAGATGAAGATTGTGCAAAGTGATCAGGCGAAGCGCCGTCATCTCGCCAGCAATGTAGGCATGCCGCAGAAAAGCTCGCGAATAACCTTGCTCACAACTCGGGCATGGGCAACCTGGCTCAAGCACTCGAGCGTCGTTCTGAAATTTGCTGTTCCGGATGACGAGCTTGCCGGTGGTGAGGAACACTTGGCCGTTGCGCGCATTGCGCGTCGGCAGCACGCAGTCGAACATGTCGATGCCCGAACCTATCGCGCGAATCAGGTCGGCTTGCGTACCGACCCCCATGAGGTAGCGCGGGCGCGCAGCATCCATTCGAAACACCACCTGATTGAGCGTCTGGTGCATGACTTGCGGCGGCTCACCCACACTGAAGCCCCCCAGCGCCAAGCCATCAAGCGGCAGCGCTGCAAGCTCTTCGACATGTCGCAAACGAAGATTGACGTCCGAGCCCCCCTGCACGATGCCGAAAACTGCCTGCGTCGCCCTCCGTGCCTCCAGGCAGCGTTTGGCCCAACGTGTCGTTTGTTCCACCGCGCGCACAAGCTCATCGTGTGAGCTTTGAGCGGGCGGGCAAATGTCCAGCTGCATCGCGATATCGCTGGCAAGCAGCCCCTGCACCCGCATCGCCTCTTCGGGAGACAGCAAGCACCGTTTGCCATCGAGATGGGAGGAGAACTCTACGCCGGCGTCGCTCACCTTGGTGCGGCTTGCCAATGAGAACGCCTGAAAGCCCCCCGAATCGGTCACAATCGTGTGCGGAAAGCGTGAAAACGCGTGCAACCCACCCAGCTCCGCGACAAGCTCGGCACCCGGTCTGAGCCAGAGATGATACGTGTTCATGATGGCCATCCGTGCGCCCAGCCGGGACAGTGCATCCGCTTCAACTCCTTTCACTGTGGCCTGTGTCGCCACGGGCATGAAGGCCGGAGTCTGCACACTGCCATGCGAAGTGAGCAGGGTTCCCGCCCGAGCGTTGCCGGAGGTGGCGTGAACCTCAAACTGCATGCTCGCCTCGGCGCGGGATCCACATGGCATCTCCGTAGGAAAGGAAACGGTAACCGTCGAGCACTGCTTGCCGATACGCGTTCATTGTTGGCTCGTGCCCAGCAAAGGCCGCTACCAGCATGAGCAGAGTACTCTGCGGCATATGAAAATTGGTCAGGAGGGCATCCACTACCCGAAACTCGGAGCCTGGCTTCAAAAAGAGGCGCGTAGTACCTTGAAATGGCTGAATCAAGCCTTCGCCTCCAGCGAGCGCCGCGCTTTCCAGCGCGCGCACCACCGTCGTTCCCACCGCCACGACACGGCGTTGTTCCAACCGCGCACGCGCTATCTGAGCCACCAGCTGGGGCGAAACCTCCAGATATTCGGCATGCATGACGTGTTCAGCGAGCGTTGGAGCACTCACCGGCCGAAACGTTCCCACACCCACGTGCAAGGTGAGGTGTCCCAATTCGACGTCGCGCGAAGCGAGACGTTTCAACATATTGGAAGTAAGATGTAAACCTGCAGTCGGCGCTGCCACTGAACCCGGAATTGCGGCAAACACAGTTTGGTAGCGCTCCCTGTCCTCGGCTACCGCGTCGCGCTTCAAATAAGGAGGGATCGGCGTCTCACCGAACTTCCCCATGATTTCCTCGATTGAAAGTGCCCCCGACGCCCGCACCAAAAGCTCACCGTCACCGGCTACCTGCAACACCTCGAGAGTTCCTTCCCCCACCGACAGCAACTGTCCTGGTTTGAAGGATTTGCTCGAACGCCCGATCGCCTGCCAGGCACCCGCCAAACGAGCGGGCCCGAGCAGCAAGAGCTCCAACTTACCGCCGGTTGTAAGCTTTGCTCCATGGAGCCGCGCCGGCATGACCTTGGTGTTATTGAGCACCACGAGTGAACCTGGTGTCACCAACTCCACCCAATCCCGGACGAGGTGATGCGAGACGCCCGTTGGCGCGAGCATGAGGAGGCGCCCAGCGTCACGTTCTGGCAGCGGATGCTTGGCGATCTGCGCTTCTGGCAGCTCGTAGTCAAAAAGGTCGGCGCGCACGGAACTTCAGCTTTAGCGACCTTCGTAGGTCACGCCAAGCCGTGTCATTTTTCGCCAGAGCGTCGTCGGACTGATATTCAGCGCTTCAGCCGCTCGTTCGCGACTTCCGCCGAACGTCTCGAGAACCTCGACCACGGCGCGGCGTTCTGCGTCATCCACGATATCGGCAAGGGTTCGGCGCTTTCCGTCTTTGGATTCTGGCAAGGCCTCCGGGAGAATATCGTCCGCCGTGATCACGCCACCCGTGGACAACGCGACGGCCTGCTCCACCATATTTTCTAGTTCGCGCACATTGCCAGGCAAGGCATAGGTTACGACTTGTTCGATCACACCCTCAGCAAGCTTCGCGCGAGCATTCATCTTGCGATTGTATTTGTCCAAGAAGAATTCAACCAAGAGCGGGATGTCTTCGCGCCGGTCACGCAACGGCGGCAACTGAAAGCGCACGACATTGAGACGGTAGTACAAGTCCTCGCGAAAGCGTTTGTCTTCAACCGCATCTCGCAGGTCAACATTCGTGGCGGCAACAACTCGAATATCAATGTGCTGCGTCTTATTTTCGCCAATCCTACGGATCTCACCTTCCTGAATGGCTCGCAAGAGCTTCGCTTGAAAGCTCAAGGTTGTTTCAGCGATCTCATCGAAGAAAAACGTCCCCCCATCTGCCTCTTCAAAGAGCCCCTTGCGTGCCGCGATGGCTCCGGTGAAGGCACCGCGCGCGTGCCCAAAAAGCTCGCTTTCTAGCAATGTTTCGCTGATCGCCGCGCAGTTCACCGTGACAAACGGATGGGCCCCGCGCTTGCTATTCGCGTGAACCGCCCGAGCAATCAGTTCCTTGCCCGTGCCGCTTTCGCCGGTGATGAGCACGGTCGCGTCGGTTGGCGCGATCTTCACGACCCGCGTCATGATGTCGCGCATGGCTTGTGAGCGCCCAACGATTTTGGCAAAGTGGTAGCGCTCCTTGAAATCCTCTTGGAAGAGGCGCATTTGCCCATGCATTCGCCGAGTTTCGAGCGCTTTATTGACCTTCACGAGCAGCTCCTGCTCAGCAAAGGGCTTTTGTATGTAGTCGAAAGCTCCGAGCCGCATCGCTTGAACAGCGCTCTCGATCGTGCCGTAGGCCGTCATCACGATCACCTCCGTCATAGGCTGCGCCTCCTTGACGGCACGCAACACTTCGATCCCATCCGATTCCCCCATGCGCAGATCGGTCATCACAAGATCATACGCCCCGGTTGCCCCCATCTCACGGCCTGCTTG
>CAZSUA010000095.1:0-5002 GCA_964609655.1 uncultured Polyangiaceae bacterium | reverse complement strand
CCTGATCTCGACATAGAAATCGCAAACAAACAGACCAGTGCGAGCACGAGCGTGGCTCCGGCGAGGGCGATATATCCGGCACGTGGATGATCGAGTCCTAGCCGAGCCGAGAGAGTCACCGACGTCCCTTGGGCACTTGTCCCCCCCGGCGACCCTGTGATCTGAGACGGCTCATCGAAAGCGCGCTCCAGCGCCCCGCCGGAGCCCGTCGGTGTGAATGCGGGGTCGTTAGAAATCAGGCCGGCACCCACACGACGCCCACCGAGCTCCACCAAGGCGTCCCGCACCGCACCGCGCCGTGCTTCGATTCGATCTCCCAGCATGCGCTTAAGAAGACCAGCGAGGCCTGAGGCCGTCACCACGATGCGTTGCTGCTTGAGGAATGCCGACAAATCCTCCTTGAGCGCCTCCGCCGTCTGGTAACGGCTTTCGGGCGTGGGTGAGAGCGCCCTGAGCACGATGCGTTCAAGTTCTGGTGGGTACTCAGGCGAACTTGCTGAGGGGCGTGGCACCGCACACGTGAGCACTAAACGCAACGTGTCGATCTCATTTTTCCCCTTAAACAATCTGCGATTTGTTGTTAACTCGTAGAGTACAATCCCCAACGAGAAAATATCGCTGCGCCGATCAACCCCCTTACCGCGCGCTTGTTCGGGCGACATATAGGCAAATTTGCCTTTCAGCTGCCCAATCTGCGTCGCCTCCGCGAGCCGCCCCACGGCCTTGGCGATGCCAAAATCCACCAGTTTAACCGAGCCAGCCAAGCTCACCAAGATGTTGTGCGGCGAGATATCACGGTGCACAACGCCCCTCGATCTTCCCTCCGCATCGACCAACTCGTGCGCCGCGTGCAGGCCAGCCGCGCAATCTGCAATGATCTTAACTGCCATTTCGGGTGGGATCGGTCGCCGCTTACCAGCTTCGTGCATCAACGCCTGAAGCGACTCACCTTCCACCCACTCCATTGCCATGAACATGAGGCCCCCCTGCTGAGAGGCTTCGTACACCTTGACGACATTCGGGTGCCGAATCGCCGAGACGAGGCGCACCTCATCCACGAACATGCTGACAAAGTCCCCCTCCGCCTCGTCAAGGTCACTCAACATGATCTTGAGAGCCACGAGCCGATCTTCCTCGGGCCGCTCCGTGAGCATGCGGGCGACCCACACGGATGCCATGCCTCCACGCCCAACACCGAGCAGAAGCTCGTAGTTGGCAAGCCGTGTACCTTTGCGCAGCTCAGTGGTCATGGTCATGGATTAGGTGTGCGGGGCACGCAGCTTTTGCCTGGCGGGATCCCCCATTGGACCTACGGCAGGGCTCCTCCTCGGGTAAAGGGTGGCACCCAACGGCGCGCGCGGGCAAACGGGGCGAAGAAGCGCGCTTTTCTTGGAACCACTGGTGGCGCGAGTAGGCTATATGGCGGCCCGAGAGCACGTACACCTACCCCTTAACGAGGAATGCCTAAGAAAATGCCGAGTCTCATGGAACAGCTTTCCAAGTCCCCCAAACGTGAAGCCGTCGTGAATGACGCCTGCAAGGTGCTCGACCAAGAAGTGAGCGATAAGGGCGGGCTCTCCGGCCTGGCCATCAAGGGCGCGTACAAACTCGTCGACGGCATCAAGCCAGGTTTCGTGCGGGAAGTCGTGGATAGCCTGCTCGATGACTTCCTCAAGTCGATCGATCCCATCTATCAAGAGGCTCTCAGCCAGCAGCTGAAGCCGGGTACCCACATTGCCGCCAACGCCTCCCGTGTGGCAGACGCGCTACTTCAGGTCACTGACCGCAAGGCAGAAAAAGCCACTCGTGCAGTAATCAAGAAGACGTACGAAAAGCTGCGCCCGAGCGCAAAAAAACACGTGGAATCGGCGGTGCCCCGACTCGGGCAACTCGTTGAGCGCCACGCTGCCCCCTGATCTCGCGCTGGTGTTGGGTTTCGGAATCGCAGAAAAAAGCAGATTTGTTGACTTCTGGCGGCCAGGCACTAGAAATCTGACCGGTTGGGGAGCGGCTGGAATTTGCCCGCTCGCTGATTTGACAAATATTGGCATTGCGTTTGCCCGTTCATTGAGTCAAACGCAGGTCCGCTAGAGAGCACGGTTGTTGGGCCGACGCGAGAGACCGCGCGACCCGAAGAAAGGTCACAGAAAACAGACATGGCATCCGAGGCCAATCCGGTCGGACACGACTCACAATCTTCCCAAAGGGTCGAGAAGCTCCTGAGCGCCATTGTGCGCTTCTGTGGGGACTCGGGCGATGGCATGCAGGTAACTGGTGACCAGTTCACGAGTGCGGCAGCTTTGGCAGGGAATGATCTTTCCACCTTTCCCGATTTTCCCGCAGAAATTCGTGCCCCGACGGGAACCCTCTACGGCGTATCTGGCTTTCAGATCAATTTCTCATCGCGCGACGTGTTCACGCCTGGGGATGCGCCCGATGTCTTGGTCGCGATGAATCCGGCTGCGCTGAAGACGAATCTTAAAGACCTGAAGCGCGGCGGCCTGTTGGTGGTCAACTCTGGAGCTTTCAACCCGCTCAATTTGAAAAAGGCGAATTACGCCACCAATCCCCTAGAAGATGGCTCGCTCGACGCCTACCAAGTGATGGCGATCGACATCAGCAAGCTAACCGTGACAGCGGTCACCGAGGCCGGGCTTTCAAGCAAAGATGCCGGACGCTGCAAGAATTTCTGGACTCTCGGCCTGATGTTTTGGATCTACGGCCGAGACCTGGCGCCGACCTATAAGTGGATCGACGCCAAGTTCAAGAAAGCACCCGCTGTGGCGCTGGCCAACACGCTCGCGCTCAAGGCAGGTTACGCTTATGGCGAAGCGTCTGAAGTTTCGCATCACCGTTATGAAGTGCCGCCGGCGCCCGTTGCTAAAGGCACCTACCGAAACATCGGGGGCAACCAGGCAACAGCCTGGGGGCTCGTTGCGGCCTCGCAATTGAGCGGGCTTTCGATCACGCTCGGTGCCTATCCCATCACGCCGGCGAGCGACGTGCTGCACGAGCTCAGTCGTTTCAAGCACTTTGGAGTCACCACGATCCAGGCTGAAGACGAGATCGCAGCAATCTGTGCCGCGCTTGGAGCTTCCTTCGCGGGGAGCTTGGGCGTTACCGCAACGAGCGGCCCTGGCATGGCTCTCAAGATGGAAGCCATTGGTCTCGCCGTCGCGGTGGAGCTGCCGCTGGTGATCCTGAATATTCAACGCGGCGGTCCCAGCACTGGCTTACCCACGAAAACGGAACAAGCCGATCTCTTTCAGGCAGTCCATGGACGCAACGGCGAAGCACCCGTGTGTGTGCTTGCCGCGGCGACCCCAGGGGATTGCTTTCACATGGTGATCGAGGCGGTTCGCATCGCCACCAAGTACATGACCCCCGTCATCCTACTGTCGGATGGGTACCTCGCGAACGGCGCTGAGCCCTGGAAGATCCCGGATGTTGCCAGCTTGCCAAAGATCAACGTTGAGTTCCGAAAAGATCCGGAAGGCTTTCACCCGTTTCTGCGGGACCCCAAGACGCTGGCGCGCCCGTGGGCCATTCCGGGAACGCCAGGCTTGCTGCACCGGATCGGTGGCCTCGAAAAGGACTACAATTCGGGGCACATTTCGTACGACGCGCACAATCATGAGCTCATGTGCCAAACCCGCGCGGCCAAGATTGAGGGCATCGCCGCGGACGTACCTGAGTTAGAAATGGTGATCGGCGAAGACAGCGGGAAGCTCCTGGTTTTGGGTTGGGGTTCGACGTACGGCGCGATCCGTGAAGGCGTCCAAAGGTGTCGCGAGCGCGGCCTCAGCGTCTCCCACGCTCATCTGCGCAATCTCAATCCCTTCCCTCGAAACCTCGGTGAAGTGCTCAAACGCTTTGACCGCGTCCTCATCCCGGAGCTGAACCTGGGCCAGCTCGTACAGTTCATCCGCGCCAAGTATCTCGTACCCGCCGAAAGCTATCCGAAAATCCAAGGGCAACCTTTCAAGATCGAAGAAATCGAATCCAAGATCCGATCCATTCTGGAAAGCTGACCATGAGCGACACAACCACAGCACCCATCAAGCTCACGAAGAAAGACTTCGAATCGGACCAGGATATCCGCTGGTGTCCCGGTTGCGGGGATTACTCGATCCTTGCCAACGTTCAGCGAGTGATGCCTGAGCTAGGGATCCCGCTGCATCAGATGGTGTGGGTGAGCGGAATCGGCTGCAGCAGCCGTTTCCCCTACTACATGAACACCTACGGTTTTCACACGATCCACGGCCGCGCCCCCGGCTTCGCCATGGGAATCAAAGTCGCCAATCCTGAGCTTTCAGTGTGGTTGGTGACCGGCGACGGCGACGGTCTCAGCATCGGCGGCAATCACTTGATGCATTGCCTCCGGCGCAACTTGGACATCAACCTGCTGATGTTCAACAATCGCATCTACGGCCTCACCAAGGGCCAATATTCTCCAACCAGCGAAGTCGGCAAGATCACGAAGAGCACGCCTTCGGGCTCGATTGATCAACCTGTCGATCCGGCTAGCTTGGCGTTGGGCGCCAACGCCAGCTTCGTGGCGCGCTCGATCGATATTGAGGCTAAGCACTTGGGCGAGATGCTCAAACGTGCGGCAGCCCACAGCGGCACAAGCTTTTTGGAGATCTATCAAAACTGTAACGTCTTCAACGATGGCGCTTTCGACCTGATCCGGGAAAAGGGTCTCAAAGAAGACTCGCAGCTGTTGGTCGAGCACCAAAAGCCCCTGCTCTTCGGACGCGAGCGAAACCGCGGTCTCCGGCTCGACCCAACAACGATGAGGCTTGAGGTCATCACGCTTGGAGAAAACGGCATGACGGTGGCAGACGTGCTGGTCCACGACGAAACCAATTCTGTGCTGGCGTACCTCTTGGCGAGGATGCCCTCACCTGAGTTCCCGGTCGCCTTGGGTGTTCTCTTTTGCGAAGAGCGGCCAACGTACGACGGCAGCCTGCAGCAGCAGCGGGTCTCAGCCATAGAGACA
>CAZSUA010000094.1:6132-16979 GCA_964609655.1 uncultured Polyangiaceae bacterium | reverse complement strand
CCCTTTCCGCATCCTGTTTAATCTAACTCGGAGCACTCAACGCGGTGAATCACGAATAACTGCTGCCCGAGGAGATCTTGCCATCAGCATTCCTCAATGGCTGCTCGGCACGGCCTTCCTCTTCGACCAAGCGTTGCTTTCCATTGATGGGATTGTGCGCACTCTGTTCCGCCTGTTTCTCAGCCATCGTCGCTTGCTCGAGTGGACGACGATGAGTCAGGTCACGCGCAGTATGAAGCGCAAAAATGCACGCCTCGAACCACGCGCGCTAGTGGGCGTGGGCTTGGTTCTTGGCTTGCTGGGGGCGATTGCAGTCTTCGAGCGCGGTTCCTTGCTGGTGGCAGCGCCAATTCTCAGCGCTTGGTTGGCGGCACCTTTTTTGGCGCTGTGGCTGATGCTCCCCGAAAAAGGCCGAGACGTTAGTCTGGCCTTTAGCCGTGAGGAGCGCGCGTTTTTGCGCACCGTCGCACGCAGGACGTGGCGCTTCTTTGAAGAGTTTGTGAGCGAAGCAGACCACTGGTTACCCCCCGACAATTTTCAGGAGGAGCCGCGCGGTGTCGTTGCGCATCGCACATCCCCAACCAACATAGGCCTCTACCTTTTGGGGCTTGGAGCAGCTCGCGACTTTGGCTTCATCACACTGCGGGCATTTGTGCAGAGCGTCGAACGCACGCTTTCGACGCTGGAGGTTCTCGAAAAGAATCACGGACACCTGCTGAATTGGTATGAAACTACGACGTTGGCGCCCCTCGAGCCCCGATACGTTTCCACCGTCGACAGCGGAAACCTCGCTGCCCATCTTTGGACCTTGCGTGTCACCTGTCGCGAGCTTGCCAATGCGCCCGTGCTCGATCGCGCTTGTCTTCTGGCGGCCCGGGACGCCCTCAGCTTGAGCCGTTCTGCGGCCCAGCAATCAAAAACGAACGCTCCTCTGGTTTTAGCGATAAATAAGGTCGATCAAACGCTCCAGACCGCGTTTGAAAACTGGTCGCGTTTGGGCTCGATTGACGCAGAGTTAGCTGAAGTTGGACGCCTTGCTGCGGAGTGTCTCAGCCTTGGGGAGTTGGTGAACAAAGAGAACGCGGAAACACGCTCCTGGCTTATGCGCGCGCAGCTTGGGTTGCAAGAGTCGCATGCGGACGCCCGTCGCCATCTGGCGTTTACTTCGGTGCTTTTAGCGGTGCCTGACGCTCTTGCCGACGAAGCTGCATTTGGTGCTCTCGCTTCAGCGCTTGGCGAGTGCCGAACTCCCGCGGAACTCGTTGCTGTATTGAATGACCCGCTAAAGTGGCTCGATACGCTTGAGCACGCCGTAGCACGTCGAACGACCGCCGCAACTGAAGAGCATTCCGTGTGCAAGGCTTACGTTGCGAAGCTTCGGGCCGAGCTAGAAGACTGCCGGAACACCAACGCGGAGACCTGCGGAGAGCTGGATACGCTTGCAGGAAGATTAGGCGCACTTGCCGATGCGATGGACTTCGGCTTTCTGTTTGACGCGGAACGCCGCCTATTCGCGATTGGTTATAGCGCAAGCAACGTGCGCCTCGACACATCGCACTACGATCTATTGGCGTCTGAAGCCCGTTTGGCGAGTCTCGTCGCTATTGCGAAGGGGGATGTGCCACAAGAGCATTGGTTTCGGCTGGGGCGGCCTCGCACGCTCACAGCTGGACGCCCAGTGTTGTTATCTTGGAGCGGCTCCATGTTCGAATATCTTATGCCGCTCTTGGTCACGAAGCTTTACCGTGGCACGCTGTTGAGCGAAACATGCCATGCAGCGGTCGCCAAGCAGATCGCGTATGGCAAGGAGCGGGATGTGCCCTGGGGCATCTCCGAGGCCGCGTACAACGTGATGGACCTCGGGATGACGTACCAATATCGGGCGTTTGGGGTGCCTGGGCTAGGCCTCAAGTCTGGTCTTGCTGAGGACTTGGTCGTCGCGCCGTACGCCAGTGTGTTGGCTCTGCTGATCGAGCCGAAGTCAGCATTGGCAAACCTCAAGCAGTTGTGCTTGGAGAATCTGGAAGGCGTGTATGGGTACTACGAATCCGTTGATTTCACGGCTTCCCATTTGCCGCCGGGCCGCCGCAGCGTGATCGTGAAAGCCTACATGGCGCATCATCAGGGAATGTCGTTGGTTGCGTTAGACAATGTACTCCACGATCAACCGATGCAACGTCGCTTTCACGTCGATCCCCGGATCAAGGCCACCGCGCTTTTGCTAGAAGAACGAGTTCCTAGTAGTACTCCTCTGGTCAACATACCAGCGGTCGAGATGCTTCGAGCGGAAGCGACGGAACCTGACCTGGACGGAAGTGAATACGTAGGAATTGCCGACGGGGCACGGCGGGTGCATCTTTTGGGCTGCGGTGAACTTACGACGGTCATTACGGGACATGGCGGCGGATACACCTCATGGAAGGGTCACGATATCAACCGGTTTCGCGAAGACGCGACGCTCGGCTGTGGCGGTTCCTATGCCTATGTCCGTGACCTCTCTACGCAACGCCTTTGGTCCGCAGGTTACCAACCCACTCACGCAGAGCCAGATTCCTATCAAGCTTCTTTCCATATCGATCGAGTCGAATTCCATCGACGGGATGGCGCCATTGAGACTCTGACTGAGGTCGTCTTGTCCCCTGAGTTTCCAGCCGAAGTGCGGCGCTTCACCTTGATCAATCACGATAGTGTTCCGCACCGCCTCGATCTCACGACTTACCTTGAGCTCGCCCTCGCGCCGCGCGCCGCGGATCGCACACACCAAGCTTTCAACAGCCTTTTCATTGAGACGGAGGCTTTGCCCTTGAAGGGCGCAATTCTGGCACGACGACGTCCCCGAAAGCCTGAGGAAGAGCCTGTCTGGGTGGCGCAGATATTGACAGGTGAAGGCGATGGCATTGGAGGGCTGACCTTCGAAACATCACGAGCGCTGTTTGTCGGCCGAGGACACACCCTGGCGAACCCTGTCGGCGTGGGGTGGGGGGCAAGGCTCAGCGGAACATCGGGCTCGGTGCTTGATCCGGCGATCGTGCTTCGACGTGAGACGCAACTGTTACCAGGTCAGCGCGCAAGTTTCTCGCTCACGACTCTGGTTTGTGGGTCACGTGAGGTCGCACTCGAACTAATAGAAAGCTTTGCCGCCCCGCATATGTTTGATCGGACATTCGAACTGGCGTGGGCAGATTCGCGGGTGGAATTGCAGCACGTGGGCATCAGCGCTGCTCAATCGCACCTGTTTCAACGGTTGCTCTCGCGCATCATGTTTCCCGAGCGTGCGCTTCGGGTCTTGTTAACCAAACCAAGCTCCAGCGGCGCGGGCCACTCCGCGATTTGGGCTCAAGGCATATCTGGCGATTTGCCACTTGTCATCTTGCGCATCGACTCACCCGATTTCATTCAGCTCACGCGCGAGTTGTTATTGGCTCACGAATTTTGGCGGCTGAACGGCGTATTTGTCGACCTCATGATCGTGAACCATGAGCCGTCGGGGTACCTGCAACCCCTCAAGGAGGCACTCCTCGATCTCATAGGCGCGAGCGCCGCTGAAAGCCTGCGTGACCAACCTGGTGGCGTCTTCTTGCGTACAGCGTCTTTAATCGCTGAAGCCGATCTGGAGCTGATTTGTCACATGGCGCGGGTCGTGCTGTCCGCCTCCCGAGGTGCGCTGGCGCAGCAGTTAAGAAACGACGGCGCCGCGACGTCAACGTTACCCCCTCGCCTGAAGCAGGCGTATCCTCGCACTTACGCTCCTCCAACCCTGACACGCCCCAAGCTCACCTTCGACAACGGGATAGGCGGCTTCACCGCAGACGGTCGCGAGTATCTCATGGTGCTCGGGCCTGGTCAGAGGCCTCCGGCCCCTTGGTGCAACGTGATGTCGAATCCCAACTTTGGCTGTGTCGTATCCGAGGCTGGCTCCGGAGCGACTTGGCACCGTAATAGTCAACGCCATCGTCTGACTCCATGGAGCAACGATGCTATCTGCGACCCGCCGGGGGAGCTGTTCTACGTGCGTGATGAGGAGGACGGCGTAACCCGATCCTTGACGCCTGGGCCAGCACGGTCGCCTGCAAGCTATATCGTGCGGCACGGTGCGGGCTACTCGGCATTCGAGCATACGGAGCGTGAGATCGAGCACGAACTGTTGGTATTTGTCGCCCGGGAGGAGCCAGCGAAACTGTTTCGGATCCGCCTTCGAAATCAGGGTCGACGAGCCCGGCGCCACTCGCTGTATGGAATCGTTGAATGGGTGCTCGGTGGGCAGCGTGAGGTCACCCGCCTAACCACGACGACCGAGTGGTTTGAAGCCGACAGGGCCATCGTGGCGTCCAATCCGTTTTCCCCTTTCCCGCAGGCTCGCGCGGTGTTTGCGTGCTCCGGACCGGTCGATAGCATGACCTGCGATCGAGAAGAGTTTTTCGGATTGAGCGGCTCCCACGAAGCACCCGCAGCCCTCCAACGCGTCATGCTCTCGGGCACTAAGGGTTCGGGTTACGATCCCTGTGCTGCGTTTCAGCTTCCCGTAAAGCTCGAGGCTGGGGAAACCTTCGAAGTCACCTTCGTGCTGGCGGAGGGCAATTCTCTTGATGAGGCTCTCGCCCTTGCGGCCAAGTATTCGGACTCGGCAAAAGTGCAGGCAGAGTTCGAGAGCGTCAACAAACTTTGGGATGATGTGCTGGGCAATATTTGCATCAAGACACCTGATCCAGCCTTAGACTTGATGACGAATCGCTTTCTGCTTTACCAGACCCTCAGTTGTCGGTTCTGGGGCAGGGCGGCCTTTTACCAGGCAAGTGGTGCGTTCGGCTTTCGCGACCAGCTTCAAGATGCCTTGGCCTTCTTGCATTGCCGACCGGAGCTCACTCGCGAGCACCTGCTTCGGGCCGCGAGGCGCCAATTTGCAGCGGGCGATGTCCAACACTGGTGGCACGCAGAAACGGGAGAAGGTATCCGTTCGAATTGCTCGGACGATATGCTGTGGTTGCCATACGTTGCCGCAGAGTATGTGCTGGCCACGGGCGATCTTTCGGTATTGGATGAAGCTCTCCCGTTTCTCGAAGAGCGAAGCTTGAAACCGGGTGAAGAGGATCTCTTCGGATGTCCACCAGCATCTCTCGAGCATTTCTCTCTCTACGAGCATTGCCTGCGCGCGCTGTCGGTTGGCACTACCCAGGGTCCCCATGGGCTGCCAACCATCCGCGCTGGAGATTGGAACGACGGGATGAATCGCGTTGGAACCGGTGGCCAGGGCGAGAGCGTTTGGTTGGCCTGGTTTCTTGCGGCGACGCTACAGAAATTCGGACGCGTGGCACGGCTACGCGGCGACACGGACACAATGGTTCGCGGTGAGAATCAGCTCAAGCACTTGACGCATGTGGTGAACGAGCACGCTTGGGATGGAGAATGGTACCGCCGAGCGTTCTTCGACGACGGTACGCCGCTTGGAACGCACACCGCAGCCGAGTGCACCATCGATGCGATTGCGCAGTCGTGGGCGACGATCGCTGGGATCGGAGATCCAGCTCGCGCCGAGCGCGCGCTTCAGGCAGCCGAAACTCACCTGATCCGAAAGGAGCAGGGGCTGATGTGTTTGCTCACGCCGCCCTTTGATCTCTCAACGCCCGATCCTGGTTACATTAGCGCGTATCCTCCGGGCGTGCGTGAGAATGGCGGCCAATATACCCACGGCGTCTTATGGACCGTGCTCGCGCTTTGCATGAGCGGAGAAGGGGATCGTGCCCATCGGTTAATGGCGATGTTGAATCCCATTTCCCACGGTGATGGCGCAGGGAAGGTCCGCACCTACCAAGTGGAGCCGTATGTAGTGGCGGCCGATGTCTACGCGTCACCTCAACATATGGGGCGTGGGGGATGGACTTGGTATACGGGCGCCGCAGGCTGGATGTATACCATCACAATTAGCCACATTTTGGGCTTGCGACTCACGTTGGGTCAACTCCAGATCGACCCTTGTATCCCGTCAGCTTGGCCGCGTTTTGAGGCGACCTATCGATACAAGGGGGCGACCTATCACATCCGTGTTGAGAATCCCCATGGCGTGTGTCGCGGTGTGGTTCGATTTGAAGTGGATGGGAACTTGGTGCCGGGAAATCTTCTCAAGCTTTGCGACGATGGCGCGCAACACCAGGTCCAAGTGATGCTGGGCGGCCCGGATGGCAGGTCGGATCGTGGATAAGGTTCAGATCAGTCCAAAGATCCTCGTCGTGAATGACAATCCCGACAATCTGGCGTTAGCGCGTGCAACGCTTGAACACGAAGGCTACCTCGTGTGCTTGGCCGCCAACGGCGAGGAGGGGCTCCGTGCCTTCGAGGCGGAGAAGCCTGATTGTGTGCTCTTGGATGCACGCATGCCACCGGGTCCCGATGGCTCTGTGGTGTGCGCCCGAATCCGAAGCTTGCCAGGCGGTTTGGAGACGCCGGTGGTGTTTCTCACTGCGTCACGCGATGTGGACACATTTGATCGAGCCCTCCGGGCCGGCGCCGATGATTTTCTCACGATGCCGATAAGCCCAACCGAGCTTGTGCTCCGCATTCAAGCTGCGCTCAAGCTGAAACGAATGAGCGCTGAACTTGGCGAGCACTACGAGAGCGTGCGTCGTCAACGCGATGACTTGATGCGTCTGCAGCTGCAAAAGGAGCGATTGAGTGCGTTTGTCGTGCACGATCTGAAGAACCCTGTGAACTCGATGGACCTTCACGCGCAGCTATTGCTCCGGAATCCCGAATTGCCCGCGCGCGCCCGAGATTCCGCGCAACGCATCCGCGACGAAGTGCGTTCCCTGATGCGCCTGGTTCTGAACTTGCTAGATATCAGCAAGAGCGAACAAGGAGAATTGGCGCCCCGCCTTTTCGATGTTGATCTCGATGCTCTGGTAGCAGAGCTCTTGGACACCCACGATCTTAAGGCAAGAACCGCTGGTGTCACGCTCGGGCGCGCGATCGACGTCGGAGTGCTTTTGGCCGACGAAGATCTCCTGCGGCGGGTGCTTGAAAATCTGCTCGACAATGCGCTCCGCCATGCGCCTGAAAAGAGTGAAATTCGGGTTACGGCGATTGAGCGCGAGAATGCCATCGAGATTCGCGTCGCTGATAGGGGCCCCGGTATTTTGCCTGAGATGCGCGAGCGGATCTTCGAACAGTTCGTGCAAGTCGATGCGGGTCACCGCGCTGTTTCTCGCGTGGGTCAAGGCCTTGGACTGACGTTTTGCAAGCTTGCGATTGAAGCGCATGGCGGAAGCATTGGGGTTGAGGCGGCGGAGCCCGGCACCACCTTCTGTGTGAGCCTTCCACGCCGGTGCTAGATGCAAGGCCACGGTCAGAGGCCCGCTGGCTCGTCAGGACCGCCAGACCTCGGCGTCCCGCGCGATGTAGTCCGCTAGCGAGCGCGGTGGTCGTCCCAGCAGCTTCTCGACGGTAGCCTCGAGGGTCTCCGCGTCACCGCGGCGGAGGCCGACGTGCAGGATGGTCTGCACGATCAGCTGCATCCAGGACTGCTTGCGCTTGGTGCGAAGGTGCCAAATGTAGCCCAGTATGCTGGCCGGCTCGTAGCGGATGGTTTTGCCGAGTGTGCCCGAGAGCAGCTCAGCAACACGCGCGAATGTGATGGCCTCGGGCCCAGTCAAGGTGAGCGCCTTCTGTCGGTAGGCGCTTGGATCTTCGAAGATGAGCGCCGCGACCTCGGCTGCGTCACGAACGTCGAGGAACGCCACCCGGCCATCCGCCGCCGGGACGTAGAGGCGCCCATCTTCTACGATGTCGCGTCGGTAGGCGTCCTTCAGGTTCTGCGCGAAGAAGCCCGGTCGGAGTACCGTCCAAGCCTTGCCCGTCGAAGCGAGATGAAGCTCGACCTTGCGGTGTGGAACCCACTTCATCCGGTCCGCGCCAGCGACCGATAGAAACACGATGTGCCGAGCGCCAGCGACGTACGCCGCATCGACGAACGGGTTGAGTGTCGCGTCCATATCACCGAGTGGTGGCGGCCGCAGCAAGAAGACCGCGTCGCAACCCGCGAGCGCCCCGGCCCACGTTGCGCGATCGAGGAAATCGAATTGGACTGATTCGAGTGTGGGGAAGCGGCCCTTTAATTCAGCCTCCGAGAGCCCAGCCGCCCGAACCGTCAACCCGCGCTCTGTGCATTCGCGCGCGACCTCGCTTCCGACATTTCCAAGGGCTGCGGTCACTAGCACACGAGACATGAGAGCGCTCTGTAGCCCAGAGGGCCATTCAAGCGCTAGCCGTCGGAACTGGCACGCGGGGTGCAAAGCACACACCGCGTGACCGAACATTCGCTAAACACAGCAAGTTTCCCCGCGTTTCAATGCCGATTTTGCCGCGAAAGCGAGGCGATTCACTGCCGCCTTACATTTTGCAGAGAGAATCGAAAGTGAACCCTGCAGTTTTGCCCCAGCTTCACATCGTGACGACAGGAGTCATTCCAGCATTGGACGGGCTTCCCGGGCCCGGCCCCAGTGTCTCCTATTTGCCAGGCGAGCTCATCGATCAAAAATATGAGCTCTTGGAGCATATTGCCACGGGGGGCCAAGCAGTCGTGTGGCGCGCGCGCCACATAGCGTTGGATCGCGTGGTTGTCGTGAGGATGATGCGTGAGGACCTGGCCCACCATCCGACGCTCGCAGTCCGATTCGTGGAAGAAGGGCGTGTTCTCGCCTCGCTCGAGAATGAGCACATTGCACGCATCCTGGACTATGGGCGCCTCCCCTCCGGAGTCCCTTTCATGGTGATGGAGCACTTGCAGGGTCAGGACTTGCGTGCGCTCTTAACAACGGAGGGTCCGCTGCCCGTTTCCACGGCTGCTTCCTTCGTGATTCAGGCTTGTTTGGGAATCGAGGAAGCGCACGAAAAAGGCGTCGTTCATCGGGATTTGAAGCCGGAGAATCTTTTCTTCTGCAGCAATGCCAGGAGAATCAAAATTCTGGATTTTGGCATTTCGACGGGCATTAACCCGGAGCGACACCCGACTAATCTAGGGGGGCCGCTCGGAACGCCCAGCTATATGGCGCCGGAACAGCTCGAAGGATCTACGGTGGTGGACGGGCGGGCGGATATTTGGGGGTTGGGAACCGTGCTCTACGAGCTCCTTTCGGGAGTCAGCGCTTTTGACGGAAGCACCGTGACGCACACTTGTGCGCTCGTGCTTTCGGGGGAGCCCAAGGCGCTCGGGACATTGTGTGTGGACCTGCCGCCGGAGATCGAAAACATCGTTAGCCGGTGCTTGGCGAAGGATCCGGCCTTGCGCTATCAACGAGTTCAAGAGTTGGCTTCAGCCCTGGCACCCTTTGCGGGTGCGGGCGAGTTCTCCGAACGAGCGCACTCCCTTCAGGCTCCTTCGATTCAGGCTCCTTCGATACCCGAGCTTGACGCGATGGATATCGCGGATCTCCCCGAGCAAGAAGTTGCCGATGTGGTGCCGCTCAATACAAACGTGGGCCTGTGGCTGTGCATCGTAGCCGTTGTGGCAGTCGGCGGGACGTTTGCGGCGTTGAATCCTGACGTTTGGTGGCCCTGGGCATCGCGTTGGGCGCTGCTAGCGGAAGCCACCATCACACGTTGGGTGCAGGCTTTGACGCTTGTCCAGCCATGAGCCACATTCGTCCCCCAGTAGAATCGTCGAGTAGAACGCAGATGCGACACGGGTGGGGTGATTTGGCGACGCATTATTGTCGACACAACAGTGAAGTTCTCGTGTCGATAGTCCCTTAAATACCTTAGCAATGAAGCGGGCGCGTCCGGCAGCGCTCGCGGCACGCCGATTGCAATATTGCAGTGTACCGCTCACGCCAAATCGGAGGAACCCTTGAAATACCCTTGGATACTATTCGGAGTCTCGGCGCTCGCAGTGGGCGCTGGCGCCCTTCTGTTTTTAACGCTGAAGCAGCCCGGCATCCACGAACAAATCACACTTCCTGGTCGTTTTACCGAGCTTCAACCTTGGGACGACCCCTTTCTGTTTGAAGCCGACACCTTGGCCGACGAAGTGCTCGTGGGCACGCTGCACGGCGATAGCCCGCGGACCAGCGATATCACCGATTGGGAGCCCTACGATTCGTTCCACTCCGACGCACTCGGGCGTGAATGGCTATCGCGTGCGACGGAAGCGCGCCCTGCGTCCACTCACACACACAACTTATCCGAGTACTTGTTGGCGGGCGAGCCGATCACAGACGAAGAGCTCGAGTTCCTTGTGAGTACAGGACGCGCATAAACTGAGCGTCGCAGCCCGCCTTAATCAGCGCGGCAGACAAACCCTGACTGGGGCTCCGAGCATTCGATGGCCTCCCAGAGGCCGTCGGCACGCATGAGCAGGCAATCTTGCGCGCCGCCATCGTTAGTCGGCTGCCCGCTGAACCAGGCTGCATATGTGCCCGCTACCGGTGTTCTTAACGCGTTGCCTTGCCAAAATTGGCGGCCGTCAATCCACAGCCACGTACCCTCTGCTGCCGCGTCGCGCGCACCAAGCCAGGCCGATTCTATTCCGGCGCCCTTTGCTGTCGCGCGCACCCATGCGTTCTCCAGAGCGCTGTCGATTGAAGCTAGATAGAGGCCACTGCGTTCGCACAGCGCGCGAGCCTCCGCGCGATTGGAATTATAGAGGCAGAACATATATCCGTGATTGCCAAAACTGGCTCCTTTGCAGCCCTCCGGACAACGTTCATCGGCGGTGCCCTCCGTACAATTTTGATCGCGGCCGTCGCAGCGGTCCACGCTACCCGTCTGACACATCGAAACCGCGCCGCCCGCACTCGCGGAGACACCGCCCGCACTCGCGGAGACACCGCCCGCACTCGCGGAGACACCGCCCGCACTCG
>CAZSUA010000094.1:0-6032 GCA_964609655.1 uncultured Polyangiaceae bacterium | reverse complement strand
CCCGCACTCGCGGAGACACCGCCCGCACTCGCGGAGACACCGCCCGCACTCGCGGTAGCACCTCCCACACCGAGGCCAGCCCCGGCTATGCTTCCGCTGGCATTCCCGCCGCTTCTTTGCGGCTGCAGGCTACCTCCTGAACCATTCCCGCCCGAGTTGTCACGTCCCGCCCGCCCCGACGCGATGGCATCCGTGGCGTTCCCGGAAATGCTCGTAAAGAGGCTGCTATCGCCCTCCGAAGAGCACGCAGAGAGAGCCGCGACGCCAACCAGAGCCGCCCAAGTTTTGCCCGATGAACCAAGTTTTAGTGAATCATGCATTGCACACCCGAAACCGCCCCAAGGAAACGCATCATGGAGCCGCAAGTTGAGGGGCTGCCGCAACGCGCTCCGACGAACGCGGCATCGACGCCGACTGCTCCAGATTTTGGATGAGATCATGGATGAAACGCAGCTTTTCACCGACTTTCTCGGAGATTGCGAACGGATAGGCATCCGGAAGGCCCATACTTCGGTTCAACGAATTGAGCGCAATCGAAAGCCCCATCCACTCCCGCATCAATAGATCGAAGCAAGCTTCGCTTTGCGGAAGCGCTTTCGTCAACGACCGCAACTCAAGCACTGAGTGTTCTCAAAAAAGATCTCCGCCTCGCACTCGCAACGAAAAAGCTTCACGCTACTTCCTAGAACGCGGTGAATTAGATGGTGCCGCGGCGTGAGCCGAGGAGGCTTTTTCCAAGCACAAGAAGCAGGATCGCTCCCAAAACGCTGCCGATTAAGCCAGCCGTGTGCAGCTCCGTGACTCGCCGATCACTGATCAGGCTTCCGAGGAAACCGCCGATGAACGAGCCCGCTACTCCGAGCAGCGCTGTCATGATAAGCCCCATACTCTGGCGCCCCGGCATCAGCGCCCGAGCAACAAAGCCTACAATCACACCAAAAATAATGAACACTAAGATTCCCACGGAGTCCTCCGATTCAGTTGCAGCCAAAGAAAAAGTGAAACCAGGAAGAGCTACTGAGATGCAGCGCTTTTCGGCTCCTAGTGAACCCTATACAAGTCTCATGCCAGTAACTCGCGCTGAAGGTTCGACGAGACGGCGCACGATTCACACAACTCTGCCGCGGCGGCGAGTCATGTAGCGTACGACACCGCGGCGCTTTGGTTCGTATGCTCGTTTTAGCCACAGTAGGCTGTGACTCCCAGGACCGATGGAGGCGTGGCCTTTTGCCCAAACGGCCATTTTCTCCCGCGCCGCGCTGCGGCACGACGCGTGCACCCCACCTGAGGTGGCCGTTCATTCTCCCGACGCGAGCTTAGGTGAGAATTATCGCGTGCTAGGGGTATTGGGTCGTGGAGCGATGGGGGTTGTTTACTCCGCGTTCGACGAAATCTTACAGCGGAAGGTGGCGATCAAGCTCATTCGAAAGGCATTCCGGTCCGATGCGTTTCGCGCACGCTTCAAATTCGAAGCCCGCGCTATGGCGCTCGTCAGTCATCCGAACGTGGTCAGCATTCACGCTTTCGGCGAGCACCAAGCTAGTCCGTACATTGTCATGGAGCTTGTCGACGGCCAGAGTTTGGATTCATGGCGCGGCAAGCAACCTTCGCCTCCTGACCGCCAGGCATGTCTGAGCATATTGGATCAGATCTGCCATGGAGTGATGGCGATTCACGAGGCTGGGACGATTCATCGGGATATTAAGCCAAGCAATATCCTGATTGATCGCACTCATCTTCGCGCACGAATTTCCGATTTCGGGCTGGCGATCCACGACGGCGAACGGGCGAAGGATGGCGCGGGAACGCCGGGCTACGTCGCGCCCGAGCTCCAATTCGACGACCGCACAGCGGGCGCAACGGTCAAGAGCGATGTCTACTCGTTGGGCTGCGTCGCGTACGAGCTTTTGGTCGGTGCGCCCCCCTTTTTCGCCGACCGTGCGTCGGGGCTTGCGGTTCAGCATGCTATCTCCAAAGTGCCTGTTCCGAGTGACAATCAACCAACGCTTCGAGCGTTTGATGAGGTGCTCCTGGGTGCGCTTGCGAAGGATCCGAGCGGCCGCACCGAGACCGTCGAACAATTTCGGCAGTCGCTGGCGAACGCTCAGGCCATAAGCCTGGACCCCGTCAGAATTCTAGTAGCTGAGGATGATTCGGACTTTCGTGAGGTCTTGAATCTCTGCTTGCGAAAGGCATTCCCTGGGGCGGAAGTTGAATGCGTGCCTGACGGGCAGACCGCGCTTCAGTCTTTTGAGCAGCGCCCCGCTTCAGTCGTGATTGTGGACCTCTCCATGCCTGTTTTGGATGGAATGGCGGTGACACAACGGCTGAGGTCCCGGCCAAACGCTGATTCCGTGGCGATCATCGTGCTGACAGGCTCCGGTGGGCCGCGGGAATGGCAGCTCTTGTCGTCGCTGGGAGCCGATCGTTTTTTGGTTAAACCGGTAAATTTAGACGATCTTGTCAGCACGATCCGGCGGGTGTTCGATGCTCGCGCCGGCTTAGCGAGATCCCGAGCTAGCGTTGCTGGGCGGTAACGTCTCTGGGCATGGCTTCGCAACCATAGAGACCGCGATCGAGACAGTGGGCGCTCACGCAATCCACCATGTTGGAGCGTCCGCTTTCGGTCATTCCCGCCAGGGTTTGGCGACAGTCAGCCATGGATGGGCCAAGCGATCTTTCTCCGCAGCTTCTCAGCACATTATTGCAGGCCGCCGCAACGGGCGAAGGATCCGGCGTGGTGTCCGGCGTGATCATGACAGTGGCGAGCTGGGTGCCGTTTGCAGCCGAAGGAACTTGCAGCTGCCCTTTTTTGGGCCGGGCTGGCTCCGGGCAGGCTGACATGAGCGCGGCGTGACCACACTGATTGATGCGCGCCGAATCGCAGCGCTCGTTCCCTTTGAGCGCTCTTAGGCAAGCCACGGCTTGTGACGCCACTCGCGGCTTCATTGCAATCTTAAAATCGTTGCAACGTTTGAAGACGAGATTTGGACAGCCCCCTTCATCGGAAGGGCCCACGGACGGACACTCCTCGGGCACCCCCGAGTTGTCATCGCAAACCGGGGCGCCTGGCAACGCCGCAGGCTCGATGATCTCCACCGCAACCGGCAAGGCTGGCAAGGCGTTTGCCGTCGTAACAACGGCTACGGGCTGTGGCGCCGAACGGTCGGCATTGGCGAAGCGGTCACATGCCAAGCTGCCCAGGCCTCCGGACGCTAGCATTCCGGTCATGATTAAGAACTTGGATCGATCAACGAACATGGGAGCACTCCTCCCGAGAGCGCCAACCCAGCGTCGAACGCGTTCCTCGGTAGGCGCGGCGTCTGCAAGCTCTGTGCCTTGGCAAAAATCGGAGAAAACACTCCTGCTCAAACCTTTCCAAACGAGGGTATTTGCCACATTGCCGCGGATTGCCGCTACGGCGACTCGAACGACGCGAGCTTCAGCCAAGGTTAACGGAGCCCGAGCTCTTGGGCGATGGCTACGTCTGAAAGCGTCAAGTGGCTCCCGTTTACCTCTTGGCTTTGCTCGTGTCCCCTGCCGGCGATCAGCACAAGATCCTCGCTGCCGGCACCATGAATGGCTGCGCGAATAGCCTGGGCGCGGTCAGCGTCGCGTTTGAGGCCCGCATGCGCGCCAATCCCGCAGGCGATTTCATCCATGATCCTCTCCGGTGGCTCGCTGCGCGGATTGTCAGAGGTGAGGACGATACGGTCGGCGTCGCGCGCTGCGCTGCCGAGCAAGGGCCGCTTTTGTTTGTCACGATCTCCACCAGCTCCAAACACCACCGTAAGGGTACCGCGACAGAGCTGACGCGCGGTGGCAAGCGTGCGCGCGAGTGCGTCTGGGGTGTGTGCATAATCGACAATGATGTACGGCTGCCGCTTCACGACTTGGAATCTACCCGGCGGCGGCGGAATGCGCGCCAGCTCATCGATAGCACGAGCGGGCGTTACTCCCAACGCAAGCGCAACCCCCAACGCGGCTAACGCGTTTTCCACGAACACTTCGCCAATCATCTGAAGCTCGAGATGCGAAGGCAGATCGGGGAAGCGGGGCGAAGGAGACAACGCCGCGCGCGTGCCTTCGAAGCCTATTTCCAGGTTCTCCGCAGCCAAATCCAAGGCTGCCCACGCGGGACCGCGTGACCCCAGGCCGTACCGAATCACGTCCACACCGTCGCCGAGCACTTCCGTCAAGAGCGCTGCATTCTGATCACAAGCGTTGAGTACGGCAGTGCCCAAAGCGGGCAGCGACATGAATAGCTGTGCCTTCGAAGCCAGGTAATGCTCCATTGAACCGTGCGCATCCGAGTGATCCAGACTCAAGTTGGTGAAAGCTCCAACCCGGCACGGCCAGGCTTTGGCGAAACCGAACGCTAAGGCTTCGCTGGTAAGCTCGAGTGCAGCGTAACGTCCGCCAAGAGCTCGACACCGATCCATGGTCGCCAAAAAGCCCGCGTAGTGGCGAGGCACCGTCTGCCGTTCATCGTCTAGGAAGCAGCCGAGAGTGGTCACGCTCGCCACAGGTCGTGCCAGAAGCCCGAGCAGACGAGCCACCATGATCGTGGTGGAAGTCTTGCCATTGGTCCCCGTTATACCGACGCTCAAGAGCGAGCTCGCCCATTCCGGAGGTGGTGGGAGCGGTGCAGGCACCCCTCTGCGTTACCACATTCCCAATCCCTTTGAACGAATCCCGCACTCGACTCCAGAGTGCGGCATGCTCCTTGCTGACACGACGTTGAATGCGATCCTGGCCGTTCCTGTTACTTTGCCTGAGCTCCGCGGCTAGCGCCCAGGAGCGAATCAATCCCTCGGGCAGGCATGAGGTGGAGGTGGGCGCTGTGCCTTTGGTGGGAGGCGACACTGACGTGGGAGTCGGAGCAGGCTTTCTCGGAAGTGTGGCACTCCCCGCGCCCGAGCAGCCGGTTCCGTTCGACTGGCGGTTCGAGGGTGGGGCATTCCTAACGGTCAAGAACACGCACGCCAAGGGGCTCGAGTTTCCCTATTTTCAGGGCTATCTTTCGTTCGCCCAACCTGCGCTCTTGGAGCGACGGCTACGGCTAGACATTCGCTTGGATCACGTGAGCGAAGCCAACATGCGCTACTTTGGTATTGGCAACGCGTCGGTACGGCCAGCCGGGGAGAATGCCGACCGTGACCTGCACACGCGGAAGCGGCCGACATTGTCGGCACGCGGTCGCCTGAATCTGCCGTACTCGACATTTGCGGGCCTCGGTGCCTCGGTTTCACAGAACTGGATCAGCGTGAGACCCAGCTCGATTCTCGCGCGAGACCTGAGTGAGGGGCCCCCGGAGGTCAGGCGCTGGCTGCGCGGCACCAACAACCACGGAGTGCTTCTGCTGGAAGCAATCACGGGTTTCGACACGCGAGACAACAGTATCGACCCCTCCCGTGGCCAATACCACCAGCTGACGTTTCGAGCGAGCCCGCGCGTTTTGAGCAATTATCCGTTCCCGTATCAGCAGCTCAACGCTGCCGCGCGGTTCTACTTCCCGGTAAGCGAGCTGCGTTCGGTGCTCGTGTTTTGGGCAACCTTCGACGCCCTGATTGGTTCACCGCCCTTCTATGAGCTTGCCCGTTTTGACGAGACCTTTGCGATCGGTGGCAATCAAGGGGTGCGCGGTGTCCCGGGCCAGCGCTACTACGGAACCGTCAAAGCCATGAACAGCGTCGAGCTACGCACACGCGTCGCCCAGTTTAGCTGGCTTGAGAAACCTTGGGCGATCGGTATCGCAACCTTCGCCGACAGCGGACGCTTGTGGGCTGATTTCAAGCAGCGCCCGGAGCTCGATGGCAGCGGATTGGGGCTGAAGTATGGAATTGGTGCGGGGCTCCGCGTTCATCAAGGAAAGACCTTCGTGGTGCGTGCCGATGTCGCCTGGTCACCCGATGCGCGCCCCATCGGGGCGTACGTGTTGGCAGGCCACTCACACTGACTGAACCTCGGCCGCTCGAACTTCGCTCCCGGCGTGGGCCACCTTTCTCATGGAAACAGGTAGTAAGCATGCT
>CAZSUA010000093.1:0-16981 GCA_964609655.1 uncultured Polyangiaceae bacterium | reverse complement strand
ACGAGACGAGACACATGCAAAAAGGCTGGATTCTAGTCACAGGCGCTTCGGGTTTTATTGGATCCTGCCTGGTTCGAAAGCTGCTGGAACGCGGCGAGAAGGTGCGCGGATTCGTGCGTACCGGTTCGGATTTACGCGCTCTGGCGGGCTTGCCTGCCACCCAATTCGAGCTGGCGTACGGCGACATCACCGTGGATCACACAGTGTTTCGAGCACTCCATGGTTGCGACCGCCTCTTTCACGTGGCCACCCACTTCCAGTGGGGAAGCCGGGATCCCAAATCCGTGATCATTCCCGCCGTCACAGGTACCCAAGCGGTGCTCGAAGCCGCACGCCGACGGAAGCTGAGCAAAATTGTCGTCACCAGTTCGTTCGCAACTCTGGGCATTGCGAAGACCGAAGAGCCCATCAACGAAACCCACGCATTCAACGTGGCCGACCCTGAAGTTTACGTGGAAGCGAAACGCCAAGCCGAGGAAGTAGCGCTTGCGGCTGCGCGTGCGGGGCAACCCATTGTCGTTGTCTTGCCGGGCTCCACCGTGGGCCCAGGTGATCGCAAACCAACGCCCACGGGTCGGGCCATTCTCTACTATCTGCGCACTTCTCCCGGTGTTCAGGTCAGCGTCCCGAACGGTGGCCTCAACATCGTCGACGTCGAGGATGTCGCCGTCGGCCACGTGCTCGCGATGGAGCAGGGGAAGGTTGGCGAGCGCTACCTGCTAGGAGGTGAGAATCTCACGTTTGCGGAGCTCGTGAGCACGCTCTCGGACGTGACGGGGCTAGCCTCCGGCAAGCCTGGCTTGAGCGCCTCTACCGCACTTTTGCTCGGCCGCCTGTTGGCGCTCTTCAGCCGCCTGAAAGGCGAAGAGCCTTTAGTGACACCCAAGCTTTTGCGCGCGTACACGTCCGGCTACGCCTGGGTGGATAGCCGGAAGGCGGAGCGAGAGCTCGGCTATCAACATCGTTCGGCACGGCTCGCGTTGGGTCGCTCAGTTCATTGGTTTCTGGACCAAGGCTACCTTCCGGATCGCTTCGCCGGGCGCATCCGACTGGAACTTCGGAGCGCATGAGTTCGCCCAACCGTGCCGAAATCGGCTGGTTTTGGGGTCTCGGCGTGTCGCTGCTCGTGGGTGCTGGGTCGGCTCTATTGGCGCACAGGCCGACGCAAACGCAAACGCTCATGCTCTCTATTTTGGGCGGGGCTTCGCTCCTCATGCCCCTTTCGTGGGTGTTTGCCCAACTCCGCCCCTCTCGCCAGGTTCTGCTTGGCCTTTTCGGCGTGTTGGGGAATAGCTTTTGGATGTTAGCCTATGTTGGCTCGTGGGTGTCCACGCAGACCCACCATCGGCCGCTCGGTGGGGCCACGTTTGCCGGAGTCGCCGTCGGCGTGCTTTCGCTCTGTGCGATCGCGGCGGCTCGCATCGTTAGCTTGCAACGTAGCGCTTCGCACGCTGCCCAGGGGCTCGGCGCCGCGCTCGCTTACACGGGGCTGGCCACAGCTGCGCTCGGAATGCTACTCGTGGCGCTGCGCGCTCTGAGCGCGGATCAGCACGTGGCTCGCACTCTCGCCGAAGCCCTGATCACGCTCGGCGCGGCGCTGGCTGTGGTGCGGATCCCGGGCACTGGCTCGCGCGCCCAAAGCTACGCTGGTGTTACCCTCTGGGCGCTGGTGGTCGCAGGTGGGGGCTACGCGGTGGGTCGCTTCCCTGAGGCGGCGGGGCTCATTTCGCCTGCGCTCTCGGGGGTACTTCCGCTGTTTCGTTAGGCAGCGCAGCGGAAGCGCTTGAATCTTGCTGCGCCCTGCCCGGCGGGATATTTTTTTCCCAAGGGGGGCGACGGTCTCACCCAGCGTGCCCATATTATTGGTCCATGCTGCGGGCAATCCTTTGGTCTAGGGCTTTCGAGCACCTCTTTCGCGCATGGACCAGTTGGATAAGCGTCCGCGTGCGAAGAGGCATCGCCCTCGTCTGCGGAACACTGCTGCTCGCACTGGCGCTGGCGGCACCTGCACAAGCCTCGGGGCCTGCACAAGCCTCGGGGCCTGCACAAGCCTCGGGGCCTGCACAAGCCTCGGGGCCTGCACAAGCCTCCGGCCTCGTTTCGTCGGGCGCTACTCCCGCACCCACGGCGAGCCCTGAGCACCCTGGAGATGCACCGCGGCTTAATACGAACACGCTGAAGGTCACGGTCCCGAAAGGATTCAGTACTTTTAGCGGCGGGTGGATCACCTTCGCCTACCATCCTTCTTTGAACAATCGCGTTCAACAGCTGATCGCCGACGCCAACAGTGTGCGAGCCGAACTTGCCGAGCGGCTTGGCACGCCGCCCATGGCGCGCGTGCGCGTCCATGTGGCACGCACGCCCGGTGAAATGGAAGTGCTCGCACCCGAAGGAGCCCCTTATCCAGAGTACGCCTCCGGCGTTGCTTACTCAGAGCTTGGTTTGGTTTTGCTCACGGCGACGCCTCTCGAGCCGACTGAGCATCATAATCTGGGCGAGGTTTTTCGGCACGAGCTCGCACATATTGCGCTTCACCAAGCAACCCGGGGGAAGCCTGTTCCGCGTTGGTTCAACGAAGGCTTCGCCGTCTTTGCCTCGGGTGAGGGCTCGATTGTTCGTCTGCAGACGCTCTGGCTCGCCACGGTTTCAGGCCACCTCTGGCCGATGTCAAAGCTGGCCCGCAGCTTCCCCGCGGATGGCGCCAGTGCCTCGATAGCGTATGCACAAGCGGCAGATTTTGTGCGCTTCATGGTGCGGCGCGAAGATCGCCATCGCTTTTCCGGGCTCGTCGCCCGCTTGAATGAAGGTCTTTCCTTTGAGCAAGCAATTGCTGAGTCCTACGGTGCGGGTCTAGAAACACTCGAGCAAGAGTGGAACGCGGATGTTAGCCAACGTTACACATTTTGGCCGGTGCTTTTGGGCGGAAGCTCGCTATGGGTGGGGCTCTTGGGCTTGTTTCTTTGGGGGTATTGGCGCAAGCGCAAGGAAGCCAAAGCAACCCTCGCTCGCTGGGCAAAAGAAGAAGCCTTCCACGACGAAGTTGAACGTCTGAAGGCTGCCCCACGCGTACACATTGTGCTCGGGCCCCAAACTTCAAAACCTGAGCACTTCACACCTATCAAAGAACTGGAAGTGCCCAAAGTGGAACACGACGGCGGTTGGTACACCTTGCACTGACCGAGCGCGCTGTAGGGCATCACTCGCGCTTAACGTGCACATTTTCGAGCCGGCGAGATTCGTCGATCAGCCGCTCAAACACACCGCGCACGGTCGCTTGGTCGAGTGGCACCTGGGCTCTGGAGCACAATCTCTCAAGCATCTCCCGTTCGCGGACCGGATCATACACAGCTAAGCCGCGCTCCCGTTTGTACTCGCCCACCTCAAGTACGATGCGCACCCGCTCTGCCAACAGGTCCAAGATCTGTTGATCCACAGCGTCGATTCTCGCGCGCAATGACGTGATGTCGCTCTCAGGCTTCACATCGAGGATGGTAATCACGGGGGCTCGGAAGATCTAGAAAATCCCACCCAGTTCGAGCACACTGGTCCACTGCGCTTTTTCGCCCCGCAAGATATCGCGATCTTTCTTGTCGGTCTGTGCGTCCGCGACGGAACCCAAATCAGTGATGAATTCCGCGGCGATCATCAGCATCTCGTAGCGGTAGCTCAAGCCAAACAAGAGCCGGCGGCGTTCTAGGCGCGCCTTGTCGAAGACGACGTTGTTATTGAAATCAAGGGGGGAGCCACCCGCACACACGGGCTGCCCGTCTTGAACATTCTTCGAAGGATCGGGGCTGCCGGGCTGGTTGAGGCCTGCGTAGTTGCAATACTGAATGGCGTTCGTTGCGGGCGTGAGATCCACCAAGCCGGAATCGCCGAATACCCAAAGCTGCTGGAAGCCCACCCAAGGTGTGAGAACCGAAGAATCTGCGATCACGAATGGCTTGGAGATTTGCGCATCCGCACTGGCAATCGTTAACTGAAATTCGGGAGTCCCGGTGATGCTTCGGACACCGCCGCCGACCGCCAGATCAGGCATCGCGCCCATGAAGCCGGTGCGGAAACCCTCAAGGATTGCCATGCGCAAGTCCGCGCCACCGGAGACCAAACTCGTGCGCGGCATGAAGCCAATATTAGCAGTTAATTCGAGGCCGAATCCGAAACCCTTCTGAAACTTTACGGCGTAATGCTGTAGAAAATCATCCGGATTCGCATTTTGCTCCGGCGCCTTTTTGGAGCTTGGATCCACCGGACCCTGAGTGCCCCTTTGCCAGTAGGCTTTCCCGCTATCAATCTTGGTGAGGCTGCCCTCGAACGCGAGATGGAAGCCCCCGAAGCCTGTCGTGCGCGCGGCGTGCATCGCAGTGGGAGCAAAGGCGAACGCGTATTGGCTGACCAGCTTCTTGAACGCGGCGTCGTCCGGAGCGCACCACTCAGCCTGGCCCGGGCCAGACTTCAACTGCTGCAGATTCTGCGGATCATCGGCATAGGCGCCCTGACCCGTGCGGCAGGAGGGATCGAGCACCAGCCGTTCGATGGTCGGATCCATCGGCTCGGCGTGGACGGGCAGGGCCAAGCAAAGGACCAGCGCTCCTCCCGCTCCACCGAAGAATCCCGCACGATTCGCGCTCATTTCGAAGGCACCAACGGCGTTTGATACTTTGCCTCGGGAAGTCGCGTCAAGGTCAGAAGCCGACCCAGCCTCAGCTAAGCTTGCTTTGCGCCCGGCCCGCGGCCAAAAGCAGTTGCTAAACCTTGCCAACCCCAGCCACACGCCCTCGTCTGCGCGCTAAAGCCGGTGGCGGCGCGTTTCATCTGGTACTGGTCGAACCGGAAATCCCACCCAACACCGGCAACGTGGCGCGCCTGTGC
Source organism: uncultured Polyangiaceae bacterium (assembly GCA_964609655.1). GTDB lineage: Bacteria > Myxococcota_A > Polyangia > Polyangiales > Polyangiaceae > JBBRRP01. The sequence continues at coordinate 12,109 of CAZSUA010000093.1, read as the reverse complement.
GCCGCGACTAATTGCCCGCTGCACTTGGTGGGCAAACTTGGGTTTGACATCAGTGACCACGCGGTGCGGCGGGCGGGCCTCGATTATTGGCATTTGGTCAGCGTCCACCATCACGCTGACTGGGAAACGTGCGACGCCGCTTTGAGCGCGCTGGCTCCAGCCGGCCGCCGCTGGTTTTTCTCAACACAGGCCAAGCAGAGCTACCTGGATGTTAACTTTCGCGAGGGGGATGCCTTGGTCTTTGGGAAGGAAAGTGTGGGCTTACCGGACTGGCTCCTCGAGCGCTACCCGGACAACCTGGTCGGCATTCCGCTTCTGGGCGCCGTGCGCTCGCTCAACCTCGCCAACAGTGTCTCAATCGGTTTGTATGAAGCGCTCCGCCAAATTGGAGCACTAGCTAACGCCGAACTCGGCTGAACGGCTTAGATACCGACCGCGCTGCGCACGGCAGCCATGCGGAATGCGGCCGTTTCCCGGGCCTTGCCAGCACCCGCTACCAGGATCCGCTCTACCTCGCCGAGATCCTTCTCGAACTCACGTCGGCGTTCGCGCACGGCATCGAAGCGTGCGTGAAATGAGTCCAAAAGTAGCTTCTTGTAGTGGCCATAGCCCTGACCTCCCGCACGCCAACTGGCGTCAATCGCCTCGAACTCACAGGCAGTGGTCAACAATTTTAGGAGATCATAGAGGGGGCTCTCAACGGTTGGCTTCGGAGCTTCCACTGCCGTTGAATCTGTCTTCATGGTCATGATGGCTTTCTTGATCGCGTTATCCTCACCAAAAAGATCCAGCGTGTTGTTGTAGGACTTACTCATCTTGCGGCCATCCAGCCCGGGAACGACGGCGGTAGCTTCTAGGATGCGTGGCTCGGGGAGTTTGAAGCAGCCGGCAACACCGCTCTTTTTGCCGGAAGGATCACTCGGATCGTAGCCCGGCACAAATGCCACGTTGAATTTAGTAGCCCAATCACGCGTGAATTCGACGTGCTGTTTTTGGTCTTTGCCCACCGGAACCAGATCGGCGTCGTACAAAAGAATATCTGCTGCCATCAGCACCGGATAGGCGAAGAGGCCAAAATCGGGGCGAATGGCGTTAGCGAGCTTATCCTTGTAGCTGTGGGCGCGCTCTAGATTTGAAATCGGAACCACGCTTCCCAAAATCCACATGAGCTCGGTGTGCTCTCGCACATCGGCCTGACGAAACAGCACACTCCGCTTGGGGTCCACCCCAAACGCAAGCAGGGTGAGCGCCACATCCAGCGTGAGCTCACTCAGGCGAGCCGCATTCTGAACCGTAGTGAGCGAATGCAGGTTAGCGATGAAGAAATAAGCTTCGCTCTCCTGTTGGAGCTCAATAAACTGGCAAATAGCTCCGAAATAGTTGCCGAGGTGCTGGCGGCCAGACGCCTGGATACCCGAAACAGTGCGCATGAGACGACGATCTAGGCCTTCACGTCAGGCGCCGCAATTGGCTAGCGCTTGAACCATTTATCAAAGACGCTTTTCGTCGGAGGTTTGCTGTTTTTTGGGGGTCGGCTGGAGCGGCGCATCTCGAACAGACGAAGCTCGCGAGTCGCGTCCAGGTGATTGGGATTGATTTCGACAATGTGCCGAAGGTCGGAGCGGGCCAGCGTATCCCGACCCATCCGCTTATAGAGCTGGGCGCGATACCAACGGGCTCGGACGTTGCTGGGCTCTTTCTTGACGGCCCGCGAGAGCCGGGCGATCTGCTGCGTGACGTCCGCTTCCGGATTGCGGAGCGCTTCAATCCAGGCGAGAAGCGCCTCGTAGTCGGCCTGATCAGGATCTCCCTCCACCGCGGCACGCGCTTCCTTCTCAGCGGCTTCTACCGCATTCCTCTTGAGCAAGACTTCGGCGCGCTGGAACGCCATGGTGGCTCGCAGCACGGATTGTACCTGCTCCTGCTCATCAGCTGCACCGCCACCACTAGCTAACATCTGATCATACTCTGCGCGGCGTGTCGCCTCCGAAAGGATCTGGTGCGCCTCAGTGATCCGCGAAAAGGAGCGAACGATGAGCTCACGAACGTCTTCGAATTCCGGCCCCAGCCGGTCCGGGTGGAAACGCTTAGCCACTTGAAAGAAGGCCGCCTGGATCTGAGAGGATGTTGCACCCCGCTCGACACCCAGCACCTCGTAGTAACTCTCGCCTCGCGCAGTCGCGCGCACCCGGATCTCCGCCTTCATCGCCAACACCTCGGGCGGGTCGCTCGACGCCGGCGGTGTTGAGCTTGGAGGGCTTCCGGCCTCAGGACGCGGCGAGGTAGTTGTCGGGGGTCGCTGCGAGAGGCCACCCGGCTCCGGAGCCCTGGAGCGCGGTGGTGGGCCTGACGGGCCCCGGCCTTGCCAATTGGCGGGGGGTGGTGTGTCCGGAGGCTGGCTGTCAGAAAAATCGGAAAGTGTCCCTCGGGTTACCTGACCCACTGGCTCAGCGATAGGCATGCGCGTCGAGGACTCTTCGTTTCCTGGGATCCCGATCGGGGGCGGTTGTGCCGGTCCGAGATCGAGCTGCCGAGAAATAGTGAGTGCGTAGATCAGGCGTTGCACCAACTCGCTTGGCCCAAGTTCGCGCGCCACGAGCTCAGCCAGGGATTGCGGCTTGACGCGCAGAACATCCACAATCGTACGTTCGGTGTTGTCGAAGTAGAAGCGGGCAAGCTGGGCCTCCGGATGGAGCCGAATGGCTGTCGGCCCAAGGCCACTGCAAACGGAACGCACCGTATTCTCATCGCTGTGGCCCCGAACTCCCCGCCAAATCAGCGCCAGCGTTTTCGCATGGGGATTATCGGAGCCGCCAAACCGGTCCAGATAGTTGATATCGCTGTAAAATCCAAAAGCAGTCTGCTGGGGCAGCGTGAACATCCAGAGTACTTTTCGATGCAACTGCTCTCGAAGAGCCGAGCGCAGCTGCGTTGCCTCGATGGAACCCTCCGCCAGCAGGATCTGACCGTGAAGCTTCTGCTCCCGAGCGGCCCGATGCAGCGCGCGATCACAGCGTGCGATCTCAACCAAGCTGAGATCGAGGAGGACATCCCGCAGAAAGGCAACAGGCGCGGCGGTGCGCGCTTTCTGGGCCAAACCGCGATCAAAGAAAACCGCGCTTTTGCCCCCGGTGGGCTCCTCCAGCACAAGCGTGCCCGTCAAACATCGATCCAAAACGTGGATCAACAGATGCGCGAGCGGGGTTTGGGCGAGGGTGCCCGAGGCCATCGGCCTAGGGGTAGTCATGTGTGGGTGCGCACCCTAGCACCGAGATCGGGAGTTGTGGCCCGGGAATGTCCATTCCGTGCTGACGGTGCCGTGGCCTATCCTTCAGATTTCAGCTAGTTTGGAGCGGTGTTACAGGCACATATTCTGGTGGTCGACGATGAAGCGGCAATTCTAAGCACCCTTCAAATCGCACTCAGGCTGGAAGGTTTCACTGTGGATGTAGCAGGGGGCCTCGGTGTGGCGCGGGATAAGCTCCGCAAGAGCGCGTTCGATGTCGTGCTGCTGGACGTGGCGCTACCCGATGGCAACGGGGTCGATCTGTTGGAGGAGCTCTGTTCTCAAGAGAATGCCGCCAGCGTGATCATGATGAGCGGACATGCCACGATCGATGCGGCGGTGCGAGCCACGCGCCTGGGTGCGCACGATTTTTTGGAGAAGCCTCTCTCCACTGATCGGTTACTGGTTCTCTTGCAAAACCTATTGCGTCTCCGGCGCGCCGAGGCCACGGCGCGTGAACTCGCAGTGCAAGCGGGGCACTTCGATGAACTGCTCGGCAAAAGCCCCATAATGGCGAGCCTGCGCGACAGGATCGGGCGTGCAGCCCGTGCTTCGGCAAGCGTGCTCATCACCGGCGAACGCGGAACGGGCAAGGAGCTGGTGGCCCGTGCCATCCACAGAGCCTCTCCGCGCGCCGACGCGCCCCTCGAAAAGCTCAATTGCGCCGCGGTGCCAAAAGATCTGATTGAAAGTGAGCTTTTCGGCCACGAAGCCGGTGCATTCACGGGCGCCACCAAGCAGCGCCACGGAAAGTTCGAGCGGGCGCACTCGGGCACACTCTTCTTAGATGAAGTGGGTGACATGCCGCTTCCGATGCAATCCAAGCTGCTGCGGGTGCTACAGGAACACGAAATCGAACGCGTCGGCGGCACGAAGACAATCTCCGTGGATGTGCGCGTCGTCGCGGCAACGAATAAGGACCTCGTGAAGGCCTGCGAAACGGGTGAATTTCGCGCCGATCTTTTCGACCGCCTCAACGTCGTGCCGATCGAACTCCCACCCTTGCGTTCCAGGCGCGCCGACATCCCCGAACTCGCCCAACAATTCTTGATCCTCGCCCGCAAAGCCAACAATCGCAAAGCGATGACGCTCAGCGCAGACGCTATCCAGGCGCTGAGCGCTCATTCTTTCCCGGGCAATGTGCGCGAGCTGAAGAACCTGATCGAACGCCTGGTTATCCTAACACCTGACGACACGCTCCAAGCGGAGGATGTTGAAGAAGCCCTTGGCCATCGAGGCACTCCAAACTTGACGGGCTTGTATCGCCCGGGTGTGCCGTTCAAGGTGCTCGCGGAACTCGCAGAGCGCACCATTCTGGAGGAAGCGCTTGCGCACAACGCAGGGCAGATGGCCGCTACGGCGCGTGGGCTCGGGCTTGAACGCAGCCATCTTTACAAGAAGGCCAAAGCGCTCGGGCTGCGCGGCAGCTCCGACGACGACTCGGAATAAGTGCGCTTTTTGAACTTCTTTCCAGACCCTTTGAGCAGATTTTAGGGCAAACCGGCAAATCTGCTGTCGATCGCGACACCGAAGATCCCGAGACACATCTCATCGAGCGTGGTTTCCCCCAGCCGAACGTCGCGCGGGGCCGTCAAGCCCTGAGAATCGAGCGCCGCGGGCAAGAATGGATTGCTCAAGGTGTTGTCGTAGGTGCAGCGAAGCCCGAGCACATCACCCGGGCTCAGTGTCGGAAGATCGAGCAGCAGGGCATCATAGAAATATGCTCCCTGCCAATTGAAGTTCCAACTCGGCGTTTGAAGTAAGCACTCATCTGCGGGCTCGGTTGCGCTCGGACTCGAACGATGCACGTCAATCTTCATATCCCGCCCTACGTAGTGCATGTGTGAACCCACACCAAAGAGGTAATACTTGGCACCGAGCGCCGCGGCTTGAACTCCCCCCGGCAGCTGAAAACGCTGGGTTTCCGTGTGATCTTTCACGCCTGCCGGGATCATGAATTCGGGACCGCCGGGTGGATCATTCGGGCCTGCCAAAAGACCGAATCCAACACCGCCAGCTTCATTCGCATCAGTCCTTTGAAAATTGCCGATTAGCTGCAGCTGCCCAGTGTACTTGGGTTGCGTCGTGACCCAGCGCAGCGCCACGCTCGTGTCGCTGTCCACTTGAACGCCGGCACCCGTTGGGTGGTAGTGGACCTGCATCACGAGGCGACTTCCAGCTTTCACCGGCAGCCCGACGTCTGCAGGCGTGATCGCCGCTGTGGCGCCAGGTGCCCAAGCTGCCAAAAGTGGGCCCGACACTCCCACTCCGCCAAAGCAATCGTACTTGCCTCCACCTGCGGCAGCCTTTCCAATTGACTCACCGTTGGGGTCATCGAACACGAGCACGTGGTGCACAATCGCCTTGTTTCCCGCGTTCACCTGCGTGCCTGTGAGCCACACATCTTGGGCTAACTGTGGATCGATCGTGAAACAAATAAACTGGTCGGTATTGCCACTCACACTGGCTGAAGTGGGGATCTTGACGGTTGCGTTGGCGTTTGGAAGCTCCAAACTCGCGGCTGGAGGCAGCGGCGCCGCAGTCATCGAATCTCCTTCCAACATACCAGTTCTCACCCACTCGTGGAGCAGAGCCTTCTCCATGTCGGTCAAGCGCCGATCATTCTGGAAGCCAAAGCGGGGTTGGCATTCGGGTGTGGAGATCGCACTCCAGGGCGGCATTCTCCCAGAGTCGATCGCGGGCAGCAACGTAGGGCCCCATTTTTTGGCGTCGTCATAGCTGGTGAGCGAGAATGGAGCGATCGAGCCCGCTTGGTGGCAGCCAGCACATTTCTGGGTGATGATCGGCGCAGTGTGTTGATAATAGGTGATGGCGCCTGAGGGGAGGATCACCGCCGGTGCGCCGCCTGAACCCGAACTAACCGCTGCGCCGCCCGAACCGATCGTAGGCGCAGAACCTGTTCCGCTGCTTGGTGGACCTGAATTGGAACCGCCGCTGGCCAGATTGCTGATGCTGGAACTCGCTCCGCCGCTGGCCGAAGGCATGGAGTTCATCAATGAAACGCGTGAACCCTTTCCGCTCCCACACGCGGCAAGTACCAAACAAACGACAGAGCCCCAGCCCAAAGGCTTCAAAATGCTCAAGAACATACTTGATTCATAGCAGAGACTGCGCCGCCGTGTCCCTCCGCGCGAACGCGTCACTGGAAGCATCATGGCGCCGGCACCAGCGTGAGTTCGTAAAGGCGCCAATTGTTCTGGCCATGGTTGTGAACGTGAAGATACACAGGCTCACCCTTTTCAAACGGGGCGGTAAGGATCTCGTCAAACGAGAAAACATCGGCGGGCCCAGGAACTGCAATCGTTCGCTCAAAGACCACGCGCTCCTGAATTAGAACCGCGAGATGGGCTGTCGCTGACTCAGGAGCGGTCAGGTCAAAATGGGTGATTGATCCCTTCACGTGATCGCCAATCGCTCCGGAGACGAGCGTGGGTTGTTCGATCATCAGGTAGTTGCAACGCCCAGTGTCAACTTCAACGTAGTCTTCTTCGGGGCCCCAACTGGTCAAATCATCACAATTTACAACACTGGGGCGGTGGCTGACCAACGGATCGGAGCTGGGACCCGTGACCATCCAGGCTTGGTGATCAATCAGCGAGGCGGGGCTCGCCTGAACACCCGACACCGGCGCGCCGCGCTCACCGCCGCACGCGCTCACGGTCAAACACAGCAACGTCACCTGAACGAGTGCACTTCCTGGCAGTTTCAGCATCACGTCTCAGTCTCCCACAAGCTCCCAAGGAGCGCGCGCGGCCAGTCCTTCGAAACACCCGAGAGCAAGAGCTGGGCCAACGAGGCGCATCAAACAGTGTCAGACCCAAGGAAAGTCCACGCCCGACGTTGTACGGTACGCTGTGGCAGCCTGGCGACGATTTAACCCATATGCTCTCTCGTTGGCGCTACATGGAACGCTCGGAGGGGCCTTCGCGATGAGCGTTTCCCAGAATCAACCAGGCCGTGCGCCCGTTGACCGTTGGTCCGGCGTCCTCCTCCTTTCAGTCGATCTCATGCCAACTGCGACTTCGCACGACTCGAGCGAGGCTAGTACCTCGCCTGCGACCGCTCCATCACCAACGCCTGAATCACCAGCGCCTGAATCACCAGCGCCTGAATCACCAGCGCCTGAGTCGCCTCGCAGCCGCTCGATACGAGCCCATTCAATACCACGACCGATCTCACGTCCAGCGCCCGCCCGCGCTCCGCGCGCCAACACCGATGCTACCCCTAGCACGACCGGGAGCAGCCCCACCGTCGCCGGCATTCCAACGCTTGACGCCGCTTCGCCCGGAGGAGCGGATCTTCCGCCTGGCGTGCGCAGTCTCGCCACAGCCGTTACCCGGGCGCTGCCAAAGGCCGCCGAGCTCGATCCGGTATGGTTTGAACTTCTGACAGGTCCGCTGGGAGCACTCCGCGTTCAGTTTACAACGGACGCGGAGGGGTCACTTCTGACCACGGAAATCTTGGACATTGAACACGCGCCCCGCGCCTTACAAGAAGTCCTTAAGCGCACCTTTCTATTTCTTCGAAACGGACGCTTCGCGGTTGATCCCAGCCATTTGAGTGCCGGCACGCAGACGCTACGGATCACCGGCGAGCTTGGGCAACGCGCTCCGAACAGCAACGAACTCGCTCTGCCGCAACACACGTACGTGATGCACCAGGAGGGCCCAACACGCGGGAAGCCTGGACTTGCCTACGTGACCTTCAACTCGGGTCGCCATGTTGAGTTTAGCATCGCGATCGAATGAGCGCTCGAATGAGCGCTCGAAATCTATGTTTAAAACTCAATGCAACTATGTTTGAAAGTGAGCGTTAAGGTGATGCCGATGCCTTCAACGCTTCCGCCCGCTCCAAGTGCGCCTTCGCCGCTGCCGTGTCGCCGGCCGCCCGCTCGACTTCCGCCAGGCGCAGCAGCACACCCCTGATTTCAGCGGGCTCGCCCGGACACAGGCTGGCACTTTCTAGCTCAAAAACAGCATCTTTAGTGCGTTTCGCCTTCAGGAGCAGTTCAGCATAGGCCACGTGCGTTCGGAGCCCATTGATGTCTGCATAGACGGCCGCTTCGCCGAGCCGCACGCCTTCTTCAATCTCACCGCGCATGAGCAGGCGCTCCAACAACTTCTGATAGACTCCCGGATTGTGTTCGTCGAGCACTACCAGTTTTCTCAAAGCGGCCAGCTCAACGTCAGCCTTGCCCATCTTCTCGCCCAATTGCGCGAGCGCCCGCAACGGTTCCACTTCGCTGGGATCCCACTCGTGCGCACGCTCAAGTGCCAAAAGCGCACGCTCCCAGTCGGAACTCAAGCGAAAGGCCTCGCCGAGCAACATCTGGACATCGTAGCCGTCAAAACCCTCACGAATCAGCGCTCCCAAGGCATCCAACACACCCGCGCTATCCTTCGCTTGGACGAGGGCACGGGCTCTTAAGAAACGCAGGTCTGGATCCTTGGGATGCCGTTTTAGAGCGTTCAACAAAGCGACTTGAGATTCTGCTGCTCGATTCTGACGCTGCAGAAGCAAAACCCAGCGCGCCTGATTCTTGGCATCTTCCGGGTGCTGAGTGGCCAGCGCTAAGGCATGCTCCGGTGAACCCGTCCGCCGCACGGGCACGAACTGTTGTCGGTAGCGCTCCAAGCGGATCTTCAAGAACTCAAGAAACTCTCGATTGAGCGTCTCAGGGGATTCACCCAAAACATCCTTCAGCACCGCCGGAGTCCGTTTGCCCTCCCCCCAAGCGCGGAGCATCTTGGGAAATACCGCACGCCCGAATTTTTCTGCTAAAAACTCGATAATCTCAGTGGATGCGTAATAGGCCGTTGCCACATCCTCCATCGCTTCCACGCGCGTAAATGCCTGTGTCATGGCCTGAATCTCGGGGAGCTTTCCTTGCCGGAGTGCCTCCACCAGATCAGGATCCTGTTCGCGCGCCCACTCCTTCCGTTCACTCAAGGTCTCGAACTCGGCCAGGCCTTCCGTGAACCAACGTGGCATTCGACTGCGCGAAAGCTGAATGTGAAACACGTGCGCTAGCTCGTGCCACACCGTCATCCCTAGGTTAAATTTCTCTTCGCCTGGGCTCATGGCCGCTAACGTCCGTCCAAAACACACGCCTTGGATCGCCGTTTCTGGCAACCCGCTCGTGCGCACGGCAAAGCTCTGACGACTGGAATAAAGCTCAATTCCGAGCGGCCCCGTGGGGGTGAAGCCGTAGGACTTCTTCATTTTCTCGTAAGCCTTGGTCAGGAGCTGCGGTACGTAGCGTTCCAAAAGGGCTTTCTGCGCCTTCGGGTATCGGAAACGAAACGGACCTGAATCAACGCTGACGTAGTTCTTTGGGATCTCATGCTCGAAGAGATCGAGCGTGTTGTAGACCCGCACATTGTAAGGATCGGCGCCAAAGGCGTGGCGCAACGCCGCAAGCCCTGCCACATCGTTGCCGCCACGAATGAGGTTCAGGCCGAGTTGCGCACGGGCCTTGCCGTTGTCAGGATCGAGCTGCAGCGCCTCGCGCATCATGACGACGATTTCGTCGTAGCGATGCTCCCACTCCGCGAAATCTGCGATAATCGTATATAGCCGAGAATATTCGGGATTCAGGCGCAGCACGGCCGCTTTGGCGGACTCAAATCCCGGAGTATCGTCGCTCAAATAACGCGCGGTGGCGTGCAGGCTCAAGAGCTCCAGATCATTTGGGGTGTGGCTGAGCCCAACGCTCAACAGCCTTTCGGCTTCGTCCAAATGAGACTCCCGGAGCGCAACACCGGCTAGCACGGCGTAGGCTGCGGTTAATCCAGGATTTACCGCGAGGGCCTTCTTTGCAAGACGCTCGGCTTCGTCAAAGTCTAGCGCTTGATCCAGACGCACCCGGGCCATCCAGGTGTTCGCCACCGGATTGTTGGGGGCACGAGCGAGCACCTCATCCAGCACCTCCTCCGCGTGACCTGGATCGTACTTATCGAGAAAGAGCTCAGCTCGCCAGAAACGCACCGCCTCTGCAAACGGCAACACCCGTTCGGCCTGATTGAAGGCGTCATTCGCGTCTTTTGCGCTAGAGAGCAGATGACTGGCTCGCCCCACGTACGCTAGCCCAAGGCCATCTTCTTCGGTGATGCGGTCCTCGTTGTAGTCCTCAATCAAGCTCATCAAGGCCGCTTCGCCTTCCGTGCGCTTGCCTTGCTCCAAGCGCAACTCGCCAAGCAACAACCGCGCTTCCGCGGAAGCAAGCTTTGGGTTCGCCGTTGCTAGCGTGGTCTCAGCCTCCACGACACGCCCCCGAGCACGTAGTGCTTTGGCTTCGAGAATATGGGTTTGTTCGCGGAGCGATGGGCGTTTGGGGTTGAGCGCTTCCGGAGGAAGCTTCGCGTTGGCTAGCTCCGCGCGCAGGCTCTGGGCTAATTGCTGCGCTGCCTCGGTTTTCCCGAGCATGAGTTCGGTCTGAATCAAACCGAGGCTCGCCTCCGCTCTCTTCTCCGTAGATTTTGCCTCAGAAATCGCCTCTTTGAAGAGGCGCGTGGCGGCGCCATAGTCGCTAATAGAAAAAGCATCACGGGCTCGCGTCAGCGTGCTCTTCGGCGCAACTGTTTTCGCCGGTGCGCCCTTCGCTAGAGTCTTGGGTCGGTTCGGTGGCGCTCCGGTTCCGTGAGCACATGCGAGCGCCAAAAATAGACTCGCACAAACTAGGTAGCTGTGAGTGCGAGCCCGAAACCCAACCACTTCAAGTCTCCTCCGTGCCCTTTCGCCAGCGAGTCAACCGGCGCGGCCAGGGTGTCCCCATCCCGCGCTGCCGCCAAGTGGTGCGCAGCAGACTTTGCGTGAGCTCGAGCATCCAAGCTGGGGCAATCTCCCCCTTCCAATCCGCGTGCGTGACCTTGCCCTCCGCGCTCACGCTGACCGAACTCTGAAAGCCGCGCTCACCCTCAAAAAACTCCCCTGAATAGCTGGCACCCAAGCCTTCCTCGCGCGCCAACAAAAGCTCAACCCGCCCCCCAAAGCTTGAGGCCAGCTCACTCATGAGACGGGGCGCTCGCCGAGCCAAGCCTCCAAAGAAACCCCGCCGCGCGCGAGCGCCTGGCTCTGAATCGAGCACAACTCATGAATGCCCTTCAACGCCAAATCGATCAACTGATCGACGTCGCTCCGCGGCACCGCTTCACCCTCAGCCGTGCCCTGAATTTCCACGATTGCGTCGTTTGCTGTGGCCACCACATTCAAATCAACCCGCGCTTTACTGTCCTCGGCGTAACAGAGGTCCAATGCCAAATCACCGTGGACGTGACCTGCGCTGATCGCTGCGACCTGATCCCGCAACACGCCTTTACCCAATTTTCCGTCGCGTTTTTGAACTTTGTCAAGGGCTAGCACGAGCGCTATCCAACCCGCGGTGATCGAAGCGGTGCGTGTTCCCCCATCTGCCTCGAGCACATCGCAATCGATCACCAAGCTGCGTTCGCCAAGCTTGCTGAGATTGACCGCCGCGCGCAGGGAACGCCCGATCAGACGCTCGATCTCGCGACTGCGACCACCCATCGGCCTTTCTCTGCCGTCGCGACGTTCACGGCGCACGGGATTCGAACGTGGGTGCATCTGATACTCGGCGGTGACCCACCCTTTGCCAGACCCTTTGAGAAAATCCGGCACCGATTCATCCAGCGAAGCTGTAGCTAAGACCACCGTGCCGCCCGCGCGATACAGCACAGAACCTTCCGCCAACCGCTGAAACCCAACCTCCACTTCAACCGGTCGGATCGTGTGGAGCTCGGCCCCTTCGCGACGTTTTGCCATGCTGGCTGCTCTAGCACAGCG
>CAZSUA010000092.1:4270-17309 GCA_964609655.1 uncultured Polyangiaceae bacterium | reverse complement strand
ACGAGCCGTCGCCACTGCGGATCACCCAGTCAGCAAAATGCTCAGTCTCGCTAAGCATGGCCTGGCCCAATGCCGCGTTGAACGTGGGCGTGAGCGCTGGATCTTTCTGCAGAGCGGGGAGTCGATCAATTTTGAGCCATTGGGAGTGGAAGCTCGCCAGCGTTGAGGCTCCGTGGGGGTCACCGAGCAGCCGGCGGGCTTGAGTGAGGAGTCCGTCCACGGTTGTTAACTGCCCACCCATGGCTGCGTTTTGGAGTGCCGCATCTGGCGCGCTACTCCACAAGAACGACGCAAGTCGAGTCGCGACTTCATTGCCGCCTAGCAGCGTGGGGGCTCCAGCCGGAGCCGTTTCCACTTGGTACAAAAACGCTGGCGATTGCAACAAAACACGCACCAGGAGCGAAATTCCATCGCTGAAGCTGCCCCCGGCCGTGCGGGCCGAAGTGTACAGGCCCAAGTAGGCTGTTAGTTCCTGATCCTCCATTGGACGCCGGAACAAGCGCGCGCCCGTTTGTGTCAAGAATGTCTGTGCGCAAGCGGCTTCGCCCGTCGCTGCAGGATCGCAAGGCAATAGTGTCTTCAATTTCCCAACCGCATCGGCAGCCACCAGCTCAGCGGCACTCATGTAACGATCAACGTGCAACTCACCGACCGGTGACAGTAAATTGCTATTGAATGACCCCACCTTTTCGTCTTCAGCTAACACCGAGGAAAGTGCCAGTGAAACGCCGAGCACATCCTTCACCGTGTTCGCATACTGGAGCGCGTTCAAACGTCGCATGGGCGTGTTGCCCGCGCTCGGTGCGCTGCAGGCTCCAGGGAACGGCGTGGTTCCCGTGGGTGTCGTCGGCGTGGTTCCCGTGGTGGACGAAGGAGGCGTGCCTCCCGCTCCTGAAGCCGGGTCCGTCCCTGCACTATTCGGCTGTGCGCCCCCTCGTATTGGGGTGCTGCAGGCGCTAACAGCCAAGGCCAGGCACAAGCAGAGTGCCGAAGAGCGGTCGATAACCCGGGCGACTCCATTCAATGTGGGGACCAACATGGTACGCGAGGATACCAGCTCCCCGGGTTTCGAAGCTCGGGAATTTACCTCGAATTTCTCGCTGTATTTGGCCCAATTTATGCCCTCACAGTGTTTTTGCTCTGAGAACGTGAAGAGGTACGAGTCTGTCGCCTGGCGGTCCCATGATAGGGTCGCCGCCATGCGCCGATGGCTGGTGAGGGGAGCAATAGGGCTCGGAGCGCTGCTGGTCCTGGCGGCTTCGGCCGCTTGGTATGTGAAGACACTCCCCTGGCGGAACAGTTGTGCCGACGCGCCACGCGCGGTGGGCAAGAAAAACGGGAAGAGCACGAACTCCGCCGTCTCCACAAGTCAACCACTCGCCACGCTAGCGGCTGCTGACGTGCTCAATGAGGGCGGCAACGCGGTCGACGCGGCGATCGCTGCGGCGTTAATGCTAGGCGTTGCGGAGCCGGGGAATTCGGGGCTGGGCGGAGGCGGATTTGCGTTGGTGCACGAGCCGACCACGGGCGTCGACGTCTCGCTCGATTTTCGCGAACGCGCGCCGCTAGGCTTGAAGCCTGCTGAGATCACTCAGGCCGTGCAGAAGGACCCCGGCGCACTTCGTAACGGCGCACTCTCTGTGGCGGTGCCTGCAGAATGGAATGGGCTGCGCGAGTTGCATCGACGCTTTGGTAGTCGACCGATGAGTCGACTCGCCCGACCTGCAATTTTGGCAGCTCGCGGCGGCGTGGTGGTGGGGAAGGATTACACGGCGCGGTGTTGGGTTCGAAACTCGCAACTTCGCGCCAATCCCGACGCGAAACGCACTTTTCTGGGCGTATTTGGCATGTGTCCGTTTCCAGGCTGGACGCTCCGCCAACCGGACCTTGCGAACACACTAGAAGCGTTAACCCGAGACCATTCTGCCGTTGATTGGGACACACTGGTTGGGAGAAAGCTGGTCGATTTTCTCTCGCAGAAGGGCAGCCGCATCTCATTAGCGGATCTCAAGGCGGCTCAGCCAGTCGAACGCCCAGTGGTGGAAGGTCACTTTCTCGGCAAACGCATCGTGAGCATGGGGCCACCTTCATCTGGCGGAATCCTCGTGGTTGGGCTCTTGCAAACCTACGAACACTTGCGCAAACGCTTACCCCAAGCGAATCGGTTGCGTTTGTGGACGGAGGCCTCGCGCCTGGTTTTTTATGATCGAGCCACGCTCCTCGGAGATCCGGGATTCGTCGCGGTGCCTGTCGAACGCCTCACGTCCGAAGCGTATGCCGAGGCGCAGGCTCAGCGAATCCCCACTTCTGGTCAGCTTGAGCTACCCAAGAATGCCACGCTGAAGGAGGGCACCCACACCACGCATTTGTCAGTGATCGACAAGAATGGTTTGGCGATTGCGCTCACGCAGACGATCAACGTGCCTTTTGGCTCGGGACTGGTCGTGCCCGGCACGGGCGTACTCCTCAACAATGAAATGGATGATTTCTTTGTCGAAGGGCCCAATTCGTTTGGTCTGATCGGCAATGAGCGCAACGCGCCCGCACCCGGCAAGCGACCGCTCTCCAGCATGAGTCCCACGTTCGTGCTGGATGGCACTCAGCTGCAGATGGTGCTGGGTTCTCCAGGCGGCAGCAGTATCCCGAGTGCCGTAGCCTGGGTGATCCGTGATGTGGTTGAGGGCAAAATGAGCGGTGAAGCTGCCATGCGCTCACCCCGCCTCCACCATCAATGGTCACCGGATGTGCTTCAGGTAGAGCCTCGCTTTGACCCAAGCAGCATTGCTGATTTCACCTCCAAAACCGATAAGCCAATGTTTCCCGTGGGTCGAGTGCAGATGGTCATGAGGGGTGCCTCGGGCTGGCAAGGTGTCTCCGATTGTCGTGATGAAGGTATGCCCTGGGAAGGTGCCCTGTAATGACTGAGAAGAATGGGAAGAACGGAATGAACAAGACCAAGAAAATACTGATCGTTCTCGCGGCTGTGCTGCTGCTCTTGGGCGGCTCAGTCGCGGTGTTGCCCAGGCTGCTTTGGGGCGACGCCGTCGACTATTCGAAGGTGGTTTCGATCCGGACCTCGGGAGGGTTCCAAGAACCACGCTTGCTCAGCATGGCCTGGCAACTACCCGTGGCCAAAACCTATCAGGCGGGCCTTGATTTTCAGAAAAATGGCAGCTTCTGCGGGCCCACCAGCGTCGTGAATCTGTCGCGGTCTCTGGGGATGCCGGCAACTCAAGCTAAGATCCTAGACGATTCAGGAATTTCGACCGTCCTCGGTGGGCTACCCGGCGGGATCACACTGGATCAACTCTCCGAATTGGCTGGCAAGAAACTCAAGAAGCACGTCACAGTGCTTCGCGATCTCAGCCTCGCTGAGTTTCGGGAGCAGATGGTGCGCACCAATGATCCCAGCGTGCGTTACCTGATCAACTTCCACCGCGGCCCACTGTTCGGACAAGGCGGTGGCCATCACTCACCCATCGGCGGTTATCTATCCGCAGAAGATTTGGTGTTTGTCCTCGACGTGAACGCTTCCTACAAGCCCTGGCTCGTGAAAACTGAACGCCTCTACGAAGCGCAAAACACCAGTGATCGCGCGACGGGAAAGAAGCGCGGTTTACTACGGATTGAATAGCGTTCTGGTCCTCTTCGTTATAGATAGAAGCCGTTTCCTCTTTCTTTGAGACAAACCATGCGCACTACACCGAGCCCCCTCACCCACGCCAATCCCCGCAAGATGCAACTGCTCCTACCCGCGACAGCCCTAGCGCTGTTGGCCAGCGCGGCCTGCAATGTTCAAATGCACGCGGAGGCCTCAACGAAGAGCGGAAGCTCCCTCGAAAGTTCTGCAAGCGAGCCCGCGCCCGAAGCGACACCAACACCTGAGTCGAGCCCAGCTGGCAGCAAGCACTCCGCATCGGTGAGCTTCCGCAAGTCTGCCAAGGTGTCCCTTAAAGTGGATTGGCAAGGCCGGAGCGGAAAGTTGTGTCGAGCGGCAGCGCCGTTTAAGTTCGTCGGCTTGGGCAAAGCCTCAGGCAGCCTCAAGCTGCTTCCCAACGGGAAGCTCGCGACGCACGGCGAAGCCCAAGGGTCGCTCAAATCAGAGGGTGCTAAAGCTCAAGGCTGTGAGCCGCCACGAGCCCCAGTGCCGCCGCCAGCGCCGGTCGCAGCAATTACCCCGCCGCCCGATCGAGCTCCGATCCCGTCCGCTGTAACGCCCGAAGTAAAAAAGCCAACTCCAGCGCGCGAGCCCGTTCAACGCGGGACGGTCCCAGGAACTCCCGCCGAGGCACCGCCCGCTCCAGCGGGGCCGACACCCATTGAGCTTGAGACGCCTCAGCCGCCACCTGCTGAGCCGCCACCCAACGTGTTTGGCTACGAGAAACCTGTGCTCGGCTGCTTCGAAGGCCAAGTTTTCGAGCTCGCCCCGAAGACGAAAAAGCTGCCAAAGAGCTACGATTCCTTGACCCCAAAGAGCGTTCTGTACGCCTGCGAATGGGACATCGCGCCCCGTTCTTGGGACCAGGGGTTTCCAGGGATCGAACAGCGTTTCGAGTGGTTCGCGATCCGCTACGCAGGCACGTTCCGAACGGCCGAGGGCGGTGAATATGATTTCCGCATCTCGAGCGATGATGGCGCTCGACTAGTGATCGACGGCCAGCTCGTGGTCGACAATGACGGCGAGCACCCGCCGCAATCGGCGCACGGTAAGGTTCAGTTGCCCGCTGGGGATCATCTGATGGTGCTCGAATATTTCCAGGGCCCTCGCTTCCAAATCAATCTTCAGCTCTGGGTGACGCCACCCGGAAAACCAGAAGAGCTCTTCACCGTCCGCTAAGCACCCTCTCTCCGGCGACGGATCTCCCCGGCGACGGATCTCCCCGGCGGCGGAATGAGCTAGACCGGCGCCCGTTCCCTCCGCAGCACCCCTCAGCGTTCAGGTTTCCGGCAACTTTGATGGCAGCAACATCAAGATCTTTGCTCGTGCCGTCCAATCACATCGTCTCCGACGCATACCTGCGGACACACAGGGTAGCGGACACCCCCTCCGCGCCGACCCAAGGTAGTAAGCATGCTTACTACTTTATTTTGCGCGCAGCCCTCTCCGCACCAAGCTGATGGGATGGGACGCGACGTTGATGCGGCGTCAGGCGGCTGCCCCCTTTCGTCCGTCCCTCAAATGCAACCTGCAGCCGCTTCATTAGTTCCCGGTTTCTGTGATAGAGCCTGGGCATGGAGATTGACCTCAAAGGCCATCTGGCACTGGTGACCGGCGGCTCAGGCCAACTAGGTCGGGTCATCTGCAGGATTCTGGGTGACTGCGGCGCGAACGTGGTGGTCAACTATCGCCAAAACGAAGAAAAAGCAGCTGAGCTGGTTGCCGAGCTGACAGCCAAAGGCGTGCAGGCCCTGGCCGTGCAGGCTGACGTAACCGACGCTAAGGCGATTCGAAAGATGCAAGCGAGCATCAAGTCGGAGCTTGGCGCGCCAGACATTCTGGTCAACAACGCGGTGAGCCAGTACCAATGGCAGCCAGTTCTCGCCCAAAACGCAGCTGACTTTGAAAGCCAGTTTCGTTCGTGTGTGCTCCACAACGTGCTGATGGCGCAAGCCTTCGTACCGGCGATGGTGGAGAAACGCTGGGGCCGAGTGATCGCGATCAACACCGAATGCGCCATGCAAAACGCACCGAACCAAAGCGCTTACGTTTCAGGGAAACGCGGGATGGACGGCGTCTTGCGCGTCCTGGCCAAAGAGATCGGCGAACACCAAATCACCGTCAATCAAGTCGCTCCCGGCTGGATGATCAGCGAGGATGTTCCAAACGACGACACTGAGCCCCAGCGGAGTTATCGAGCCAACGTGCCTCTGAAGCGGAGGGGCCATGACCGAGACGTTGCCAACCTGGTGGCATTTCTTGCCTCCGATCTCGCGAATTTCATCTCCGGCCAATACATCTCAGTCTCGGGCGGCAACGTGATGCCAACCATTTGAGTGAACCAACCCCCCGGCTGGGGGTTGGTGTCTCGGATTACTGTCTCTGTGCGAAGGAGAGGACTTGAACCTCCATGGGAATAACCCCGCTAGCACCTCAAGCTAGTGCGTCTGCCAGTTCCGCCACCTTCGCATTTTGGTTTGGGCCCCTTTGGACCCAGGCTGAACAAGGGGTGGGGTCTACCCCAGAGCCTGGGCCGTCCGCAAGCCCTCTTCTGGCCCAATGTTCGTTGAGCTCAGGGCAGAGCGGAGGGGACGAATGCGTTCGGATTGGCGAGGATGTACCCGAGAGTCTCGATCACCTCACCCATTTCGAAGGGCTTACGGACCCAGGCCGAAATCTGTGTGGAAACTTCGTCGGGAAGCCCACCGAGAACTCCACTGATAATGACGATGCGCGCCTCCGGGCTCGTGTCTCGAAGCGCCGTGACCGCTCCTGCGAGGTCACTCTGGATTGGCGAGAGATCCATCAGCGCTGCATCAAAACGCTGACCACTTTGGACTGCCTGAAGAAACTCAATGAGCGAGCTTGCCATGACGGGCTCGGCGCCG
Source organism: uncultured Polyangiaceae bacterium (assembly GCA_964609655.1). Lineage (GTDB taxonomy): Bacteria > Myxococcota_A > Polyangia > Polyangiales > Polyangiaceae > JBBRRP01. Next base: position 10,763 of record CAZSUA010000092.1, on the reverse strand, counting down.
CGCGCCTCCAGTGCCAGCTCGATCAATGTGCGGACCGCGATGTCGTCCTCGACCACCAGGATTCGCACGCCGACCATCGATTGAGCCGCTGGCGGTTGCCGGCGTGGTGCCGAGCCCGCGCCGAGCGGCCAAGTCAGCTGAAACTTCGCGTGGGGTTCGCTCTCGAGCAGCAGGAGCTCCCCGTCGTGAGCCCGCGCAACGCCCAGGGAATGGCGTAGGCCGATGCCCGCGCCGCCAGGGCGTGTCGAATCCCCACCTAGAAAGAGATTCGGGGCGCGCTCCGCGGCGATCCCGGGGCCATTGTCTGAGACAGTGAAAGCCGCCTCCGACCCTGTGCCCCGCACCGAGAGCACGACCCGGGAGCCGACCGGCGACAATTCGATTGCGTTCAGCAAAAGATTGGTGAGGATTTGAATCACCGGAGCAACATCGCGGATTAGCCCGGTGCAGCCTCGTTGCTCCTCAATCACCATCTCAATATCGCGGGCTTGAGCGTGAGGGGAGACACCCTGCACAGCGGTGTGAGCCAGTGTCCGCGCAGTGCGTTGGCTCGAACCCGCGTTACTGGCGTCCGCGCCCAATGCCTGTCGCGCTGCACGATGACCTAGCCGGGCGTGTGTCTGGGCGACCTCGAGGGCTTCGGAAATCGTATCCAAGGCGCCACCTGCGAGCGCCTTGGAGCGCGCGACATCAAGCCAGCCCAAAACGACCGTGAGGGCATTGCTGACCTCGTGCAGAGCGCCAGCAAGATCTGCTTCGGTCGGTTTTTTTTCCGCCTGAAGGAGCTTCAACGCGTTCGGGCTCTCCACGGTCTACAACATACGTCTAGCCGCGCCCCGTCGCTAGCCCAGTTCTCCGCTTCAATCGGTAACCCAGCTCATGCAACGGCAATGCGGCAAGCTAGTTCAGCTTGGCTGGAACATATAGATTGAAATTCCCGCTAGAATCCGCCCGGCATTCAGCCACCTGCACCACCGACACGGCCTTAGCCGGTACGTCGACATACCGCCCCTGAGCATCAAGATATAAATACATTCGAATCAGAGCTCCGGGAACAAGCTCGGTGCTCCCAGCGCGGACACCGCCTTCGAAGACGGCTGGCAACGGCAGGGTCATCTGTTCCAGATCGAGACCGGGCTGAAGCACCGTGAGCTTTGGCCTAACGAGCCATGCAAAGCCGCTCTGGTCAGGTGCGCGGATCGAAATATCGTACTGACCTGGGTCTGTTGGTAGCACGAATTCGCCCAACGAGTTGAGCGTCGCCGTGCCGCCGCGCGGCGCCACCCCTTCGGGCAGAATCAAACGCTGCAACGCAGGGACGGCCTGCATGTCGGCAGAGGGAACCACTTGCACTGGCATGCCTCGCGCTGGCATTCCCTGAAGATCCAGCGTGCGACCCTGAATCGTTACCTTGGGTTTAACCTCGATGCTCTTGCCGGTCTGCATTGCCGGCGCCTCGCTCACGGACCAGCTGACTTCGGTCGCGGCGAAGTCAGACTCAGCCTTGGGCACAGCACGCACTTTGTAAGTTCCTGGCAAGAGATCAGCCGTGAAGCGTCCCTCCGGATCTGCCTCTACTGTGCGCGAGAAGGCTGCGAGTAGGCCATTTGAAAAGCCGACAAGCTCCGTTGCGACGAACGTGACGGAAGCCGGAACTCCGCTCCCGCCCGATTCACCCAATCGAATGCCCTCCACGAGGCCCTGGACCGCTACCGACCTCCCGATTGCCGTTGGGATGTCGATTGCCCCCTGCCCTTTGCCAAAAAGCTCCAACCCTTCCCGCTCCGCGTAAAGCACGGGTGCGGTCTTGCCCTCCGGCGGCGAAAGCCTCACGAGCTCGCTGCCTGGCGACACCGACAGCATGCTGCCCAACGACACGTTGAGAGCCACCGAATATCCTCGGTTCGTTGCGGTTACAACGCTGTTCGCGTCGGAGAGCAGGGCCCGAGTCGAAATCACGCGGGCGCTTTCCTTCTCGACAACCTCCACTGCCCAGCCATCTAGACTGCCACAGCGGGCGATGTCGCACCCGAGCGGGGAATAGGCAACCGTGAGCACGAGGGTCTCGGGAGAGGCAAGGGCCACACTGAGCCTTGTGTCCGCAGTGAATGCGCGCCGCAGGTTAACCGGGGGCACCGCGCAATCAGCCACGGTCGGTTTGTCGGGCTGAAAATAGACGTCGTATTCACCTGGCGGAACCAAGAGCGCAAATTCATAGCCGGACTGGCCAGGCTTCAGTGCGGATGTTTTCGTGGAGTAAGTTTGTGTATTGAGGCCGAGAAAGCGTTCGACTGGAGTCAGCGTCACTCTGACGGGTACACTTTCGTCCGAGGCGATGGCGGCGACTTCACCCGACACAGGATCGGCGAATTGGCGTTTGCAGCCGAGCTTCTCCTGCGCGCTGGAAAACTGAGGCTGCACTGTGCCGGCAACACGCACTAAACCATTCGTCTCAAGATCTAAACGACCAGGCTCGGCTGGGATGGCCTGATCGGGGAGAAAAAATCGCGCGCTCGCGCTATCCGTCGCGTTCGACGGGAAGGCAACCTCGAACAATGCCCGGGTGAATTGGTTCCCGAGCGAACGGCAGCTGCCAGCCACACAGGCACCTAATCCGCATTCCGCGTCTGCTGAACAAGAATTCTGACTCACGGGAGCGGCGCCCCCTGCTGCGAACTCAGGGGCGCTTGAGCAACCGACGACGCTGCACAGCAAACAGGCGAGCCCCGCCACCAGGGTAAACTTCATCGCGCGGCCCCTACCGGAGGGCACTCGAGCAAGGTGGGCTGATCGGCGTTGGGATTCACGTTAACCCACCAAACTGCGATCGCAATCCCCGCTCGACTGGCCATATCCGCGCCGCTGACTGAGGACAACTTTGGCAAATGAGTTTGGCTGTCGAAATTTGAGCGATGCCCCACGAGGAGCGAAATCTGATGGCAGCCCTTCAAACCGGCATCCACGGACCAGCGCACCTCCATCTCTCGCTTCCGAGCGAACACGTCCGGATCGAGCAGCGTTGGTCCGCCTACGCGCGTGTCCTGATCAACGAGATTGTAGTCAAGCAACAGCACGCCTTCGACCAGCTCACGATCATCTTGAGAGCTGAAATCTTGTGACTGAAATGGCACCTTGAAAGCAATTGAATCGCCCGTACGTGCGTCAAGGATCCGCGTTATCGACGGTACAGCTTCGTTGTAGTTCAGCACGGGCGTGGTCTTTTTGGACTGCTCGAACTCAGGCGGTCCTGAAAAGAGGCAACCGTACGAGCTGAGGCTTAGGATGACGCAGGGGATGAGGGAGAGGTCAAAACGCCTCCAGCGACGGCACTGCGAGAGACATGCCAAGCTCGAATTCATGCGGAATCCTTGGCGAATTTGGGGCGTCTCGCACGACAATCCTGTCGCGCCCAAGCGCGATAACAGCGAGATCGGCATGGCTACTCGATCGACAGCCGATTGGCGCCCGTGTCGGTGCGGCGCCAGCGCATCTCAGCGTAGAGCGGACTCGAGGAGAGCCTCACCAGGTCGGCCACCGAGGGACTGACGGCACACAGCCGGGCCAGCTCGCCCGGGTCGGAGAATCCTCCGAACGTGATTCCTTCGAGTGCGCAGATTTGCTGGATCGCAATTGCAAGGTCTCCGCACGCAAAAAGCCCGGCACGATACTGACCCAAGCGCGCAGTAGCCACAGCCTGCTCGTAGGAAAAATCCTCAACGTCGGAGCAAAGCTCCTGCAGACGCCGTTGCGAACGACGAGGTATTCCTTCCCACAAGACTTCCGCGAGCTGTGCGGAGGCTGCCAGGCTTCGATGACCTTTTCGCGGCGGGCCGAAGGCCAAAACGAGGGCCAGCAGCACCGCGCTGGCTTCGGACTCCGGTAACCCGAACAGCAACGCGTACTGAGGAAGAGCTGCCGTGATTGCCGCTCCGAGTTGAAACTGGAGCTCCCTTGAACCCGCGCTAGCTTGCCCCGCTGCTAGAATCGATGGCGGTGCGATCAGCGCTACGCGTGCGTCAAAGGGCTCGGCATTGGCCCGATAGTAAAGTGGAACTTTGACCATCCCAAGGGCGCGAGCCACGCTCGTGAAGACACGTCCCACGGGTAGAGCCGCTCCAAGCGGAACGCGCTCATAGGTCGCTAAGCCGTACACCTTAGCATCCCGATGAAAAACGTGCTGGGCACCTTCCCAAGCCAGGGCCATTGCCTCCGTGGCTGATGAGCCCGCGTCTCGGAATAGGAGAGACTGAACCGCTTCAGCCTGCTCGGATTGTTCGTCGAGCAAAGGAGGCTCCGTGAAAGGCCCCCTGCCGGTGAGCGCGAGAACATGTTGCACCGCCCGCGCCAAAACGTGATCGCGATCGTTGAGCGCAGATTCATGGAGCTTCATGAGTGCCCAGGGCTCTCCTGGCAGCAAGTGACTTAAGTAATGGCAGAGGATCGTGCAATCTTGTGCCCGCGCGGGTGCTTTCTCGAAAGCAAGAATCAGCTCCTTACCGGCCGCGATACTGCCTGCTTGCAGCTCTGCCAGGAGCGCAGCTTCGTGGGGACTCTGGGGGTCAATGCTGGCGGGATCGAGACGTCGGAGCGCTCGAAAACGCGCCGATGAATGTCCGCGCGGACTTGGGGGCACTGAGCTAACGCGTTGGGTAGCTGGCTCGTTCGAAGCCTCCGGCTCAGCGTGCACGATGCGGGGCGGATGGCTGCTAATACTCCGCACACCGATCACCTCCTCTGCTGCGGCGCCGAGCGAATACGCCCCAGGTCCGCGTGGTGGGGTTTCAGTGCTGCGCGACTCCGGCTTCCGGGGCCTACCGGAGGGTCGCACCACAATCGTTTCCTCGACTGCGTTCGGTGCTTGCAAGGCGTAGCCCCCCACCGTGCTGGTTGGCCGGGGCGGATCCGAATGGCGCTCGGCTGGACGCTGCACCGCGGCGTGCAGCGGGGAAGCCTCCGGCGGAGTCCGCAATGTGTCTCCCTCGGAAACTGAAGGAGCGCTTGGAGCGGGCAGCGCGAAGCTGGAATCCAGTGTTCCGAGCCGAACAATCTCGGGAGGTCGCGATTGCCTCCGGCTATTTTCGGTCGCAAGCTCACGCTCGACACGTGCTTCGAGCTCGCTCGCCATGGAGCCGACGTCCGCTTCACGGCGAGCGCTCGCGAGGTACTGGGCTGCGCGCTGAAACTTGCCGGCTCCGCGGGCCACCTGCGCCGCTCGCATCAACACCTGTCCGACGGTGCGCACCAGCATGAGATCGCCCACGAGCGCTCGATCAAAGGAAGCGAGAGCCCGTTCGTAGTTTTCCAAAATGGCAAAGCGTTCCGCCAGCCCGAGAGCCACCAAGCCGGACTCCCCACGATCCGCCGCAACAGCTTGCAGCTCACGCATACCCGCGCCTCCACCCTCAACCACGTCCAGTGCCTCCGCCAACAAAAATGACCGAAGTGGCGCCAGATTTGGCGACATCCCAACGTCCCACTTCCGAAGATCGCGAACCGTTTGCTGACTGAGCTCACCCGATCCGGGGCCCCGCGCGAGATAGGCTAACCACTCCAGAGAAACGTGCACATCTGGATTGTTGGGGTCAAGCTCTTGAGCGTGCTCAACGTAACGCGAGGCTTGCGCTAGATCCTCCGCGCGCGCCACCAACCGCGCAGCTTCGAGAAGATAGAGCGCGCGAACCTTGTGGGCTTCTCCACTCACTCCGCAGAGCTTTACCAACGTGCCCGCCAACGCCACCGGCTCGCCAATCTTCCGCTCAAGCTCGACGCTCTGCCTGAGCAGTTCTGCCTCTGAACAGGAGGCGGCAAGACCCTCCAGGGCGAGCCGCGCGCTCTTCACATCCCCTCGCGCAAGAAAGCCGTCACACGCCCTCTGCACGTACTCAAGGCGCAACAAGAAATCTGGCGCAAGGGGTGCCAGCCGCAACCACACGGCCGGCGTGAGCGCGGCTTCATCCCGCTCTCGAATCAACTGAACCAGACTCGTGACAGCTTGCGGATCGGGTATCGCTTGGTCCAAGGCGGCGATGAGCTCTCGGACTGCGGCATCGGGGCGCTCAAGCTTCCGAAGCATCAAACGCGCGCGCCGGAGCCGAAGGTCGCGAAGACCAGAGACGTCCGTCGTTAGCGCAGCACGCTCGCCCAGCAGGTCCACCAACTTGGGATAGTCCCCGTGCGCTTCCGCCTCGCGTTCGAGCGCGCGCAAGGCATCCATATCGAGTGGGTCTTCCTCGTAAACGCTCCCCCAGAGCAGGGCCGCCCCGGGACCATCGTGCAACTTCTCGAGCACACGCGCCAGCTGGCGCTGATGCTCCAAACGCTCGGCTACGCCCGCGACTCGAATCAACGCTTGGAGCGCCTCTTTTTCGGCAGCATTGCCCTCCGCCCGTCGGGCTATTTCAAGCCAATGTCGGCAATACTCGAGGTTGGCTTCAAACTCCGTTCTGCCTTCAACGACGAGCGCAAGGGCCTTCGACTCTTGCCCAGCGACAGC
>CAZSUA010000092.1:0-4170 GCA_964609655.1 uncultured Polyangiaceae bacterium | reverse complement strand
GCGGCTAACTCCCGCGCCCGGGTAACCAAGGCTTGATTGTCGGGCGCCAAACGCGCGGCGGCTACCATCAATGAGCTTGCTTCGCTTGGCTCTCCAAGGGAACTCGCGATGTGCGCGGAAAGCTCCAAGAACTGTGCACCTGCGCTGGCAAACCGGCTCTTGGACAGCTCCAGTGCGCGGCGCACCAATGTGTCCGCAGCTTGGGTCGATTTGCCGAGCAGCGGCGCGTAGTCGAACAAATCTGCGAATTCCTCCACGTCAGCATCCGACGCGACGGCGCGCTCGAGCGCTCGCACTCCGAGGGCCGCGTCGCCGAAGTGCACGAGCGCAATCCGCGCCGCAAGAATGGCAGAGCGAGCGCCGAGCGGGCCATCCAGCTTCGGTAGCACCGCGTCCAGCATTTCTAGGTAGGGCTGCCTAAATTGTGCTCGCTCCTCCGGCGCGATCAATGAAACTTGGGTGAGCGCAGCGTGCACCTTCGAGAAGGTTTCCCCATCAGCACGGATCGCAAGTGCCTCCAGCAAGAGCTGGACGCGCGCACAACACCCCTTCACAGACGCATCCGCGATCTGGGCAGCACGCACCAGCCACTCCCCCCGCGCTTCGGGTCGGTCGCACTTTGCGGCAACCCGCTGCATGGCGGCAACCAGGCACGGCCACTTCTCTTGGCGTTCCGCGAGCTCTTGCGCTAGCGCTAGGGTAACACCATCGCCTGGCACCGCCTCAAAGGCGCAGAGTGCGTGCTCGAGAGCAGCCGAAAAGTCGGTCGCGCCCTCAAACTGACGGGCGGCTCGATAGTGAAGCGCGCGTTCACCAAAACGCCCCAGCGTCGCCTGACTCACCAAGCGGTACGCTCGCTCGAGTGTTGCCGTATCCCCCAATTTTTTCGCGGCTCCCTCAAGGACTGCGAGCGCCTCTGTCAGCGAGGCATCCCGCTCAAGCGCGAGAAAGGCTAACGTCAGAGCTTCGCTCGAGTTCTCGCTCCCTAACGCCGTACTCGCAGCCAGTGAGTACAGCGGCGCGGCCGAGCCTTCAAGCGCGGGATCCGCCAAGAACTTTCCTAAGTATTCAAGCTGTCTGTCTCCCGCAAGTTCGGCCAGATCGTGGAGGAGCCAAGCGGGCGCTCGCTCCCCCGACGCGACAAGCGCTAATCTAAGACTGCCGAGGGCTTGCTCCACGTCACTCGCCAGATCCCAGCACGCACCGGCGAAGGTGCGATGAGCAAGAGCACGCACGCCACCGTCCGTATGCAAGGCGTCAAGGGCTAGAGCCCTTATCTCCAAGAAGGCAAAGAGCGCGTCCGGCTCCGCGGGTTCCCCCAATCGTTCGAGACGCTCAAGGACCGTCCGGGGCGAGGCCCCACGACTGAGGGCCCGTCCAAGCGCAGTAGCCCATCCAAGCCATTCGCCTGCGGCTTGATGCCAATCTGACAGCTCCATGTAGCGATCGGGATTCAGCTCTTCCACCGCAGCAAACCAGCGCTCATACACCAACGCGCCCAGATCGGGTCGCTGCAGCGTCGTCGAAATACTAAGCAGCGCTTCACGCAATAGTGGGTCCTTGGGGCCCAATACGCCGAGGGCCCGCCGACACAGCGAAACGCACGCCTCGGGATCGAGCAAGGAGAGCGCGGAAAGAGCTGCGGCAATCGTGGGCGACAATGCCAAGAGCGGCTGCGGTTGTGAGAGCGACCAAGAAAGCCCCTCGGCAAGCTTATTCTTTTGCCCGGCCTCCGCGGCAATCTCCAGCAAGCTCTGCGCTGCGTCTAAGCTTCCTGGACAGAGCACAAGCCGGCGTTCTGCCCAGGCCATGGCCAGCGCCGGGTCGCCTTTTCGGTAGCGCTCCGCCAAGGCTTCACACCAGCCGGCCCGAGGCAACACCAAGCTCACCGCACGCTCTATGGCCTCGGCGTACCCGCGGTCGGCGTGCAACCCGAGGTCAGCGTGCACCCGCACTGCTCGCGCGGAGTCGGGGTCGGCTACGATGGCATCCTTGATGAGACGCATTGCCGACTCAAAGTAGGAAGCTCCCGCGAGCTTTTCAGCCGCAAGCGTCGCGAGCAAACAACGCACCTTCGGGGTCTGCGAGCGGGCAAGGGCTTCAAGTGCTGCCGCCGCCCCGACGACGTCGGCTTCATGCTCGGCTTTCATCCAGAGCGTTGCCGGTGAACTCTCCGAAAGCAGCGGCCCACGCTGACCCTCCGAACTCGGGCCCCAATCCGTTCCTCCCAAGCGGTTCAGCTCCAGCTTCGCTTCCTGCTGGTCTGGCAAAAGCTTCAGCGCCTCTTCAAAGGTCCGCTTGGCTTCGTCGTCGTTCGAAAACCGGGCCTGCCAGGCGCGGCCCGTTCGCACCCAGAGCTCGGCTCTGGCTGCAATACCTAACTGCTCGGAGCTTGCGGCCAGGGCAAGTCTGCAAAGGGCTATCAGGCCGAGCCCGCTCTGCCAAAGCAATTCTTGAACTCGGCTCGCACGCAGGTTCTCGACAGGATTCGCAACTCCTGCCAACGCCAAGACATTCCGAGGCTCGGGGCCGCAGAACCCGCCGTCGAAGGCCGCGCCCAACGCCCGCGGAAGTTCACCAAGCGCAAGGGAGCGTTCAAGGCGGTCCCAATGCAATTCGCGCGCGTCCTGGGAGAGTCCTGCGAGTTCGCGCCAGACTTCGTCGGCTGCATCGTCGCGGCCTCGAGAGCTCAGTGCCGCGGCAACAGCACTCGCCGCAGGCTCGTACCCTGGCGCCATCTCAAGCGCGCGCAGCAGATCTTCAAACGCCGCGGAACCCTCCGCTTGGGCTTGTCGGCGCGCTGCCGCCGCCAGATAATATCCCGCGGCTTTTTCGACAGAGATTGAGGATTCTGACCAAAACCGCACCGCTCCTAAAAGCTCCAACGGCAAAGGATCGGAAGGGTCCTCTTTGGCCGCACCCGAAAGCGCGTCCACAGCACCATCATCGTCACCGGCGCGTGCCGACAGCACAGCAATGCGGATCAATGTTTGCATCGCAGTCGACCCAGACTGCTGCTGCAACAGAGGGCGAAGGGCCGCGCACGCTAAGCTCGCTTCGCCTAACCCCGCGAACCACACCGACAACTCCTCGCGAAGAGGCTGTTGGTCTGCAAGAAGCAGAGAACGCCGCGCTGCCTTGGTCGCCTGCTCCAAGAGGATCCCGTTTCGAGCGAGTGCACGAGCCAATTGGGCACTCGCTCGTTGCTCTGCCTCCTGATCACCTTCGGCCTTGGCTGTGGAACATTGCGCGCGAAGCGTCGCAAGCTCGGCTGTCCGACCCTGAAATCGCGTCAATCTTTGCAACGGATGACGACGCTCAGCTGTCGCTGAAGTGTCGCTGGGGGCGGAGGAGGATTTCATCGGGTAGGGAGCGCCGGAGGAGCCAACGGATGCGATATTGCGACCACATCGTAGCCTAGCCGCGCCCAAGATGTGACCACCTGTCACAAGGCTAGCGGAGGGGGGTTGTCCTCGGGGTGACCTCGGGGGTACTTTTGCCCAGCGTGATCGCCCCCGGAGGATCCCTTATGAAGCCTTGTCGCCGTTACTCCCTCAGTTCAAAACTGGTGTCCATCGTCACCGCCGGGGCCATCGCCGGCAGCCTGCTCGCCCCGGCCGCCTGGGCCCAAGGGTCTAAGGATGGGTCTGCCAAAAGTGAGGCCAAGGCCAGCTCGCCGGACGCCACCAAGCCAAAGCCCAGTAAGAAGCATAAAGACGAAGCTCGCAAGGCCTTCGAGGACGGCCAAAAATCCTTTAACTCTGGGAACTTCTCCGAAGCGGAAGCAAGTTTTCAGAAAGCCAACAGCATTCTTCCAACGCCGCACGCAGAATACTGGATTGCCATGAGCCTGGCGGGGCAAGAGAGTTCCGCGAACGAGGCTATCACCGCATTGGAAGCATTTCTGAACAACCCCGAAAAAGTCAAAGTGGGCGAGCAGAAAGTTGCCGATGCGAGTGCAAAGCTGGCGGAGCTGAAGGCAAAACAGATGGGTGAAGTCGAGCTCACGACAGATCCCAAAGGCGCCAGCGTCAGCGTCGATGGCGTCGCCCAAGCGGGCCTCACGCCCATGACGCTTAAGCTCGTCGCCGGCAAACACAAGCTCGATATCTCGGCGATGGACTACGCGCCTAAGGTCGTGGAAATCGAGGTTTTCGCAGGCAAGCCGAC
>CAZSUA010000091.1:0-17370 GCA_964609655.1 uncultured Polyangiaceae bacterium | reverse complement strand
TCAACACTGCAAATTTCGGGCAAGCCCGCGTTGGATCATGAGAGCATGCTTACTATCTCGTGCCCGACGTGGAGCGGCCTCGCAAAACTTCTTGATGGTCTCTTTATCCTCAATAGCTGCGCGCCGCTGGATCAGAGGTTTTCGGCCCAGATAGTCAACGTGCACCGTTCGATGGTAAGAGCGCGTGCATGCCTGAATTTATCTTCACCATGCAGGATGTCACCAAGGTTCACCCGCCTGAAAAGCGGGTGCTTGAGAACATCCACCTCTCGTTTTTCCCTGGTGCGAAGATTGGCGTGATCGGTGCGAACGGATCCGGGAAAAGTTCCCTTTTGCGCATCATGGCGGGCGTGGATAAGGAATTCTTAGGTGAGGCCAAGCCGCATCCTGGAACCAAAATCGGGTACTTTGCGCAAGAGCCCGATCTCGGCAATTTCCGCACGGTGCGCGAAGCGGTCGATGACGCCGTGAGCGCCACCAAGTCGCTGTTGGCGGAGTTCGAGGAGCTCAGCATGAAGCTCGGCGAACCGATGGATGATGCCGAGATGAATCGCCTGTTGGAAGCTCAGGGCACACTGCAAGATCGCATCGACGCGGCCGATGCTTGGAACCTCGATTCGCGGGTGGATTTGGCGATGGAAGCGCTACGTTTGCCGCCGTCCGATGCAGAGCTCACGCACCTCTCGGGGGGTGAACGCAGGCGAGTGGCGTTGTGTCAGATCCTACTTTCCAATCCCGACCTGCTCTTGCTCGATGAGCCGACCAACCACCTGGATGCGGAATCCGTCGCCTGGTTGGAGCATTTTCTGAAAGAATTCCCGGGCACGGTGGTGGCTGTCACCCATGATCGCTACTTCTTGGATGATGTGGCGGAGTGGATCTTGGAGTTGGATCGCGGTCGCGGGTACCCTTTCAAAGGCAACTATTCCGGTTGGCTGGAGCAAAAATCGGCTCGGCTAACGCTTGAAGAAAAACAGGAAAGTTCTCGCACGCGCAAGCTCAAGCGAGAGTTAGAGTGGGTGCGCGCTTCGCCACGTGCGCGCCAGGCTAAAAACAAAGCCAGGCTCTCGGCCTACGAAGAGCTCTTGGCCGCGTCGACGGATGGCGTGTCGGACATCGCCGAAATCACGATTCCCCCGGGGCCGCGCCTGGGCGATCAGGTACTGGATGCTGTGGATCTGAAGAAGGCGTTTGGCGAGAAGCTCCTGTTCGATGGTTTGAATTTTCGCTTACCGAGGAGCGGTATTGTGGGCGTGATCGGACCGAACGGCGCCGGGAAAACGACTCTATTTCGCATGATTCTCAAGCAAGAGCAGCCCGATGCTGGAGAGCTCTTGGTGGGCCCCACGGTCCAGGCTTCTTACGTGGATCAAAGCCGAGAGGCCCTGGGAGTGGAGCGCAGCGTCTACGACGAGATCTCAGGTGGCAACGAAAAGATTTTGCTTGGCAAGCGTGAAGTGGTCGCTCGTGCTTACTGCGGTTGGTTCGGGTTTCGCGGCAGCGATCAACAGAAGAAGGTCGGGAGCCTCTCGGGAGGGGAAAGAAATCGCGTCCACCTGGCCAAGGTTTTGAAGAGCGGTGGCAATCTGTTGTTGCTAGATGAGCCCACCAATGATCTAGATGTGGATACGCTGCAAGCCCTGGAAACGGCGCTCTTGGGCTTCCCCGGCTGCGCGGTGGTGATCAGCCATGATCGCTGGTTTCTGGATCGCATCGCGACGCATATTCTGGCGTTCGAAGGCGAAAGCCACGTTGAATGGTTTGAAGGCAACTACGCCGCCTACGAGGAAGATCGGAAGCGCAGGCTGGGTGAAGTGGCCGCGCGTCCGCGCCGGATCAGCTATCGCAAATTTTCGGTGTAGCTTCTGCCGGAAGATCGAGTTCTCTGAGCAGCTCTCGGGCACGTATTTCCCAGCGCTCCAGCCGTGAACGTTTGGCCTTGGGCAAAGCTTCGAATTCAGAAATCAAACGTCCGAGTTCTGAGCGTGCGCGCTCAGGCTCGTCCGATTGAATCAGATAGTGTGCGTGGGCGAGGCGATGGTTGGGGCGGCGAGTATGTTCACTCAGCGCGCGTACTAGATCGATGGCATCCTGGCGCTCGTCGGCGCAAAACAGTGCGTCGGCATACTCAAGGGCCGCGGAAAAATTCGCAAAGCCACGATCCGATTCGAGCACCTGTTCAAAGTAGAGGAATGCCGCACGTGGCTCGCCTTGCCCAACCAGCGCTCGCGCCATTCCCAGCTTAACCTCGAGGACTCGCGGCTCCTCGCGAGCCAGATCTTTGAACAGTACCAGGGCTTGCGCATGCTGCGCTCCATCCTCAAGGGCAAGAGCCAGCCTGAGCCGGTTTTCGAAGCTCGGTGCCTCAAGCGCAAGTTTGTGCAGGTTCTCTAAACCCTGTGCTGGCGACGCTCTGTCCAGTTTTGGCAGCCAGGAGAAATTGTAATCCCGAAGCTTGACGAACACGAAATAGACAATGCCACCCCCGAACGGCGCCAGCAGCAGCACGATCAAGAACCAGTGTAGGGCCGCACGGCGGCGCAGGGCGTCGAACAGCAGCCAGACCGTGAACGGGATGAGGACAGCGTAAAATAACAAGGTCCTCCAGTATCCTTTCGCGCCCTGGCCTTTACTTCAGGTCTTGCGCGATTGGGAAGGCTTCTGCAGGCGGAGTAAGGCGGAGTAGCAGAAAAAGGCAGCAATTTCGGGGACACACGTAAGTACCGGTGCAGGTGAACAGGCATGCCTGGGATTTAGACGGAAGAATTGCGGCTCCTGAGCGCGCCATTGCGTGCTAACTTTCCCAGTACTGTTCTACTGCAATAGTAACTCGAATGCCGGATCGCACACACCAGAGAGGGCTGATTGCCAGGACCGTCCGGGAAGCGCTCGATGCCGTTGTGTCCCCCGATGTTGGGGAGCGTGTGCTCGGCGCGGCATTGAGTCAGAGTTCTCTTGCGGAAGTTCCTGAGGATCCGGATCGATTCAAGGAGTTTCTGGGACCGTTTCGCGCTCTCGCGCTGGAGTCCTTGGGGGATGAAGCCACCTCGACACTTTTCGAGGAGCTCGAGCGGTTGGCTGAGCGCGCTATCACCAGCCGCTTCCCCCCGCGCAATGCCTTGGCCCCTCTGCGCTCACGCGGGCGGATCAGCAGCCCAGGCACGAGGCCTTCGTCGCAGGCACCAGCAGGCTATCGCCGTGCTCGCGAGTCGGATGCCCCGAACGCTCCTCACTTTCGCTTAACACCGCAAAAGATTCAGGCGATCCCGCGCGCCTTGGTTCCGGATTTCGGCCCAGCCTTTGAGCACACTTCGAGCACGCCGCCAGATTCCTCGGACTTGCCGCGAGGCATGGCGCGGGCCTTGGGAATGACGAGCACAGCACCTGGAGCGCTACCGAAAGCTGCGCCCCGCGTGATCGTTCTGTGCTCAAGCGACGCTGGCTTGGAGCACGGAATCGTAGATTGGGTGAGCGGGCGGGCGAAGCTGCTCGTGTGTGAGAATCTCAAGGGTCTATTGAGGCTCCTGGATGGCAGTCTCGAACGCCGCGTCGTGGTGTTTGTCGATTGTCGACGGCCCACGGTGCGGCCCATGTCGTTGGCGGCATTGAGTGAAGAGTTGCCGCCAGAGGTAGAAGTGGTGCTGTGGGGCGCGACTCCTGCCCTGGTGAATGAGCTCACCCAGCTTTTCGCGGCCACGCGCCAGTGGATGGTGTGTTCGCCAACCTTGGGTGTCCAAGAGGCGATCGACCGTTGCGTTCAGTTGATGGGTTAATTCGCACTAGCCGTTGTTAATTGGCGACACGGCTTCAGCCAGATCAGGCGTGCTCTTTGCGATCGGCAAAGCTGGCGCGACAGGCTCCAGCATAGGAGAGCTGCCATGCGCCAGCAGGGCAGTGCGCAGAGCCGTGAACGGAAATGCAGGTTCGCCCGTTAATGCTTCCACGAGCTCACGCATGCGGACGGCTCCGGAGGCGTCCACGCGCATGCAAACCTCGAGCACTGTCGCGTTGCCACCGATCTTAGCGCGCTCCAGAAGCGCGTAGGCGTCCGCACCGCCCACCTTCAAGCTGAGGAGCCCCTGTTTGGCATCGATCACCTTCTTGCCACCCTTAACCGTTCGCTCCACGGTCGCCTGCTCTCGAGCCAAAAGCTCGCTCACGCGCGTGACGAGCCAAGGTGTGCCCCCGCGCAGCGCGAGATCCTTCGGATCAAACGCCAAAACGTAGTGTGCTTCATCGATCACTCGCGTTACCGAGCGCTCAGTGAGCGTGAGTGGTCGCGCGTCGAGAAACTGAAGGCCACCTGCCACACCCGCATTCAAGCGCGCCAAGAGTTCGGCGGGAGGCGGGGGATCCAAAAGCTTGGCATCCACATATTCGTCGAGGCTCACAATCCCCAGGCCGAGCGCGGGAGCGAAAGACATGTCGGGGCGTGGATTGAAGCCCTTGGTATAGGCTGTGCGCACGCCAGCCCTGCGGATCACGCGCGGCAGCTCACGGATCAGATCCAGATGCCCCAAGAGCGCCATCGCGCCAGTCTTTGCAAAACGCAGCCTCACGCGCTGCACCTCGCTGCTCCCGGCTCGCTCGGGTCGGTACTGCTCGGGATGAACTTTGCCTTTAGTTTCAAGGATCGGAAGCGCTAGGCGTTGGTTGGGCTCTTTGGCGCCCATCTTATCGAGCCAGTTCACGCGACGTGTGCGCATGGCCGTCATGTCGCAGGCAATCCCGCAATCGTAGCAGACCAACTTTCGCTGATCGGCCGCGGCCTCGGCGACATTGGTGTGATGGATGAAGGTTCCTGCCACCTTGCCGCAGGGTGGACTCAAACGACTATTGAGGGACTTTCGGTACTCCCGCGCCAAAAATCCATCTTCGAGTCCGATGTCAAAATGATCCCAGGGTAGGCGCGCATCCACCGGAATCGTCCCAAGGTAACGTTCCACAACAATATCAAAGCGCTCGAAAGCAGCTTTCCAAACGTCCATCTTGCAGTGGTCGTCCCACGAATCAAAGCGTGCCCCACCGAGATAAGCCGCTTCAATCACATCGCCGAGCGCGCGATCGCCCCGTGCAAAGATGCCTTCAAGCACGGTCGTGCGGGCATCATGTGTTCGAAGCTTCAGCCCGCGTGTTTTCTGAACTTCATTCCTCAAGATCGCTTGCTTGCGCCAGATTTCGTCGAGCTGATCCTGGGCGCACCACTGGAAGGGTGTGTGGGGTTTCGGCACATGCGTTGAAACGCTGACCGTGACTTCCGGCCGCTTACCCACGCGTTTGCCCACTTGCAGTGCATTTCTTCCGACCTGCACGATGCCGAGCACATCTTCGTCGGTTTCGGTAGGCAGGCCGATGATGAAATAGAGCTTCATTCGGCTAAACCCGCGCGAAAAAATGCGCTGCGCCGTTTCCATCAACTGCTCTTCGGTGACATTCTTGTTGATGACATCGCGCATGCGCTGTGTGCCAGCTTCGGGAGCAAACGTGAGCCCCGAGGCGCGCACCTTGCGCATGTCATCCAAAAGATCTTCGCTCAAGCCATAGGCGCGTAGCGATGCCACACTCAGGCTCACGCGTTCGGGCGCCGTTTTCTCCACGAGCGCTTTGATCAACGGCGAGATACAACTCACGTCGGCAGTGGAGAGCGAAGTGAGGCTCACTTCATCTTGACCGCTCTTCTCCAACGCGGAGAGCACCGTATCTATAACCGTTTGCGGATCGCGCTCGCGCACCGGTCGATAGATCATGCCCGCTTGGCAGAAGCGGCAGCCCTCTGTACAGCCACGCGCCACCTCGATGCTCATGCGGTCAAAAATGGCTTCGGGCCCACCCACCGGGCCATCATCCGGGAATGGGAACCGATTGAGATCGGCGAGCAAGCGCCGCACCACGGGAAATGGCGCCGTTTTTTCGGGTTTTACGCCCTTCACGACCTGAAAGCCCGTGTCCGCGTCGAGGACTGTTTCGTAAAGCGATGGAACGTAAACGCCGGCTATCGTCGCCAGGCGTTCCAGGCGTTCTTCGCGTGGCACGCCTTGCTCTTTGAGATCCGCCCACAGCATCGCAATCTCTGTGAGAGCTTCTTCGCCATCGCCGATTAAAATTGCGTCGAAGAACGGAGCCATCGGGTCCGCATGGGTTGCCACTGGGCCGCCAGCGATCACGAGCGGATCATGCTCGCCGCGGTTCACGCTCCTGAGTGGGATGCCACCGATGTCGAGCATGTACAGGATGTTGGTGTAAGTGAGCTCAAATTGAAGCGAGAAGCCCACGACGTCGAAGTCGGAAAGCGGGCGCGCCGATTCAAGCGAAACGAGAAGCTTTCCATGCTCCAGCAACGCCTTGCCCATATCCGGCCAGGGCGTATAGCAACGCTCGGCTAACGTTCGAGGATCATCGTTGAGGATCCGGTACAGGATGCGGTAGCCGAGGTGGCTCATGCCGATGTCGTAGACATCCGGGAAAGCCAGGCAGATGCGCGAGCGTACAGCGTGCCAGTCCTTCAGTCGGGTGCCGTGCTCTTGCCCGGTGTAGCGGTTGGGCTTGAGAACGCTCGGGAGAAACTTGGCGTACGGGTGATCGAGCAGGCTGGTCACGGGCAAATCCCTCGGTTGGGCGGGTGGCGAGAGCGCGAGTTCTACGGGCAAAGTGACGCAACGGCAACTTTTGCCCCGTCGGGCGCGCTTTGTGGTCTGGGGAGTCGGCCTCCACCTGTGCCAAGCTCCCGGCGCCCATGATTCCGAACGGTCCTCTCACACTCGAACCCCTCGCCCGCCCGCCTGAGCTTTCGTGGCAAGTACCGGGCTCCAAGAGCATCACGAACCGGGCGCTGATCTTAGCCGCACTGGCCAGTGGTCAGACTGAACTCGAAGGTGTGCTCACGAGCGATGACACGGAGCACATGCAACGCTGCCTGTCCGCTTTGGGCGTTGAATTCATCGCGACCGGCCCGGCCGGGCTCACGGTCCGCGGTGGGTTTGAACGCCTGCGCGCCTCCGCCACTGACCTCTTCGTGGGGAACAGCGGCACCACGGTGCGATTCTTGACAGCACTTGCTGCGCTTGTTCCGGGCGAAACGAGGCTTGTCGGCGATGAGAATATGGCACGGCGCCCAATCTTGGATTTGGTAGAAGGCTTGCGTCAGTTGGGTGTGGTGGTCGATTGCCCAACAGGGTGCCCACCGCTCATCGTGCGTGGCGGAGCCTTCGAGGGGAAGCGCGTCGGTATGCGCGGGGATCGCTCAAGCCAATACTTTTCGGCTCTGTTGATGGCATTGGCGGCCAGCACCGACTCGGTGGAAGTGGAGGTGCTCGGGAGCTTGGTGAGTCGGCCGTACGTGGACGTGACACGGGCGATGGTGAAAACCTTCGGTGGCCAGATTGATGAGACGGCAACGGGCTATGTGGTTCACCCTGCCAGCTACCGCGGTCAACGCTACAACATTGAGCCTGATGCCTCATCTGCAAGTTATCCATTCGCGCTGGCGGCCGCGAGTGGCGGAAAGATCACTGTGCCGGGCTTGGGCCAAGACGCGCTGCAAGGTGATTACGCGTTCCTCAAGGTGCTCGAGGCCACCGGTGCCGTCGTCGAACGGCGCGTTGGCTCGACCTCAGTAACCTCGAAGGGCAGCCTGCGTGGCTTGCACGTGGATATGCACGACATCTCCGATACGGTGATGACCCTAGCCGCCATCGCACCGACACTCTCTGGGCCAACAACCATCGTTAACGTCGCCAATATCCGAATCAAAGAGACCGATCGCTTGCTTGCCACGGTGACGGAGCTTCAACGGCTGGGTCAGAAAGTGGAGCACGGCGCCGATTGGCTGACGATCGAACCGCAACCGATTCGCCCCGCGACCATCCACTGTTACGAAGATCATCGGATCGCGATGAGCTTTGCCATCCTGGGGCTCGTTCGCTCGGGGATCAGCATCGCTGATCCCGCTTGTGTTTCAAAAACGTACCCGACGTTTTGGGACGATATAGCCCGCGCGTATCGCGCCCAGAACCAGGCTGTGCCCTGGAAGGAAAACGCTGGCGCTTAGGGCTTGGGCAGGTCTGGCGCGGAGTTAATCGGTGTGGGCCGGCTTCGGGCGCGCTCGCGCAATTGCTCTAACAATTCATCCCGGTTGGGCGGGCGGACCAGCTCGCTCACAGGGCGATTGCTCAAGGCTTTGCGGGCTTCACTCGTGGGTAGCGGGGGCGCTAAAACGGCAGCTTCTGCTGCCACAATGACCTCCACCGGCCTGCTTTCGCCCTCCGAACCGCCTGCGATCGGACGTAGGCTGGCGCGCCGCGCGCGGAGAACTGTCAGGATGAATTCCTTGCTGCTCGGCGTGACGCGGCGGATCCGAAGCTTCGGGCCTCCGGGGCGGGCGCCTTTCGCAGGAGCGTAGCCTTCGACCTCACCTTCGACCCGGATTAACTGCAGGCCCGACGCGAGCGCGATCTCGCAACGAACGAGTGTTCCGATGGGCAATTCGGGCTCCCCGAGCGCAATGATTCCGTCCTTCTGAATCGCCCAGCTCTCCGCCGCAATGAACTCCACCTGCGTCTGGTACGGCCTGACAATGCGGAGAACCTTGGGGGTGGTCATGGGGATCCTTACGCCGTGGCGAAGTCCTCGTCGGTGATTTCGTCGTCCACGATCGCCGCGCCGTCCTCATTCTCGTCGAGTTCCATCCACTCGTTGCCTTTGGGGCCTGGCTCGACCCATTCTTGTGGGTTGCTGGCATCCGGCTGGGAGCTCTCCACGTTCACAGCGTTCGCTGCGATCGGAACCGGGCTAGTCACTTCAGGAACCGCCGGCTCGGCGGGCAAATTGGCCCCGATCGAAGCTGCCTCCGGCGTGGTCTCGGTGGCCTCGGCCGCTGGAACCACCACGGGCTCCAAATAGCCGTGATTGGCGGCAATTTTGGGTGTGACGATCGTGTCGAAAAGGTGCGCCAACGGGATGTACTCAACCAACGTCTCGGGCGGCATGGCCACCAAGAGGTCGCTATCGGCAAACGGCCGACCTGCGTGCCCCGAACTCAAGGCCTGTTGAATAATCTTTCCGAGCTCAGCTTTGGGCAATCGAATGGCGAGTTCAGCTACGGTGACGCCTTCCACAATGTCTCGATGAGTTAACAGCTGGTCTGTGAGCGCTCGCTCCAGCATGAAGGCGAGATGGCGTTTGGCGATCGCGTATTCTTCCTTCTTGCTCAGGGTCGCGTTCCAGAAATCGCCCTCGGTGAGGAAGGCCCAGAGTTTCTTGTCATTCAGAAAACGGACTCGATCGTCCGGCGCGAACACTGAGATGACGGCCGAAGCATCTGCTTCGCCTTCGGAGAGTGCGATCAAGAGATCTTCCGCGGCCGATTGCCAGGATTTTTTCAGAGCGATCTTCTGCTTCAAGCCAGTCGTGTGTTCCAGGATCTGTCCTCGCAGCGCTGGCTGGTTCGCGAGACCCTCCATGATCGCGGTGGGTGGAAAATGCCGGACAAAATCTTCGGCTGAGCGTCTTCCAATCTGGAGTGCGTGCTCAATCAGGTGTGCCAGAAACCTCTGGCGCCCCTCGGGGAGTTTGGACTCAAACGTTGAGCGGGTTTGATCTGAAATGTTCGCGGCGTCTGTCGCATCAGCCATAGAATTACCTCGGGTTGACGAGCCCACGCTCGTCGCAGTTTACATACGTGCGATTACGCGAAATATTAACCTGATTGCTACACCTTGTGCGCCAGCCGTCGCAACCACTTTCGATCACAGCCGCTCACACTTCGTAGTGTCCATCTGTTGCGAACTTTGGCGCCTAGAAAGAAAGAGTTAGATTTGCCGTTGAAGTGGTGCCTGTGAACGGGGCCATGCGGGCAGCCAACATGGCGTCCCTCACGCAGCGGCTGATTTCAGTAAGCCCGTCACCGCTAACTTGGACATCGGTCGCTTGACCCGAGGGTGCGAAGCTCACCGCGATTAGTGCGCGGCCGGTGACGCGCTTGGCTAGAGCGCAGTGTTTTGCAAAGGGAATGCGGGTCTTCGCGGCATTTAGCGCGTCGTTCGCGTCGAAACGTTTTGGGGCGCGGGCTCCAAGATCGGCCTTGGCAGCGGCCTTCGAGAACATGTTCAGGAAGCCGCTATCTTCGGCGCTCTTCGGTAAAGCTATGTCTGGTGTGCTCGGCGGGCTCGGCTCCTGGGTCGCTGTACTGCTCGGCTCCGGTTTGATCTCCACGCTTGGTGGAGGACTGGGTTCGGAGGGCTTGGCGCTGACGGGCACCGACTGAACGGATGAGCCGCTCTCGACCGTTTTCTCTCCGGGAAAGAGCGCAATCCCGAGGATGATTGCCGCGATCACCAGTACAGCGAGCGCGCCCAACAACAAAACCTTCTTGCTGGACGCCCGGAAATCCGGAGCCTCCAGCGTGTCCGCGGTCGTGAACGCAACTTGCGAAGTGGTAGGTGGTTGGCTCGCCGTGCGCGGACGGTATTCGGCATTCAAGGTTCGGAGCGCGCCAAGTGCCTTCAACGCATCCTCAGCTCCCGGAACGGGTTCATTGGGGAGGATGCCAAAAATATCTGTTTGGGTACGTGTGATCGAATCTTCGTGAACTGCTCGGGAAGCGGGCTGAGGCCGCTGCGCCTTGGGGCGCGATTTCACTTCGAGCTCCATCAGCGGATTTCGAAAGGCGACGGTCGGCTCGTCGGCAAAGTCGTCACCGTCTTCAAACGGAACGGCGGCTGGCTCTTCCAGCCAAGGAAACGCGGGCTTGACGGGCTTGGCCGCGGGAATGTGCGCCTTCAATTCGGGAATATTTGCGATCGGCTGCCAGTCGGGCATGCCAATACGCCACACCAAGGTCTCTGCAGTCGCTCGGCCCTGTTGAATAGCGAGAATAAGAGCCGCGTTCGTGAGCTCAGCATCCGATCCTGCCAGGTCGACCGCCCACAGGGACTCAAGCGCTGGACCCGAATTCGGGGGAGCGGAGGAGCGGACTTCGAGCGCTCTGGCTTCTGGTTGGGCCGGGGAGAGTGGACGCTTGGGTGCTGGGGGAGGAGAAGCAGGTTTCTTGACGGGCGGCTCGGGATCGGAATCGGGCGGTGGCCTGCTGGCGCGAATGGCCGACGGCGACGCCGCAGGGGTCGGGCGTCGGAAGCTGGTTTGAGTCAACGGCGCGGTTGGGCGTTCAAACGTTGCCTTCGGCTTGGGAAGCTGAGTCGGCAGTGCTTTTGCTGAAAGCAGCGGACCTTTCGCAGGTGCAGGTGCAGGTGCAGGTGCAGGTGCAGGTGCAGGTGCAGGACCTTTAACCACAGGCTCACGCCGAATCTGCGCGGCGGATTTCTCAGCCGCCTTGAGTGATACGGCTGGAATTGCGGGGTTGGTGGTCTTGGAGGATTTGGCGTCGAACGGCTGGCGCGTCAGCGCACCCGACGTGAACGCAGCCTTCTTGACCGCCGGCGTGTCGAGTTTAGGCGGCGGCGTGTCGAGTTTAGGCGGCGGCGGCGTGTCGAGTTTCGTCTCTGCCGTCTTCGTTGCTTCGTCGCGCGCGTCGATGCGGATCGGATTGCCGCAGCTCTTGCACTTCAGGGTGACGATTTTGCCAGCCACACGACGTTCATAAATATCCGGTGGGATATTGAACGCTTTGTTGCAACCGGTGCAGTGAATGGCCAACGTCATGTTCGAAGCAGCTCGATCCGAAACGCACTCGCGTGCGTCAGATCGCCAAGCCTTCTCTAGCTTAAAGGAATCGGCAGCCTTGGCTGCTATTTAAGTGGCAGCCCGCATTCTTGGTCGATGCCGTTGCGGCCCGTCGATTCGGTCTGCCGGACGGTTTGGTGTCGGATTCATCAGCTAGAAGACGAAACCGAGCGAAAAACGAATATCAATATAAGCGGGATCGAACTGTCCGTTCAGTGGCTCCGGCTTCGCATTCGCCGCGTTTCGGTCGAGTGCGATCAGCTGATCGGAGCTCGGGCAATCGGTGGTGACCGACGCTACCGAAGCGTTCGCGAAACAGCGGCGCTCCTTATTGAGTTCCACGCCTAAGCCAATGCCGCCCGCGATCGTGAAGGCTCCAAAGCGACGATGTGAGCCCAAGAAGCCCATCAATCGGCGCTCGGTGTGCACCACGCTATCAATCTCTCCCTGTTTGTCGCGGGTCAGATACTTAATGCTGTAGTTCGTCAAGTAGAGGCGAAGTACGGACCCTTTGAACGGCTTTCCGTCCAGCCAGAAACCAGCGCCGATGGAACTCCCCGCGAGCGGTCCCCAGCCGTTCGATTTTTGAAACAGAATGTCCGGTTGCCCCTGAAAATTGAACGCCGGTGGCGCTTCAGTCGTCACAAACTGGGGAACTGCTTCAACCGTCATGAAGTCGAGAGCTTCAACTTCAAGCTCCAATCCAAGCCTGCCATTGATGACCCAATTGAATGGATCGAGGCGCACGGAAAACTCTGGCCGATCCGACTTTTCTGCTGGGGGTGTCGGGGTCTGGGCGCCGTATGGCGGGGCCTGCGGCGGAGGTGTCCAAGGCGCGGGCGCCTGGGCAAATGCCGGAGTCGCCACCAAGCCCAACCCTACAACCCACACCCATTTCGCGATCCGTAAGCCACCTACCGACATGCACCACAGCATAGGGCCCCGGCTCGCTTCAGGCGAGAGCTTCGCGGCCGTGTTCGCTGCCAAGAGGTTGCTCCCGCGGTTGCTTGTGGTGCTGCCCCGCCAGATGGCACGATAGGGCCCTCTCATTTGCGTCGCTCCACGCGACAAGGTGCCGACATGCCATTATCCATCCAGGTTTCGCCCCTTGCTAACTTTCTCGAAACCGATTGCGATCTCCTCGCGCTCACCGCCTACGAGAAGGACTGGTTGCATCAACCAGCCATCGCGAGTGTCAATCAACGCTTAGGTCAGTCGCTCGCTGGCTACGCCAAGAGCGCCGATTTTTCGGGCAAAGCAGGCCAGGTTTTGGAAGTTGCCAGCGTTGGACAAATCAAGGCACGTCGTGTGGTCTTGATCGGAGTCGGAGCGCCTGGCTCCACCAATGAGGTCACGTGTCGCGTAGCTGCCGCTAGTGTCGCTCGGTTGGCGCTAGGTCAAAACGCGAAGACGCTCGGTTTGGTTCCCCCCGATGGTGCGGACTTTCGAGCGCTCGGCGAAGGCTTGGGCCTTGGTGCTTACCGGTTCACGAAGTACCTAACTGGCACCAACCAGCCAAAAGCCAGCCTGGACAAAGCCCTCGTCTTTCAGGCGGGCAAGTCCAGTGAGCACCACAAGAAGCACCTTGAGCTCGGACGGCGGGTTGCGGTGGCTGTCTGCCACGCGCGCGACGCCGTGAATGAACCGCCGAATGAACTCTACCCCGAACGCTTGGCGGAGTTGTGTCGCAAGATCTGCCAACCCTACAGGATCCCAGTCAAAGTCACCAACAAGAAGGGGATCGATGCGCTCGGGATGAAGCTGTTCAGTGCGGTTGGGCAAGGTAGCGTTCACGAGCCGCAATTGATCCACATGACCTACAAGCCCGCGGGAGCGAAGAAGAAGCTTGTATTTGTCGGCAAGGGGCTCACCTTTGATTCGGGTGGGCTTTGCATCAAGCCAGCGCCCGGAATGGGGGAGATGAAGAGCGACATGGCCGGTGCCGCAGCCGTCATGGGCCTGATGGCGGCACTGGGTGAGCTCAAGCCGAAGGTAGAAGTGCACGGCATCATCGGATCCGCGGAAAATATGCCGGATGGCAACGCTTACCGGCCGGGAGACATCTTTGGCTCGCTCAACGGCAAAACTGTCGAAATTATCAACACGGATGCCGAAGGCCGGCTCGTCTTGGCAGATGTCTTAGCTTACGCAGCCAAACTAAAACCGGCAGCCATGATCGATGCGGCGACGCTCACCGGAGCAATGGTCGTGGCACTTGGCAAGACGTGCACCGGCTTTTTCTCAACAGAAGATGCGCTTGCCACCAAGCTGCTTGATGCCGCGCGCGCAGCGGGCGAAGGCATGTGGAGAATGCCGCTCTTGGATGAGCTTGGTGAGCAGCTGAAGAGTGACGTCGCCGATCTCAAGCACACCGGCGACCGCTTCGGCGGCGCCATCAGTGCTGCACTTTTTCTTCGAGAGTTTGTCGGAGGGGTCCCCTGGATCCATTGTGACATTGCTGGGCCTTCGTACTCAGAACGCGCGCGCGGCCTGCATCCCAAGGGCGGCACTGGACACCCGGTGCTCACCTTCCTGAAATTCGTCGAGAATTTCGCTTGAATCTAGAGTTCTGAATGTCGATCGCGCCGAGCCCTGAGCTTCGGAGCCTGCGGGCCAACATGCTGTTGCCTGGCGTTTACGCTTGGTTCAGCACCGTTGCGTATCCCGCCTTCGCCACGAGCTCCCTGCTGGCGCGTACGTTTGCGGTGCTTTCAGCGTGTGCGCTGGTTGCGGGCGCATGGTTTTTGCGTTCCAGGCCTGTCGTTGGGCGAGCCTTTGGTGTTTACGCCTTCATTGGTTTCGCGCTCGCGACCTGGGTTTCCGTGGGGAGCGGCTTGCAACTGCTGGGAGCCTCACCCGTGCGGCCTGCAGTGGGTGCGCTCGGCTGGTTACTCTTTGCTTTTGGTTGGGGTTATCTGAGGCAGCGTGGGAACGTACCCGAACAAGATCCACGGGCTATCCCAGGTCCTCCGTTGGTTCCTCGCGCGGAGCTCAGCCCGCTTACGTCGCTGGTGTTTGCCTTGAGTTTGCTCGGTTCGCTTGGGATCTTGGCCCTGGCCTGGCGCGTCGAACGGCCTGCCCAAGCGCTCCTCGCGCACGCAGTCGCGGCCGCGGCGGTGGTGTGGCTGATGAGCGCCTCGGCTCGTGTGAGCACTTCGTTAGGCGAGAAGAAAACTCTGCCCTCGTCGAGGCGTCGCCTCAACGCTGCGGCGCGTGCACTCTCCGGGCTTATCCTGGCCTTTGCCGTGGGTTCGGTTTGGATCCTCTTGCGATGAGCTACCATCCGAAAGCTATGGAGAGCGCGGCATGACGGGTCGACTCATTGACGTGCTCAGCGTTGTTTTGCTCCTGGTCGCGCTGCTTGCGTTCGCCGGCGGGATCTATTCGCTCGGGATAGCCAAGGACGTTCAGGCGCTTTACCTGCTGATCATTGGGGCGCTCGCCCTCCGCTCGGCCACCGATCTGTTGCGTCCGGCTGGAGGAGTGCGTTGAACTCGCAAGTGCTGGCTCTCTGGTGTGGACACGGTCTGCTAAGCCTAGCCGTGGCAGGTTGCGGGAAGGTGCCGACCCCGACCATGGCCGAGGGATCGCTCCCTCCTGGCCAGATTGCAGGCGTGGGGCCCAATGCAGTTACAGGGTCACTCCTTAAACGTGCAGCCGTGGCAGGTCACACACCGCTCGACCAGACGCTTCAAGGCATCACCGCCGATTTGCTGTTTGGTTTGGAAGCCGAGCGCGTCTTGCCGAACGGTGTGGTGCAGCAGGTTGAGCGAGCGGGACTGGCGCGGGCGCTGCTCGAACGCGTGAAGCTGGAAGAACAACCGAAAGGCGCTCTTTCAGCAGCGGACCGTGCGCGTCTGATGGAGAGGTTGTGGCTTCAGGTGGAACGCCCGCCCAGCGTTCGAGTCACGCACGCCGTTGTGCTGCTGGATGCTGCGAACAAGGGCGAAGTGGAGGCGAAGGCTGTGGCCGAGGCCCTTCGCCAAGCAACTGCGGGGGCGATCAGCCCCGCTGACTTTATAGCTAAGGCGCAAGCAGTTCCGGTCGGTAAGTTCTCGCTGCGGACCGAATCATTGCCTCCGGTGACAGCTGATGGGCGTGTGGTCAATCTTGATACGGCCAACCAACCCGGCGATCCAAGTCAGCGTTTCGAGCTCGAGTTTGCTCGCGCCGCCAACGCCCTGAAAGGCGTCGGCCACCAAAGTGAAGTCATCCGTTCAAGCTACGGCTATCACGTGATTCGACTCGACGAAGAACTCCCTGCGTTCCAGCTTCCGCCGGCGGAGGCGCAAGCAATCCTCAGCCAAGCCCTCACTACGGAGCGGACCGCAGAACGGCTCCGCAAACTAACGGAGCCGCCGAATGCTGAGCGCCCTGTCCAGTTGGAGCGCTCGGCACGCGAGCTACTCGGGAAGATAACGCTGGAGCCCTAGGAAGTGATGGCCAGCGACAGAAGCCCGCGTCAACGCCCTCTTCCTCGCAACCAGATGTCGCCTTTTGGCGAAATCCTTGAGACGTTTCGCACGGCCGGCGGCATCGTCGCCGCGGTGCTTGTTGATCGCGAAGGCGAGACGGTCGATCTCTCACACGATGGCGAGGCGTTCGACGTGCTGGTGGCGGCGGCCGAATGGCAACTGGTGATGAAGCTTCTTCGGGCGGTTGGTGCACCGAAATGGCCCCCCGCAACCGAGCTTGTCGTGCGCGCAAAGCGCCGCAGCTTCGCAATCTTCGTCATTGAGGAGGGATACTGTCTGGTGTGCCTCCTCAGGCGACACGGCTTCGAGATCTCGCAGCGGGCCACATCGACCGCAATTCGAGAGATTGTCGCCGAGGCAGGCTGGGCGAATCGGACCCATTCCGACCGACCCCCGCCAGGCCCTGAGCGCTGGAAACGTGTTGAAGTTCAGGTTACCAACATGGACAGTCGAAGGCCGTCCGCCGTGTGGCAGGAAGGTGAGTGGCAGACGATTAACATCTTAGGTCGCTACGCAGCCGCGTTCTTAGCCCGCGGTGAAGTGGGATACCGGGCTCAGTTCGAATCAGGAGAAGAGCTGACTCTCGTGCGCGAGCCGCTCGGTCGATGGTATTGCGACCGTTAGATAGGATGGGGGCCATCACCCTGTGGATTACCGGTTCATCGAGGAAACGGCACCCAAGGTTGAGCACTGACGCCACCCTGTTCGAGCGGGTAGGCACGGCCAACGAAGGGGAGCAGCGAGCCAGAACGCGGTCAAAGAGCCGATAAATCAGCCAAAATCCCGGGCGATCAGCCGCCCGTACATTTTTCGATCAAAAGGACTTGCCTTGTTCGGCGACCCAAGCCATATACGCCGCCCCTCGGCAACGCCGGGGTGCTCGCAGCAAGGGAATACCTGAACTGGAGCCGCAGCGAACGAATCAAGGCGCTGGAAAACAATAAGGAAATCAGAACTTTCCGAGTTGACTCCAGCATCCACTGAAACTAAGCTTCCGGCCCCCTTCGGGAATCCTTCCCCTCGTTCCTTGAAAACTGAGTCCTATTAAAACGCAATAATCGCGTAGGTTATCGCGGTGTTGTGAGCCATCACAGCACACGCGAATATAGCGAACAATAAATGGCATCTGAAGCAGTTAGCCTGTTTCAAGATCGCCCGGATTCAAACTGGAGAGTTTGATCCTGGCTCAGAACGAACGTTAGCGGCGCGCCTAACACAT
>CAZSUA010000090.1:5271-17656 GCA_964609655.1 uncultured Polyangiaceae bacterium | reverse complement strand
TCCTCTTCGCAGGTTTGAACTCAAATCAAGCGAAATAAGATGCGCTCGCCCTGCCCGCGGGTGCCTCTTGAGTGCCGGCGAGTTGGCTTTGCTGCTACAACCGCTCAGGATGGCAAGATTCTTGAAGCGCGGCTGGCTCGCCAAATCGGCGGGTGCTGTCTTGACAGCGGCGACGCTCGCGAGTCTCGGTTGTGGCGAACGCGTCGAGCTGGGTCGCGTCAGCGAAGGGAGCGGTTTCACTCGGGGCGGCGCTCCAAGTGCGAGCCCAGGTGATCCGACGGGCCTCACGTGGCGCGCCGACTACGAAACAGGCGATCTCGCCCAATGGGATCGCGAGCCACAGGTCGCCGGAGATGGCATTCGAATCGTCAGCTCTCCGGTGCGCGCAGGTAGTTTCGCAGTTCGTTTCACACTGCGCCCTGGAGACGATCCCCTGGGCCTGGACGGTGAACGCGCCGAGCTCCTGCGCTCGGATTTTGAAGGGGAAGGAACCGAGTCCTGGTGGGCCTGGTCCACCTATTTTCCGGCCGACTTCGTCGTCGAGGAAGGAGCCAAAAAGTGGACCATTTTCATGCACTGGGTGAGCACCACCGATAGGTATGCTGGCTGTCGACCTCCGGTGGCGTTGGATGTCACAAATGATGGAACCGAGTCCTTACGCTTGCTCGTGCGAGGTGGCGTTCCCACGGTGTCCGCGACGGGCTGTACCTCGCCCGATTCTTCGGCGTTTCTCCTCGGCAAGCTGCAGCGAGAGCGTTGGCATGACTTTCTGCTGCACATTGTTTGGTCAGCCAGCGCAAGCCAGGGGCTCGTTGAATTGTGGCTGGATGGCAACCAGCTGGTGATGCCAACACGCCGGGCGACTCTCTACTCTGGCCAATCCGTGTACGTGAAGCAAGGCCTGTTTCGCAGTGATTCTAGCGCCACGTCGAGTGTGATTCACGATGAGCTGCGCCATGGCAGCGGCCCTCCGGGGGGATTGTGAGGCCATGGGCGCTTTGAAGTTAGCTTGTATATGTATAGCTCTAACCCTCGCCAACCCGGCCCTTGCTGAGCCTCAGCGCTCCTTGCTAGTAGCGGTAGCGCTTGTCTTCCAAGCTCCCGCTGAGTGCGGGACGGTCGAAACGTTCGTGGCGGAGGTTCAAACTCGGTCCACGGGATTCGAGTTCACGCGGCAGGGGCAACCGGTGGCGGTCACGATCGCTCGGGGTGCGGCTGATTCGTTCAGAGGTCGCCTGGAAATCGGTGGCCAACAGCGCGACCGCGTACGGCAACTCGCGAGTCAGCATTGCCCCGATGTCCTCGCCGGTTTGGCGCTCGCATTGGCGCTCGCGCTCGATCCGATGACTCCGGAGGCGCCGCCCAGCGAGACGCAACCTGGCGGGGACGAAACGGCCGCGACGGAGCAGACAGCCCCCGTCCTCCCGATGGAGTCGCAAAGTCAACGCGACCCCTTCCTGCTTGGGGCTACGGGAACCTTCCTGTCGCCGTCGGTACCGGTGCCGGGCTTTGGCGTGGGCGTCGTTTTTGCGCGCGGCGGCGAGGTCGGCCTTCGCTTCTCGCTCGACTTGGCAAGCGGTGACACCACCACATCGACAGCTGAAGTCAGTGCTGCGTTCACACAAGTGCTCGGACGCGCTGCGCTCTGCCCGCGCCTCCTCCTGGCTCTACCGTGGAACCTTGATTTCTGCGCCGGTGCCGCCGTGGGGGCGGTTCAAGCAAGGGCCGAATCGCCCGGGCTCGCCAGTCGCTCGGTGCGCCTCCGCGGGGTTGCTTCCGCGGAGGGTGGCGCGCGTATGGGTGCCTCCTTCAGGTCGTTCAGCGTTTTCTTGGTCGGCGTGGGCATGCTGCCGCTCCTCAGAGATGAATTCGTCGTGGTCGACGGCACAGGGCAGGATCGTCGGGTGTTGCGAGTGGATCCGATTGGGTATTCCTTCTCAGCAGACCTAGTAGTTCCGCTTTCCCGGTGAAAATTTGTCCCTGAATGATCAGACAGGCTGCTTGCGGCCATAGCTCTTGCAGCCAGGTGAATTCCCAACCCCTGGCGCTCCGAATCAAGGGCAGATTGCTGTCGATAGTCTAAGGTGCGGGATGCCGAGCGACCTTTCCTCACCCATGGACGATGCCGGCGTCAGAAAGATGGTCGTCGAACACTTCGATTTTGTGTGGCGCTTTCTACGTCGACTCGGTGTGGGGGAGGCGGATGTGGACGACATGGCCCAACAGGTGTTCTTGGTTCTGAACTCCCACAGAGATGCGCCCTGTGGCGGGAGTGAGCGCGCGTACCTTGCCGGTGTGGCTCGAAGGATCGCTTCAACCTATCGGCGCACACAACGCCGCCGGCGCGAAGTAGCAGGGGAACCTGTGGCAGAGCTTCAAGATCTATCGCCGAGCCCCGAAGAGTTGGCGGACCGCAGCCGCGCGGGTGTCCTACTCGACAAGATCCTGGAGGCCGCCATGACAGAAGAAGAACGCGAGGTCTTCGTGCTGTTTGAAATTGAGCAAGTGACTATGTCGGAAATTGCCCTCTCACTAACGATTCCACCAGGCACTGTGGCGTCTCGGTTGCGCCGGGCCCGCACTCGGTTCGAGGCAGCGGTCGCAGCTTGGCGCCTCGATTCGAACG
This sequence comes from uncultured Polyangiaceae bacterium, assembly GCA_964609655.1. Classification (GTDB taxonomy): domain Bacteria; phylum Myxococcota_A; class Polyangia; order Polyangiales; family Polyangiaceae; genus JBBRRP01. The sequence goes on along the minus strand of CAZSUA010000090.1, from coordinate 15,030 downwards.
AGGAGGCGTCGTGAAAGATCCGATTCGATTTCTGCACGATCCTCCCAACAGCGCGATAGCTGCGCTGCTGTCCGCCGCACGGGATACTCGCCCGCCGGACGGATCCCGGGATCGAGTGCTACGCCGCCTGGGGTTGGGCACTGCAGCACTCGGCGCTGCTGCCACCGCAACAAATGCCATGACCGAGGGCACCACACTTGCCACGACCGCGGGCTTACTACCTCATGCCTCGCAAGCTTCTGCGGGTGCCAAAACGTTCGCGGCCGCGACGCTTACCAATGTCAGCCAATGGTCGACGGGCACAATTCTCAAGGTTGTGGGCGCCTCACTCGCACTCGGTGGCGGGGCGGTCGTTGGCGTGCTGGCAGCATTTTCAGAGCCTTCCACTTCGGCAGCTCGTCCCTCTGCAGCGGGTGCGATCGCCGCGGTGCAGACGGCGACGGCACCCAACCCATCGGCCCACGCTGAGGTCGCCTCTGCTCAGATCGATGACGAGCGTCAACTTGGGCGGCCTGCTACCTCAGCTGTTGCCAGAAGGCTCGCGCCTTCAACGCAGGTTAGCGCTGGAACGCTAGCGGGAGAGCTGGCCCTTCTTGATGAGGCCCGTCGCGCGCCCCCAGCGCGCGCGTTGGAGCTCCTCGCTACGTTTCGCGCGCGCTACCCACGCGCGGCGATGGGCTACGAAGCCTCTGTCCTACGGATCAATTCGCTGGAGCAGCTGGGGCGCAGCGTCGAAGCCGTTGAGGTCGCGCGGGGGGTGCTCCGTTCGTATCCCAAAGGCCCAGCGACGCCACGTTTGCGCCTCCTCGTTGGGGATACACGGTAATCCAAAAGCAATTCGAGTTGATGCAAAGCAAGCGTCGAGTCGAAAGCGCCAAATGGAAGAGCAAAACCCCAAGCTCAGCGTTGGCTGGGCTCGGGGTTTCCGCCCGTACTGTGGCTAGGCTTCCCTCAGCCTTACAGCCTTACTTCCACCCAGCCGTACCAAGGTCGGCGTGCGTCAGCGTTTCCCACACCATGTGTTTGTCGATGCCGCTTGGACGACGACTCAGCGCAAGTTTCGTCATTCGAAAGGCGATAGAGACGTTTTTCGAAACGGGTGCGACAGCAACGGTGCTGGCTACTGGCTGCTCAGGCAGGCTTTGAGCTCATCGGTGGGCGTGAATCCACACGAACCCGTTGGCTGCCGCTCACAGGTCGCGTGCTCGAAACACGCATATTCTGGGCGAAATTCGCAGGTCGTAGACACGTCTTGATCGGAACACACCTGGCCGGAGCAGCCCGTGCGGCGGCAATCCGTCGGCGGAGCCTTGCACTCGCCGTCGTGCTTCACTTCAACACCAGCGCAGCGCGCCTCACACGCATTTCCGAACGTATTCCCGTCTGCCCCGCACACAGGCCGACCCTCTTTCGTGCACGCACAGACGGGCATGCAGCGCGGGATGCCTGGGCAAGGAGCCCGAACGCAGACGACCTGCTCAACGATGCACTGCTCCCCTGCTGGACACAGCGTACTCGCGCAGGGATCTTCGACATCCGGCACGCACGCGGGCGCATCAGCAGGTGCGCTACAGTGTTCGCCCCGCGGACAAACAAAGCCTTGGCAAGGATCGCGCGAAATGCACTGCGCCCCTTGGGCACTCTCCACGCAGGTAGCGCCCGGCGCGCACAGAACGCTGGCGCAGGTGAGAAGGGGTGAACTGGTAGTGCTCGGAGCCGGGCTCGGCATGCTTCCAGGCGTGGACGCTCCTGGCGTCGACGGTGGTGTATCCGGGCTCATCGGTGGTGGCGCCGGCTCTTGATTCACGAGAGGCTTCTGCCCATTCGCGCTATCAAACACTCCGTCAACCTGTTGCCCTCCGCAGCCACCGGCTAACGCTAAAAACAACAGACTCGATAAGCAAAGATACGTCTTGGGCATGACTGGTTCTCCGACTGGCACTCTTGCAGCTTAGCACAGAACCTCACGGAGTCTCTCGCGACTGGATTTTCAAGTGGGGACCGCGGGCCTCGGCTCAAGCCGGCCGTATCTGCTATCGCTCCGAGACGGGAAGTTCCGGGGGGTGCTGCCGGAAGCGGTAGTTTGGGTCACGCATTAGTTCCAGCGAACTTCGCGGGCACGAGGCATGCGCAACGTCGCCAGGCCCGCTCATTCCTGCGCGAGCGAGCCTGTCTGCACGCGCTCCCACTGGGCGCACACGTCGAGCGAGCTGGCCCACTTTTCGACGTAGTGGCGGTCGAGATCAGCTCCCTGAATGCGAACTATCCCGGCTGCATCTTCCAGCTGGCGCTCGGAGCCGGAGAGTTTAGACCATTCGAGCTTCGCCAGCAGAACATCTTCCGCAGAAGCGATGAATACCGCTCTGCCTTCGAGAACTGTTTCCGCGCGTCGTTCGAACTCCTGTGTGCTGAATGCACGGGATTTCTTGATGATGAAGTCGATTTTCCAGCCAGTCGCAAGGTCGATCACATTGAACAGACCTTCTGAACCATACGCCTCGAGCGCGGCTTCTTTGCTCCAGTAGTAATGCTCCACTGGCAAGAAGGTCAGCAACTTCAGCAGCGCTCCCAAATTGGGAGCAACCACGATGTCGACATCGTGACTTGCGCGGGGAGCGCCGTGGAAGCCGCTCGCCATAGAACCGGTGAGCATGTACTGGACGCCGGCGTCATCCAGGATGCCGGTGATTCTGTGAACAAGTTGTTCAGGAGTTTCGTCGGAACCCATACAGCTCGAAGAGAAGTTGGTCCTTGGCTTGTTGTTCCGAAAACTCCGCGTGCTGCTTGCGAATTCTGGAGGCCGCCTGTTTGCGAAACATATCGCTCATTCGCAGCGCGAGTTTAAGGCGCTGAGCACCCGTCATTCGGCGCTGAATCTCAAGTTGGACTTTTTCGGCGTCCGCGCTCGTGTCTCTCGGCACGCCCAGAGCCTAGCACGCGGGTGCTACGGTGGGCACCCGCGACCTGTCGGTTCGAATGTGGCAACAATTAGCACAGTATTTCTCTCGTCGATCACCGCTTTGGCGTTGCTCCCCTGCGGACCGCCATTGCGTGTAGCGCACCAGCGCCGAGCCCGTCGCGCCGGAAGAATCGACTTCACCAGCTAACACCGAGATCTCTTGACCTGAGGCGGATTTCCAATCTGCTGTGTGTGTTTTCGTCAGGCGAGTAGCTCGCTGTACACACCCGGTTTCCCGAATTCACCGAATTTGTCGTAGGCGGCGCCGCTCTGATTTTGGGCACCGACCGCGTTCAACAAGGTGGTCAGGAGTTTGTTGTGAGGAGCGTCTTCACCTGGGTAAATCGGGTCCGCACCGGCACCCAGCTGCTCGTGGTCAGCTTGAGATATTGGCCTTGTTTGAAATAGCCCCCCGCGCTCCCTGCTATCACAAAAGGGAGGTCCAAAAAGCTGTGGATCTTGCCGTCGGACAACTCGTTCAGCCAAACCACGGCGCTATTGTCGAGCAGCGAGAACCCGCCTTCGTCGTACGCTTGGAGCTTGCCCAAGAGGTACGCGAATTGCTCGCCGTACCAGCGATCAATATCTGCCAACATTGTGGCAGCCCCGGCTAGCGGGTTTTCGCTGCCATAGGCGCTGACCCGGTGGGAAATGAGGTGTTGCTCGGAGCTCTGGCCTAACCAGGAAAGCACGGGCCCGCCTTCTCCGGACCCCCACATCAGCGTGCTCACTTTGGTTCGACCGCAAGCGAGCGCCAACGTGAGAACGTCCATCTGCAGCTTGCCGACGCTTCGAAACACGTCGTCATTGCGCACCGTATCGGGATTGCCGGTGGCATCCACGGTACGCACCCGTGGGATCGTAGTTTTCGAAAGCAAAACCGACCGGATTGATCACCTGAGCGGGCAACCGGCGCAAGCGGGTTTCGAAGTGTGAACCGTTACCTGGTCGCGGGTCGTGCGAATCGTGGCATCGAAGGCGGGAAAAGTAAGATCGCGACGGTGGCAGCTCGGAGAAGTTGCGCGGCAGGTGTTCTCGGCATCGGGCCGCATTTAGCCCCAACTTCAGTCGAAAGCTCCATATTCGCTGCTGCCATAGGCTCCATGGTGCCGTCCATGCACTCTTGCACCCGCGGGTTCGATAGCTGCGTCGAGACGCGAACCTGCCCTCCACCTGCCGGTTCTGGATTCGCGGGCGCAGCGACTGGAGGAGTGCCCCCTAGGCTCGGAATGGGAGGCCTGCCTACCAATGGCGCTGGTACTGGAGCCACGAATGCCGCTGCTCTCGGCGGAGCGGGGGCGGGGCCTTCCGACACCTGCATGCCGGACTCGCGCTACTGCGAGGACGGCGCCGTGGTGATCTGCAACGGAGCAGGTTCGGCCATCCTAAGCCGTACCGCGTGCGAAGTGACGGAGTCTTGCTTCAACGGCGCCTGTGAGAAGCACCAATGCCTGCCCCAGTCGAAGTTCTGCTCCGTGGGGGTGGTGCGTGAGTGCGCCCCTGACGGCCTGTCGTCCGCGGAGGTCGAAACGTGTGGTGCCGGCAAGTACTGCGACCAGGTCAGCGCGTCGTGTAAGACGGGCACTTGTGCTCCAAGCCAACCTGCCTGCGACGGCATTCGGGCCACCACCTGCAATGCGCAAGGGTCAGGCTACATCGACGGCGGCGCCAACTGCGGTCCCAGCAGCACGTGCAGCGCCGGGGAGTGCAAGCCGCAGGTGTGTGAGCCCTCCGCCAGGACCTGCTCGGGCGGACATGGCTGGCAACATGGCTGAATGGACGCTTGACGGGGGCGGGCCTGCGGCGTGCGTGGATTGCGCGAGCCTGTACTCCGTCAATCCCACCATTCGTGGTGGTTACTTCGGTAGCACTTCCGCGAGCGACCTGGCCACGACCACGGCGTCATCGGGCCCCAGAGATCTCAACAACCCGAGCATCGGCCTGCGCTGCGCACGCGTCCCGTGAGCTGCGCGCAGGCTATGTCAGTAGCGCCGCAATCGGAGCGAGCGCGGTTCCGGTCCGGTTCATGCTAAAGTGCCAAAGTCGGCGACGCCCGTCATCTCGTTCTACAGCGATGTCGGCGCACCCTATTTTGGTTTCAATACGCTGGTAAGGAACTTCAACAACTGCATCTTCATCGGCATCGTGGCTCCCGATATTGGTGCACACGAGAGTTATTGACGGTTGCGCGAAGCAGATGCTCTCCCTTTTAACCGGTTGGCGTCCACGACTGCCGATTAAGACCCAAACGCTCGAGTTTGTAATACAGATTTCTCCGACTCATGCCGAGCAGTCGTGCCGCTAAAGCGCGATTTCCGCCGGCTTTTCGCAGGGCATCTTCTAGCATCTTCGTCTCAGTATCAGCGGCATCCACTGCCTCGGGAAAAGACCGAGGTTCTTCGAATTGAGGAGCTGAAGGCGTGCCGCTCCGCCCGAGCTCGCGATCGACGCAATCCTCATCGATCACCAGATCGTCTGCAAGAACGATAAGCCGCTCAACAAAATTCTGAAGTTGTCGAACATTCCCTGGCCACTCTTGCGTCTTCAGCCGCGCCACGGCCGCTTCCGTAAACTTCACGCCGAGCTTGCCGTTGGCACTTCCGACTGCCACTCGGAAGGATTCTACCAGTGCGTCGATATCTTCCAATCGCTCCCGCAACGGCGGCACAAATAGGGGGATGACGTTAAGCCGGTAGTAGAGATCTTCGCGAAACTGTCCCTTCGAGATAAGTTCCTCAAGGTTCCGGTGCGTGGCCGCGAGGAAGCGCACGTCGATATGAATCGGCTTGGTTCCGCCTAGCCGCTCAATCTGACGCTCCTGAAGAACGCGCAAGAGCTTGACTTGTAGGCTCGGTGTGATGTCGCCGATCTCATCGAGAAAAATGCTGCCCCCGTGGGCCAATTCAAAGCGGCCTGGTTTGCGAGTGCTGGCGCCGGTGAACGCGCCTTTCTCGTAGCCGAAGAGCTCACTTTCCAGAAGCGCATCGGGAAGCGATGCACAGTTGAGCTTAACGAGCGGGGCTTGGGCACGCGCGCTCCCTTCGTGAACAGCCTGCGCGACGAGTTCTTTGCCGGTCCCACTTTCCCCTCGAATGAGCACGGTCGACAGACTTCGAGCGGCCTTACCAATGAGACGGCTCAGCTCTGCTTGCGCGGCAGATTGGCCGATCAGTCGTGCTTCGCAAGCACCAGTTTCACTCGGCAGCTGCTGGCTCGTGTAGTCTGCCACCACGAGCGCCTTCCGGCAGACGTGAAGAACTTCGTCTCTGTCGAAAGGTTTCATCAGAAAATCGCTTGCCCCGGCCTTCATAGCCTGCACCGCGAGCGAAACAGATCCGTGGGCGGTGAGCAGGACGAACGGGATGTCCGGATGGCGTTGGCGTACCGCCGCGAGCAGCTCTAGCCCCCCCATGCCTGGCATGGAGAAATCGCTGAGCACGACATCTGCGCCCGCCTGATCGAGCTTCACCAACGCTTCGGCAGCACTCGCAACATGCTCCGCGAACATCCCGCCCTGCTTCAGAAGCGCGACGAGGATCGGGCCGAGTGCGGGATCGTCATCAACAACGAGAATTCGGCCTGAAAGCATGCTCCGGCACTCTACACCAACAGCGTACGCCACGCGCGGGCCTGTTTGATCGCTGACGCGGACGATCCTTCCGGTTACCCTTGGCCTACCATTACGAGCTCTTCGACATGAACGGCAGGCTTACCGATTTCCACGCGACCGTGGACCTCGTGACTGCAGCGGTGCAATTTCTCTTGGCGGCGCTGACTTTCCGCGGCGCCCGGCACACGCCGCTTGGGCTGGCGCTCCTCGCACTGAGCGCCATCGTCGGCGGGTTTTGTGCTGCCCGCGGCATCTACGATTTCGGCGGTGGTGTTGCCTTCCACTATCTACACTTAGCTCTCTTCCCATTTTCGCTGCCCGCGGCGCTTTGGTTGGTAGCGATATTTGTTGGCAAGGAACGCCGCCATGTCGTGCTGCTGGCTAGCTTCACACTAGTGTTCCCACTGGTGAACTGGTTGCCGCTATCGCGCGGCTCGTCGGCGGGTTGGACATTCCTTGTAGCTGGCTTGCCTGCGCTCATGGTCGCCTGCCGTTGGCTCTTGGCGTACCGGCGCAGCGTCGTGGATCCGGCGGAGCAATCCAGAGCCCAACTCCTGTTGGTAGCAGTGGCCGTCGGCGCGCTTCTCGGACCTCTGGATTTTCTCGAGGATGTTTTGCCCACGCTGCGCATCGGCAATCTTGGTTTACTTTTCGGATCGATCTTGGTGGGTGTGGGCGCCGTACGTTTTAACCTACTTGGCACGTCCGTGACGCCTCTGGGGCTCGCCTACGCGTTTCTGGCGACCGCTTTGGCAGCCCTCGGTGGCGCGGCGGTGTTCTCGACTCTAGGGGCGCAACCCGTCGTTGTGCTCGGATCCGGCATTGTCCTTGGAGCGCTGGTGTTGCTCGTCACACGACGAGTGCTCGAAAGTGTGGGGGCGGCACGCGAAAGGCGCGCGGAATTCGTGACGCTGGGCCTGCTAGCGCGCCAAATGTCTCACGATATCCGAAACCCGCTAGCCGCACTCAAAGGGGTGGCTCAGCTTCTGCAGGGTGAACCGAACAAAGCACAGCCCCTGGCGGCTTTTTTGCCTCAACTCGACGTTCTTATCTGGCAGGTTGAACGCATTGATCGCCTGATCGGCGAGTATCAACGCCTGGGCCGAGTGGAATGTGAACTGCGCCGCCTTGATCTGAATACTATCGTGCTCAGGGTAGCTGAAGGTGCTCGGCAAGGGGCCGCTCCCAATGTTCTCATCGACGTAGCGATCGATCCGCATCTGCCGGAGTTTTACTTTGATGAGGATCTCGTGGTCGCTGCCACGGAAAACTTGATACGCAACGCGCTCGAGTCAACGGATGGCCCCGTTGCCGTCAAGGTGCGAACTGTCTTCGCGCCTGCCCGTGACCACACGGGTGCTCGAGGTTTGCTCATTGTTGAGGACAACGGCAAGGGGATGGATCCCCGCACTAAAGAGCGAGCGTTCGACATGTTTTTCACGACCAAGCAGGTGGGAACTGGTTTGGGATTGCCGTTTATTCGTCGAATCGTCTTGGCGCATGGGGGGCATGTTGATCTTGAGACACAGCTGGGCCGAGGAACGACGGTGACGCTCGGTTTTCCGCTCAGCGATGTTGCTCAGTTCTGAGCAACCGAGTGTGCAATGCCGTTGCACACATCCGTGCAATCGAGCTCCTAAGCAGCAGATTTGCCGCTAATTTGGCCTAGATTTGTTCGCTTAAGCGACCCGGCTTAGCGCGGCACGGGCCGTGCATTGAGAGCAGACGAAAGGCGAAACCATGAAACGAATGCTCTCAACACAGTACTTATTAGCTTCAATAGCCGCAGTTAGCGCGACGCTGGCAGCGAGCCCTGCATCCGCGCAGGATAACACATCCGGAGAACCCGCCACGGCATGTTTCGTTGAGAGTTCCCGCGCGCTCACTGAGGAGGATGCGAAAGCCATCGGGGAAATTTTCTGCTCGGCATTGAGTGAGCTTCGGGGTATTGGCAAGCTTGATTCAGGCGGTGCGGCTCACCGATTTCGCGTGCTTAAGCTGGGCTCCCAGCTGCTCATGAAGGCAACCCAGGAAGGTGAAGACGGGCGTGTGCTTCGTAGCGCGCAGCTTCGGGTTAACGCAATTGAGGATGCTTTCGAGGCCGCGCCGCGCCTCGCTCAGTCTATTGCCCGGGAAGTGCCCGTCGAAGCCACTGCAACGGTAGAAAATCTAGCGTTGGATGAAACTCGCCAGAATAAACTGAAAGGAACACCGCTACAATTTGCCTTTGGGCTCGGAGCTGCGGCTTCAACAGAATCACGCAACCCCGCCCCCGGGGGCGACGCCTGGCTGGGTTACAATGGCGCCGATTATTCTGCCGGCGCCAAGTTTCGCGTTTTGGGCCCAGGAGGCGGTGGAGAGAGGAAAGTTCCGTGCGCCAGCACTCAAACTTACTGCTACAACGAGACGGAACGTGCGCCGTACACGGCGGAGTTGATCAGCCTTGCGATTGAGTACAAGAGGTTCCTAAGCAGAGGCAACACTTCTCCCTTTGTCGGTGCGGCGCTCGGCATCGAGGCAGCAGATACCGGGACCTATCAAGGCAAAGGGCTCTTTGGGCAAGCCATGGTCGGCGTAGAAACGATGCGTTTTACTCGCATGCGCCTCGGAGCTGCGCTCCAGCTTGATCTTCCTGCATTCCTTTCCGAGTCGACGGATTCAGAACGCAAGTACCTACCGTTTATTGGCGCTGGCGCATACCTGGCGTTTGGTCGCGGTCAATGAGCGTGCAGGCTGAGCGACAAGGTTTCAGGGTTTGAGCTCGGCACCCAACTGATCGGCTATCCGCTCCAAAAGTTCGAGAGCCTGCAACTCGGCGCTGAGCTGCTGTACATCCGCGTCGGCATCCCGACGTCTCAAGGTCAACAAATCAAGGCTAACGCCGGCAGCGTCGCAGTGGGTCCATTGGTTGGCTACAAGCTTTTGACCGAAGTCGGCTTCACGTTTTTCGTACAAGCTGGCTTCCAATACGCCGCTCTCAAAGCCGACGCTTCCAGTAGCGCAGGCAACGGCAGCATCGCGACACAAAGCACCGTCATTCCGCTGCTCAATCTGAATATCGGTTGGTCGTTCTAAGCACGCGGCAGCCCAAAATCAAAAACTTCCCGCCGTCGCTATCGGCCAAATGGATTGATGATCGTCACCCCGAGGCCGCGAAAGTGCGCAACGTTTCTCGTTGCGAGCGAATGCC
>CAZSUA010000090.1:0-5261 GCA_964609655.1 uncultured Polyangiaceae bacterium | reverse complement strand
AGCCAGAATGAACAAGTCTCGCGCATCAACGGATCGACCTTGGCGACGGGCGGCCGTTTCAATTTGAACGACCAAAAGCGCGCTCTCTTGCCCAAACCCAAGAACTTCGCTTGGGCCGTTGAGCAGCTCGGCAAGCCACTCTTCGAGGAATTGCCGCTTGCGGCCTGGGCGCAAGAGGCTGATCCCTCGCACCAATTCATAGACGGTCACCGCGCTTAGCAAGAATCTCGGTTGCGCCTCAAGCCAGGCCAGAACCGCTGCGTCCGGTGATGGCTTGGTCAGCTCAGAGATAACGTCGGTGTCAATGACCGAAGCTCCCGCTCCCATCAAGCTCACCTCTCTCCAAAGGGATCGCGCGGCTTGAGCTGGGTTGGCTTCAGTGTGAAGTGAACGCCGCCACCGTACGACTGCTTGAGCCTCTCGGTAGTCGCCAGGAACGCCTTGACGGGACTCGTCTGACCATTGCCCCGATCCTCCAGGAGCTCATCGTAGTGGCTCATGCTCAGCAAAACCCCGACATCCCGACCCCGATTGTGAATCACAGTTGGCCCCTCTGGAAGTTGTCGTAGCACCTCTGAAAGTTGTGCTTTGGCCTCGGACACGTTGAGGCGCTTTGGTCGGAGCGAACGGGCGACTCCGGAAGGGTCACTCTTCATGGTCTTTTTCATGACCAATATGGTCTACTATCAGACTATATTGTGCGCAAGCTGTGAGTCCCCCCTCCTTGCCGACTGGAGATAGTCAGCATGCTGACTACTTTATGTTGCGAGCAGGCCTCGCCGCGCCAAGCTCGGATGGGAGGGGACGCCAAGAGGGCTGCCCCCTCTCGGCCGTCCTCGGCTGATGATTAACATCTCCGTTGGTGCGACCCCGTTCGAGACGCCTGCGGGCGGCCGGTCTCCCCCAAAGCCGTGCTCGCTGTCGCTGCGCGCGCCGGGGGGAAACCCCCGCTCACTGGCATAGCCTGTGCTTTGCAACCTGCGATGCATCCAATTCATGGTGGCCCCGCCTGGTTGATCAAAATCTTGCGTTCCCTCGTACTGCTCGCGTCCGTGGGGTGTGGCACAACGGGAAACGAGGCTGGAATGTTCTCGGATAATTCGCCCACGGCAGGGGCAGGTGGTGGAGGCGTCGGGCCAACTGGAGGTTCGGCGACGGCGGCAGGGGGTTCGGCGTGATCGCACGCGGCGAGCACAACCGCGTTCCAGTGATCGTTGGCAACAATAGCGCTGAGACGGGTAGGAGTGTGCCGGCCACGCTTCAGACGGAGGCGCAGTACATCGCAGCCGTGAAAGCCCTGATACCCGTGGGCTCTGCGGATGTGTTGGCTCAATACCCAGTGAGCGCCTATCCTACGCCCCGAGCTGCTTACGTGGCGTTAACAAGCGATGTTAAGTTTGTGTGCGGCGCGCGCACTGCAGCGCTCCAACTGGATGGCCAGCAGACTGAAGGCGTGTATCGTTATGTCTTCAGCCATGTCTCGGCGACCCTGCCGGCGCTGGTGCGCGCAGCGGGTGCTCCGCATGGGGTTGAGATCCCTTACTATTCGGCACCATGAGCACGATTCCGAACTTCATGCCGGATGCTGAAGACGAAGCGCTCTCGGCTGCCATCCAGCAGTACTGGGCGCGTTTTGCCGCTACGGGAGATCCGAATGGCGGCGGTGCCCTGGTGTGGCCCAGCTATGCGACGACCGATCCCTACCTATTGCTCGAAGATCCGTTGTCCGTGAGTGCCGGATATCACCTCGCCAACTGCGATTTCTGGGCCAGCCTCGCACCCTGAGTGCGCCAGGACCGCGCTAGCCCTTCGGCCGACAGCCCAAGAACCGGAAGCGACTTCGCCGTTCAGGTCGAGGACGCTGTATTACCGAACGTTTTCCACTGGTTGGCCGGGAGGCTCGGCGGTGCCTCAAGCTGCGACGCCACTGTCCGTACAGTAAGCATGCGTCTTCCGCTTTGGGCCGTCGGCCTCTCCCTTCTTTTGTTGCTCGGTTGCCAGAAAAAAGCAGAGGCAACTGCCGAAGAGACGGACACCGCCGAGGAAGAAACCCCTGATGGCGGCGAGCATGGGGATAAAAAAGAAGGGGCGAAGGAAGGCGAGAAACCCGGAGACACCGCCTCCGCAGCTGAGCACGCCCGGAACCAACCGAAACAGTTCGCCGTGCCTTTCGCGTGGGAAGCTTCCGCCGACGAACCACTCGCTCGAACCCGCGCCTTTCTTCGAGATGTGGTGCGCGACAACGAAATCAATGCGAGCCGAGGCAAGAAATATTTCGAGGCGTTCGCCCAGAAACAGGCGCCGCGAGTCACTGTGCTCACGTGTTCGGATTCGCGCGTCCAGACGCAAGCGTGGGATGCAACGCCAGACAACGACGACTTCCAGATCCGCAACATCGGCAATCAACTTCAGAATTCGCAAGGCTCGGTGGAGTATGGCATCGAGCACTTGCGCACACCGCTGCTCTTGATCATCGGCCACACGGGTTGTGGAGCTGTGAAAGCTGCGATGGGTGACATTGGCGGTTTGAGCGAACCGATCCGCAAGGAGCTAGCGGGGCTTGAGCTGCCCAAGGATTTGAAGTCTGCGGAGCCGAGCAACTCTGCGTGGGCGGAGGCGGTGGTTGCCAATGTGCACGCGCAAGTTCAAGGCGCCGTGGGGCACTTCAACCGGGAGGTTGCCGAACAGAAGTTAACTGTTGTGGGTGCGGTCTACGACTTTCGCGGAGATCTCGGCGTGCCGGGAACGCTACACCTCGTGAACGTCAACGCCAACATCGATCCGGAGCGTCTGGCAGCATTCACCAAGGCCGTGGGAGGCCACGTGCGCAATGAGCTAGGCTCCGACGACCCGACCCAGGGCTTGCTCGCGCGAGTTGCCGAAGCGGCCCGCGCAATGGCCGCAGGTCACGGACACCAAGACCGTGCGACTCACGCGGCAAAGCCGACGCGCGTGGAGCCAGCGGCAAACGGAGAAACGGAGACGGTGCGAGCCGCAGTGGCGGCGGAGGCACTCGCAGCACGCGCGGCACCGGGCGAATCATCCACCAAAAGCGAACCCAAGACGCCATCACGCGTTCGGAGCAAGCCGGCGAGCGACAAGAAGAGCCCTGCGCCGAAACCTGAAAGCAAGTCCGTCGAACCGAAACCTGAAGCCAAACCCAAGACAACCGCAGAAAAGATACCCGGACCGAAAGCAGAAGCCGGCAGCTAACAACTAATCGGGCTGGACCACTTGCTCACGGCGCAATTCGCCGCACATACACCGCGCCGCTATACCGAGCTGCGCGGCTGCTCTGGTCCCCGTTGACGCCCATCGCCGCGCTATCTTCTCCCCAAGCGCCCGCTGCGAGTGTGTTCGAAAGAGTCGCTGAATCCGGCGTTGGACGCCTTCACATAGGCCTGCTGCGACCACACATCCGCACTCTGCGTGAACACATACACAGCGCCGCTATAAGCGAAAGCGGCTGAGTTGCTACTCTGGGCCCCATTGACGCCGCTCGCCGGGTTAGATTCAGTGTTAGCGCCCACTGCGAGCGTGTTCCCCGACAGCGACACCGAAGCGCCAAACTGGTGGCCACGCTCCGTGTTGGACGCCTTCAGGTACGCCTGCTGTGATCACACACCTGCGCTGCGCCTCAACACATACACTGCGCCACTCCCACGGGCTGCATCGCTGCTCTGGTCCCCATCCACACCTGTCGCAGCACTCGCTTCTCCTGGAGCGCCCACCGCGAGCGTATCCCCGAACACCGACACCGAGAAGCCGAATAGGTCATTGGTCGCCGTATTCGACGCCTTCAGGTACGCTTGCTGAGACCACACACCTGCGCTGCGTGTAAACACATACACCGCGCCACTGCCGGACGCAGCGCTGCTGTTCTGGTCCCCGTTGACGCCCGTCGCCGCGCTCGATTCATGGATGGCGCCCACGGCGAGCGTGTCCCCCGAAAGCGACACGGAAGCGCCAAACCGGCTACCGGCCCCCGTGTTCGAAGCCTTCAGGTAGCCTTCCTCGAACTCGCCGCATCTCACACCGAACGCAACCGTGCACGCATCGTCGCAGCTCGTGTTCGCGCCCTGCGCGTCGTCTCCCGCCGCGTTCGTGGATCCTAGTCCGCACGCCACGCAGGCGTTAGCCTGCACGTGCTGATTCGCCAAGCAAACAATGCGTCCCTCACTGCCGCCAGCTCCGACCGCACCGCCCGAGGTCACACCAACGCCGCCTGTCGACGTGCCGCCTGTCGACTTCCCGCCTGTTGTGACCGCGCCACCTGTCGATGCGCCGCCTGTTATGCCCGCGCCACCTGTCGACGTCCCGCCTGTCACTCCTCCGGCACCACCGCTACCCATTCCTTCTGTTTCCACGCGCCCACAGCGCGCTAGCGGCAGCGCCAGGGTCATAACCAATGCTGTCAGGAACTTCGCACGAACACTCTTCATGAACGGACCGTGCATGGCGCCGAACAGGTTAGTGGTATTCACTCAGGTTAACCTCCGCTGCAGCCTAGTCCCAAATCCTTGCGCAGTGAAGTTGGGGTATTTGCAACTCGGGTTAACTTTGGGGTCCGGCGGACCCGAGGGTACTACGACTTGTTGCAGCGCCGCCATTTCTGAGGATCACTTCCCGGCCACCCGTGCGGAACCGTCCGCTAGCGAATGAATAACCCACCGCTCACGGCGCGATTCGCCGAGGCTGAGGAGCAAGCCCAAGCTTGGCGAGCAGGGCGGTGGCAGCTTGTTCGGTGGTGGCGGCTTCGAGCCAACGCATGGGTCCGCCGCAGTGCAGACAAGTGTCAAGATCTGCGCGGAACACATGAGCCAGCAGCCAAGCCCAACGTTTACGGGAAGGGCGCGCGTCGTCAGTTTGGGGGTTGGCCTTGGGGAACTCAAGCTGATCGCCGGAAGCTGGAGGTGGCTTGAAAGCGGCAGAATTCTGTGGCGGCTTAGGAATTACTTCTGAGCGAAACTTGGAGTGGCTTGAGAGGACGCCAAAATAGCGCACCAGATGAAAGCGCGGCGGAGGGATAGCGGCGATGAGGCGGATGATGAGGTCGCGAGGCTCAAGCAGGAGTGCGCGGGTGCCGTCTTTCCAGACGTTTTTGAGAGTGAGCTCGAGCTTGCCGTCGGGGCGGAGCTTGAGGCGGTCCTGAGCAAGCGGGGGGCGCGTAATATACCTGCAAAGGCGCTCCAGCTGTCGTCTGTCACGGCCGTCGACGCATTGACGAGCGTGGAGATTAACGCCTCGGACTTCAGCGATGG
>CAZSUA010000089.1:0-17732 GCA_964609655.1 uncultured Polyangiaceae bacterium | reverse complement strand
TGGTTCGCGTCTTAGTTTTTGATTTCCGCGCCGAGGTAGGCACTCTTGATCCTGGGATCCTGTGCCAGCTCAGCGGCTGACCCGTGGAGCGAGATCGTGCCGGTGACCATGCAGTAAGCACGATTGGCAACCTGTAGTGCTAAGCGCGTGTTCTGCTCCACGAGCAGGATCGTGAGGCCACTCTTCGCAATTTTTACGATACTCTCGAAAATTTGAGTCACCAGAATCGGCGCGAGCCCGAGGCTCGGCTCATCGAGCAAGAGCAGCTTGGGCTCGGCCATCAACGCGCGCCCCATGGCTAGCATTTGCTGCTCGCCGCCGGAGAGGGTTCCGCCTTCCTGCTTCATGCGCTCCCCGAGACGCGGAAAGAGCTCCACGGTCCGTTCCAGATTCTGATTCAGCCGCCCTTTATCGCGACGATGGGGAAAGGCTCCGAGCTCCAGGTTCTCTCGCACAGTGAGCTGCGGAAAAATCGCGCGACCTTCGGGCACCAGTGAAACACCCAGCTCCACGATTTCATGCGTCGGCAGGCTCCGCACTTCCCTCCCCAACACCAGAATGCTCCCGCTGCTCGGTTCGAGCAAATGCATGATGGCTTTGAGGGTGGTGGACTTACCTGCACCGTTCGCGCCAATCAGAGCCACGATTTCAGAAGGCGCCACCTCGAGTGAAATGCCCTGAACCGCCTTGATTCCGCCATAAGCGACGGCAAGCGCCTCAATCTTGAGCGCGTGGGCATCCGCCATCAGTGCCCTCCGAGCTGGCGTGCTTCACCCTGCTCGTTCGGATCGGCGCCGAGATAAGCCGTCAATACTTTCGGATCGTTCTGCACCTCGCTCGGCAGGCCTTCAGCGATGGTTTCGCCGTGGTCCATCACGTGCACTCGATCACAGACTTGCATCACGACCGCCATGTTGTGCTCCACTAACACGAGGCTGAGCTTGAGCTCGGCCCGCAGCTGGCGCAAAAGCCCTGTGAGCACCTCGGCTTCTGAGCTGTTCAGGCCGGCTGCTGGCTCATCGAGCAAGAGCACTGCAGGGCCAAGCATCAGTGCGCGCGCGATTTCGAGCCTGCGCTGCGAGCCATACGGCAAGCTCGCGGCATCTTCTCGGGCTTGCCCTTCCAACCCAAAGAACTCCAACAGCTCACGCGCCCTTTTCTCCAGCCGTGCCTCATCTTCATCAAACACGCGCGTTCTAAATAAACTGCTCACGAGACCGCCCTTCCCCTGCTTCTGCCCGGCGACCATCACATTCTCAAGCACCGTCATCGAACCAAAAATACGAATATTCTGAAACGTGCGCGCGATGCCCAGTGCCGCAATCTGAGCCGGCCCCTCACCCGTGATGTCGCGATCCGACAGCAAGATCCGGCCCTCTTCAGGGCGATACACACCGGTTATCAAATTGAATACGGTTGTTTTCCCGGCACCATTCGGACCAATCAGCCCGAAGATCTCAGCGCGCCCCACCTGCAAAGAAACGCCGGAAACAGCTCGCAATCCGCCGAAAATCTTGCCCACTCCTTCCAGGCGCAACAAGCTCACGGGAGCGACCTCGCGCGCTTCTTCCCAAGCAAGAGCGCTCGTAACGACAGCTCCCGGCGCCCCAAGAGCCCCTGCGGACGCACGATCATGATCAGCACCAGCAAACACGCGTACAAGATGAGCCGATATTCCTCCAGATCGCGCATCGCCTCCAGGCTCACCGCCAAGAACACACCCCCAATCACGGCTCCCGTGATCGACCCGAGGCCACCGACGATGATCATCACCAGCATATCGACGGATTTTTCGAACCTAAAATCATCCGGCCGCACACCAGCCTGCATGTGAGCAAACAGGCCGCCTGCAATCCCGGCAAAGGCCGCACTCAAGGAAAATGCCATGACCTTCAAGCGCGTGGTTTGAACTGCGCTGGCCTCCGCTGCGATTTCATCTTCCCGAATCGCGCGCAGCATTCTGCCCGTCTGTGAAAACGTGACGTTGGCGACCAGCAGAGTCACCACGAACGCCCAGAAAAATACCCAGAAAAAAGTTGTGTACGCGGGCAGCCCGGCGCTCCCATTTCCGAAATAGCCTGTGGCCGCACCCAGACGTTCCTGGTTAGTGAAGAAAATGCGAATGATTTCCCCAAAACCCAGAGTGACGATCGCTAGGTAATCACCCTTCAGCCTGAGGCTCGGGATCCCCACCAGAATCCCGGTAAGCCCGGCGGCAAACGCCCCAAACAGCAACGCCAGATTAAAGACGACGGCGTCGCCCAAGCCCGGGCCCAGCGCGCCAACCCACCAAGGGCGCATTTCTACTCCAACAACTGCGGCCGCATAAGCACCCACCGCCATGAAGCCGGCATGGCCAATCGAGAATTGGCCCGTGGTGCCGTTGATCAGGTTGAGCCCCACGGCAAGAATAATGTTGATGCCGGCGAGCATCAATATTCGCACCACGTACTCGATCAGGAACCGATTGGCTATCTCTTGGGCAAGATAGAGCACCAGGATAACTCCCAGCCCCGAGGCAATGCGACGAGCCCAACGCATCTAGACCTTCTCCTGCCGTACAGTTCCCAACAGTCCCTCAGGCTTGAACAGGAGGATCACGATCAAAATAGCGAAAATAATGGCGTCTCGATAATCCGGCGAGAGGTAGCCCGCTGTCAGCTGCTCTGCCAAGCCAATCAAAAGGCCGCCCAACATGGCACCGGGGATGCTGCCAATCCCACCGAGCACGGCCGCCACAAACGCCTTAAGCCCAGTGAGCACACCAATCAGCGGATTGACAATGATTTGATCCAACCCAAACAGGATGCCGCCGGCAGCCGCGAGTGCTGAGCCGAGCGCAAAGGTCACGCTGATCACGCGATTGGTATTGATCCCCATGAGCCGTGCCGCAGCAAGATTCATCGACACCGCGCGCATGGCTTTGCCGGTCCAAGTGCGGTGCACCAACCAATAGAGACCACCCATACAGAGAATCGCGACCCCAAAGATGGCTACCTTGATGTTCGTCAGGATGACACCCCCGAGATCGAATCGAACTTCCTTCAAGATTGGTGGGTAATATTGAGGATTCGGCGAAAAGATCAGCATCCCCAGATTTTGAAGCAAGAGGCTCATGCCAATCGCGGTGATCAACGGCGTGAACCGGGGCGCATGCCGCACGGGACGATAAGCCACTCGCTCAATCAGCACACCGAGGGCACCACAAGCCAGCATGGAGAAGACCAAGACGAGCAGGGCTAAGTAGGGAGGAAACTCGGCCGTTTGGCGCTCCACGCCCAAGGCGCGTGACGTGTACAGACCCACGTAGGCTCCCACCATGAACACCTCGCCGTGCGCAAAGTTGATCAGGCGGAGAACGCCGTACACCATCGTGTAACCCAGAGCCATCAGGGCATACACCGAGCCCAGCGAGAGCCCGTTGATGAACTGCTGCAGGAACTCCGTCACGGCGCCATCATGGCTTCAAACTTGGCGGCTCCCCCGGAGATCTTTAAGACAACCGCGCTCTTTTTGGCATTTCGCCCGGCGTCGATGGTGATGTTGCCGGTGACACCCGCCACATCTTTCACCCGAGCCAATTCATCGCGAATGGCTTTCGGCGTGATCGTGGCTGCTTGGTTCATCGCCTCAACGAGGACCATGAGCGCGTCGTAACCTAGAGCGCCGAGGCCGGTTGGGGGTTCGCCGTACTTCTTGGTGAAATCCGCAACGAATTTCTTAGCCTTGGGCGTCGCCATGTCAGGGGCGAAGTGGTTTGAAAAATAGGAGCCATCCAACGCGTCGCCGCCGATCTTGAACAGATCCGGGGCATCCCATCCGTCACCACCCATGAGAGGCACCTTGAGACCAAGCCTCTGGGCCGTCTTGGCGATGGCGCCGACCTCCGCGTAGTAGCCTGGCACAAACATCGCCTCGGGGTTGCCAGCTCGAACCGCTGTTACCTGCGCGCTAAAATCCGTGTCTCCCGCGCTGTAGGATTGCTCCACGTTGATCGTGCCACCAAGCGCTACAAAGGATTTCTTGAACGCCTCGGCGAGCCCGATTGAATAATCGTTGCGCACATCCTTGATGATCGCGACGCGACTGAATTTCAGATTTTCACGGGCAAATTTGGCCATCACCAGTCCTTGAAAAGGGTCGAGGAAGCAAACCCGAAATATGTAGTCTCCTACTTCCGTCACTTTCGGATTGGTGGACGAAGGCGACACCATCGGGATCTGGCGGCGCTGCGCGACTCGGCCGCCCGCCAAGGAAAGGCTTGACGCCACTTCCCCGAGCAACGCCACCACCTTCTCGACGTCGATCAATCGCGACACCGCATTAGCGGCCTCCGCGGAATCGCCGCGATCATCGAGTGTCACCAGCTTGAGCTTTCGACCCTTCACGCCACCCTTCTGGTTCACTTCATCAAGGGCCAACCGAACTGCCTTGTCCGTGTCTTGACCAAAGTGCGCGATGCTGCCGGTCATGGCGGCGTAGTGACCAATGACAATTTCGCCGGGTTGTTGCTCTGCCGCGCCGGGTGCTCCGCCACCCGCAGGCTTGCAGGCATTCTCCGTTAGAAAGAGCGCGCCAGAACCGATCAGAAGCTTTCGACGTTGCACCATACTCGGGCATTCCCTTCTTAGCCCGGTGGGGCTTTCTCTCAGGTTCGCTTAACACAGTGGGGGCCGGGTGAGGAATGCGCTTGCCGGCGTGGCTGCTTTTCCCTGACAACTTGGGGGAAGACGGCGGAACGTCCTGTGTTAGCGTGGGCGCCCTACCGCAATTGAGCCGCCCCATGAGTTTCTTCATCGACATTCTGCCCATCGCTGGATTTTTAGTGGCCTACTTTGGCTGGGGCATTTACGCGGCCACCGGTGTGCTGATGGTCGGCTCCCTGGTCCAAGTGGCGGCGATGTGGCTTTGGAAGCGCCGAGTTGAGAAGCTACACTTGTTCAGCTTAGGCTTAGCTTTGGTGCTCGGAGGCCTGACTCTTTGGCTACACAATGAGAACTTCATCAAGTGGAAGCCGAGCCTATTTCTTTGGCTAGGAGCGGCGATCATTCTGGGGCGGCAATGGTTCGGAAAGCAGCTCACTATCAAGAGTTTGATCGAGAAGGTGATGGCCCCGACGCATCCGGTGGAGGATGCTGTCTGGCAGCGTGTGAATGCGGTTTGGGGCTGGGCGATGGCGCTGGCGGGAGCCTTGAATCTTGCGGTGGCGTATACGCTACCCTTGAGCACCTGGGTGGTCTATAAGCTGGTGAGCTTGGTCGTCTTGAATCTCACACTGGCCGTCTACACATCGGTGGCTCTGCGCGAGCCCGATCAAGGGTCTTCGTGAGTCAGCGCAGCCAGAGGTCTGCCCACGCGGTTCGCTGGCTCACGTTCGGCTGCCTCGGCCTAGCTCTGTTGCTCACAGGCGGATTGCCTCCTCACGCGGGAGGCGCGGGTGGCGCAGGCGGGGGTTCGGCGAACGTTATGCCTGGGACTCCTGAGCGTGTAGCTGCGCGTGCAGCCGACGCGGGGAACGTGCTTGCCTCTCCCGCGCCGGGGGTCGCGCCGATCGGTTCGACATCGGCTCCAGCACGTGCGGCCGCCCCTCCAAAATTGCCTAAATCTGCAGCACCACAACCTGAGAGCGCGGAGGTACGGCTCGGGGACAGCGTCCTCCTCACGCTCAAGTTGCCGCTGGGTCCGCGCTCACCGGCGGAACGGGCTAACCTCGCCAACGAGGCTCTAAAGGCGGTACTTCAGGAGGCCAAGCCCCCGGAGGTTCGCGTTGAAACTCGCGGGGATCTGGCCGTGGTTTTCGTTGGAAGCCACGCGATCCTGGCGCTTTCGACGGCCGACGCGCGGAGCGTAGGGGAAGTTTCACTCGACACCTTTGCGACAGCGTTTGAAGAAAAGGTCCGCGCGGGAATCGTTTCAGAGAAACGTCGGAACGCGATCACCAAGACCGCCTTTTCAATAGCACTCGCGATCTTCCTTGGGCTCATCGGCGTCTATCTGCTCGGAAAAGTCCGAACCCAGTCGCTACGCATGCGCGAGTGGCTAGATGACAACCCCGAACGTGTGCCCGCGCTCAAACTCTTCTCGTTTGAACTGCTCGGCCCCGTACCGGTGCAACACGGCCTGCTGTTGGCTGTCGGGCTTGGGCGTTGGCTCTTCGCTCTTGGCTTGCTCTATGCGTACCTCGTTGGCGTGCTCTCATTGTTTGAAAGCACTCGCGGATTCACTGCACGCCTAACGGGCCTCGTTGTCGCGCCCTTCTCCCAGCTGACGCAGCGCTTGGCTCAGACGCTGCCTGTGTTGATGATTACCGTCTTTTCGGGGCTCGCCCTCTTTCTGCTGCTACGCTTTGTCACCTTGCTGTTTGCGAGCGTGGCGCGCGGGGAGACCCAGCTCGGCGGGATCCCGAGAGACTTTGCGCAACCGCTGAGCGTCCTTTTGCGGACGGCGATTGTGCTCGGGGCGATGTTGTTTGTAGGGCCCATCGTTACGGGCGCCGCGGATGGGCCACTCTCGCGCACCGGAATGTTAGGGCTTGCCGGCCTTGGGCTGGCTGGCTTGCCAATTCTAGCGACTGCGGCCATGGGCACCGCGACGCTTTTCCTACGACGCTTCAAGGTGGGAACCCGAGTAGAGTTTGGCGGCCAACGTGGCCGCGTGCTGGAAGTGGGAATACTGGATGTTCGGCTTTTGGACGCTGAGGGCGCGGAAGTTCGCGTGCCTCACCTGCTCGGTCTAGTGCGCGCCACCCGTCTGCTTGGAACTTCCGCCCAAGCCGTGTTTGAGCTCCGGGTGCCGCGCAGCGTCGAACGCCAGCGCTTGGAAAAGGCGCTCAGCGATTTCGCAGGGGGCATTCAAGCTGACGTGAGCCTGAAGTTGTTCGAAATAGACGAGCACAATTGGCATTATCGTGCGGCTTTTACGCGTCCGACCGAACCGCCCGACTTTTTCGGGATGCTCTCAACAAGCCTGGCCGAGGCGGAGATCGAGATCACCCGCCTGGCACGGCGTTGAATCTTCCCCCTAACGCCGGGAGACCACTCGTGCTAGTCCCGGAGTCGTGAGTCGGGCTGCGCGTGTTATTTCCACCCTTTGGTTCGCTTCGACGCTCTTCGGCTGTGGGCGCCAACAGGTTGAACCGAAAGCCTGCACCCAGAGTCGCCAGCAGGCGCACGAGTCGCTTCGCACGGGGAAAGTGGAAGCGGCCAAAGCTCAACTTCTCATAGCGGCAGCCTCCTGCAGCAAGGCTTCAGCCTGGGATGTAACGCGCATGCAGGAGCTCCTCACGCTCCAAGAGGCCCAGCGACGGCTGCAGCTCGAACATCAGCAAAAGGAACGCCAACTCAACCAAAAACAGCCGGTGCGTCCCTTCTTGCTCTGGGCCCGCCGCGTGCTGGCGGCCGACAAAGAGCGCCTCGGTAAGGCGAGCTGCGCGCCCCGAGGCGCACCGGACTTCGGATTCTGCACCACGCGGGTTGAGCGTGAGGCGGGAGAAACGGGAGCTCCCTTCTCTGTGCGCTACGTAGCCAGCAATCCCAAGCTCTTTCGTTTGGAGTCGGAACTACCCATCCCCGTTGCCTGCGATGATTTTGGACCGAATCGCCCTGGCCCAGCGAGAACAGGAGCGAACGGCGATACGCTGCTCTTGTGCGAACTCACGGAGCACCCGCTCACGGGGCTGACCGCATTCATCCGGATCAGCAGCGGGCGTTCCACGGTGGTGCTTTTTCCCGACCGCTACCGCGACGCCGATCCCGAGTTCAACAAGCTGGTCGGCAACAATCTCTGAGTCCCAATGCGGACGCTGCTCCGTATCAGCCGCGCTCCGCACTCTGCCTCTGACGCCACTCAGAAGGCGTCGTGCCATGCCGTTGCCGAAAGCTGCGACTGAATACGGTGCTGTCCGGATAGCCCACTAAACGCGCCACATCATTGATGCCAAGCGCCGTGTTCACGAGTAAATGTTCGGCGGTTTCGAGCCTTAAATTGCGCAGCGCACGCCCAGGGCTGAGACCCCGTTTTTGTTTATAAACCTTGCTAAAGTGCGCCCGACTAAAGCCCGCCGCTTGGGCGAATTCCTCGACATCGAAGCCATGTGCCAAGCGCTCACGTGCGATGGCTTCAGCCCGTCGAATGCGCGCCGTGACGTCCAGCGGAGGCTTCTCCAGCACCGGGCGCACCGATTCCACCCAAGCCAAGAGGAGCCCCCCGAGCTCATGATTGGCTTTGATCTGATCGTACGGATCGCCCGTTCGCCAGAGCTCGACGATCGGATCCAAACTGCGAGCGAAAAGCGGACTGAGGCCGAGCGGTACGAGCACGGGCAAGTCCACCCCCCACACCTCGCGCGCGGAGGGCTGTGTCAAATGCGCACGCGACTGGAGATCCGTCTCGAAGGACATGGTGTCGCGGTGTTCCTCGCGACGGGCATTGAACTTGACGTCAAAATGAACCCACGCTGGCCGATTGCCCTCGCTTGAAGAGATAAGCTGCGTCAAGACGCCAGGCTGCACGAGGTAAGCGTCATTTCTGGGTACAGGCAGCGCGGCCCCATCAATGATGTTCTGTTCCCCCCCTTCGTAGCTCACCACCAAGAGGTAGTGCGACAGCACACGCTGATGAATGCTCCAACCCGGCGCACGCGGACCGTTGTCAGCTAAATGTATCCACGGCGTGTACGGACCCTCAGCTGCCAGCATGATGCTACAGGCGACAAATTATCGGATCGCTGGGCATGATTCCAGCAGAAACGTCACTATCAAACGTGCACCCCCGACAAATTGCCAGGAAGCGCCCAAAGCGCCCAGCAGTGTACAAGCCCGAACTCGATTGGCACAATGCGCCAACTCCGAGGACTCAGCACGTGATCATCAACATCGGCTCCATCAATCTCGACCACGTTTACCGCGTCGACCATCTCGCACTGCCCGGCGAAACCATCTCCTGCGACGAGTATGCGGTGCTGGGTGGTGGCAAGGGAGCCAACCAATCGTTGGCGCTAGCCCGCGCGGGCGGCAAGGTCAAACACATTGGAAAGGTGGGTCAGGACGGCACCTGGCTCCGTAACGAACTCAAGGAAGCTGGCGTTGATGTGACGCCCCTTTTGGTCGTTGGCGAACCAAGTGGCCATGCGGTGATTCAAGTCGATGCCCACGGGATGAACAGCATCGTCATCTTTGGCGGCTGCAACCAACGGCTCGACTTAGAGCACGTTGAGCAAGAGCTCAAAGCGCAGCCACCTTCAACGGTGCTCCTTCAAAACGAAACCAATGGCGTGGCGCGCTTCATCGAGCTTGCCAAGAAACACGGGCACCGGGTCGCCTTCAACCCTGCACCCATGACCACCGCGGTCAAGAGCTTCCCGCTTAGCCTGGTGGATACGCTCATCGTGAATGAACACGAGGCAGAAGCGCTCTCGGGCGACAGCACTCCAGCCTCGCTGGCGGCGCTATTTCCTGGGGCAGCCATCGTCGTCACGCTCGGGGGGCGCGGTGTGGTGGCGCTTGTCGATGGCATCGAACACCAGCTTCCTGCATTTGAAGTGCAAGCTGTGGATACGGTGGCTGCGGGCGATTGCTTCGTCGGCTACTTACTCGCAGAGCTTGATTTGGGTGTGGCGTGGCCACAAGCACTCAGAACGGCATGCGCCGCTGCAGCGCTCTCGGTGAGTCGTCGCGGAGCGATGGCGTCGATCCCCACCCGGCCGGAAGTCAGCGCTTTCCTTAATGCTCGTGCGTCGTGAGCGCCACGCTCGCGCAGAGCGACGCCTCGGTACTGCTGAGCAGCCAGCCTGCGCACGGGCGAATCGCACCTCGCTTGAAGTCCGCTTTGGCCGCATTCATCACGGCAACCGGCAAGCCAGCGTCCACCTCGCTCAGCCAATGCGCCACTGTCGAACTCGCGCTAAACCTCTTCTCCAGCGCCTCCCATTGCTGCAAGGGTGAAGCACCGGTGAGCTGCGTTTCTCCAATCGCGGCCAAACCAGGACCATTACCAAACACCGACAGCAATTTTTCACCCAACTTACGATAGGGCCGAAGCTTGGCGTTGGCCGTGCCCATGATGGCCGCGCCTGTGCCAAAGATCACCGCGATAATTCCGCCGCCCATGATCCCAGCGGCACGTCGACTCACGCGCAGCGAGCGACGAACTTCGGGAGCAGCAGCCTGGGGGTCAGAAGTCTGTGACATGGGGTTGGGTCGAGTCTTCAGCTCAGCGTCTTTGCCAGGTGGTCACCTAGCCGTAAAGCTAGCGCCACGATCGTGAGGGTTGGGTTGGCGTAGCCCGTGGTGGGATAGACAGAGCTGCCAGCCACGAACAGATTCTCCATTCCGAAAACCTTGCAGTTCGGATCAACGACACCCCACCTCGGGTCCTCAGCCATGCGCGTGGTCCCAATATGGTGATTGCCGCCGGAGATCTCGGGCCAAGCCCCCGGGACCTCAATTCCAGCGTGAATATAGCTGTGAACCCGGCCTAGCCCGATCTGCCCAAACGCCCCCGCCAAAAGCTCCACACCGCGCTTAATGCTGTCGAGCGTCTGCGCGTGGTGATGCCAATGCAGCTGAAGCTTGGGCAACCCGAGCGCATCCTTCTTCGAACTCAAGGTGAGAAAGCTTTCGGGATCGGGAAGCTGTTCGGTCCGAATGAAGAGCTCAAGCGGAAAGACCGACTTTGATTTTTCAGCATTCCAAAGTGCGGCTACAGCTTTCGCTTGTGCCGCAGGATACGGAGGATCGTGAGTCACTGGTCGCAAGATGGCG
Organism: uncultured Polyangiaceae bacterium; assembly: GCA_964609655.1. Lineage (GTDB taxonomy): Bacteria > Myxococcota_A > Polyangia > Polyangiales > Polyangiaceae > JBBRRP01. Next base: position 6,972 of record CAZSUA010000089.1, on the reverse strand, counting down.
CTGAACCCCAAAAGCTTATGCTCTTTTAAGACCTCAGGCTTGATCCCGAGCGACGCTTGAACTGCCGCGGGACGCCCCACATCCACGACATCTTGGTACAGCCGCATCTGTTCTTCTGAAGCATTGCACAGCAAAATACCCACGGCAGAATGCGGATGGTCGGCAAAGTAACGCCCCACGAGCCCTTGCTCGTTCCCGATCCCACCAGGGCGCTTACCACTGCCAATCAACAGCATGCGTGCATTGTCCAAGCCGCCGAGCGCCAATACGGTGGCTCGGGCCTTCACGCTCAGCGAAATTCCGGAGAGCGTGCGCGCCTGAACGCGCTGAATTTTAGCCGGATTATCATCGTTCTCAAGCGCGACCACGTTGGTGTTGAGTACCACTTGCACGTTCGGAGCATTCAGCAAGCTTTCGCGATATCTGGGGCCAAAGCGCGTCGGTGTGCTGAGCTGCCAGAGCGTCGTTTGAAGGGGCGTATCGTCGAGCGGCAGGAGGCTTGTCTTGGTCTTTTCAGCCCAATGCTTGGGATCGTAAACGTACTCCCCCAGCTCGCACAGTTCGTGCGCGCGCCGGTAGAAAGGATCAAGATCGGTGCGCGAAAGCGGCCACCCGCTCTGCTGCACCCAGGATCGCTTCTCGAAATCATGCGGATCTAAGGGCCGACACCAACCTGTCCAATGGTTCGTGGTTCCACCAAAATAGCGCAAGCGTGCTGTATCGAGCGCCCAGTAATCAGCACCAGATATCTCCCCGAGCGCCAACGCCTGGGTCTCAGCCTCGAACTCGTGTCCGCCGCTCTCCAGAACCACCACCGAGATCCCAGCCGCGGCCAGCCGCTTGGCAAGCGTGATGCCTGCCGCGCCAGCCCCCGCAATCACCACATCTGCTTCAAGCTCGGTTCCTTCGGGCAGAGTGCGCGCGTCGATGAACATGAATCCTCAGGTGGGGCGGGGCTGCCTTGGATAGTGCAAGGTCGGCCATTCAGTCTACACTGGCCCCGATGACGGTCCGCCCGTGGCTCGCCACGCTTCTTTTGTTGCCGCTGCTGCTGCAAGGCCACCCGGCGCAAAGTGCGCCGAAACACAAACCCACGCGTCATTCGACCGCCCGCCGACAGCCCAAGCCCACTCCCACTCCCGCGCTGGCTGCAACGCGTTTCGCCAAGCTCGGCCCTGCTGCGTGCCGCCAGGAGCTGCGTCGTCTCGGAGCGTCAGTGAAGGCCGCGCGGGGTCCCACGAACGGGGTGGCCGTTCCCGTGCGTCTGAGCGGGCCACATGGCAACATTCAGTTTCAAACGCCCCACGATCGAAGCCCCCATAGCTTGCTCGACTGTCGGTTGGCCTTGGCGCTCGAGAAGCTTGCGGAACTCTTGGCAGAGAGCGACGTCATGGCGGTGCGCATCGATAATTTTTACCGACCTAAAGCGCGCTTGCCGCATTCCCGCAAGAAGAGCCAACACGCCTACGGACTTGCCGTAGATATTACCGAGTTCACCCTCAACGACGGCCAAGTTCTCAACGTGGAGAGGGATTGGGGTGGAAGAATCGGCGCCCCCGTATGCGGCACCGGCACGAAAGCCGATCCCTCAGCCAAAGCCGCGCTGCTGCGACGCATCGTGTGCCAAGTTTACGAAGCCGGGATCTTTCACCACCTATTAACCCCCAACTTCAACCGAGCCCACAAAAATCACTTCCACTTCGACATCCGGCGCGGCGACTCGACAAGCACGATCGAATAACGGGGGTTCGCCCGTGGGATCGCTGCCAGATCTAATTCACAACTTGAGGAAGAGCCCCACCGATGTGGCCCGCATGAAATTTCAAACGGCCCTCCAGAAGCGCACGCTCGGCATCCCCAGCACTGCCGCGAAAGAGCGCATCTTGGCTGTCTAACACACATTTCCCGCACTCGAACCCTGGCAGCACGTCAATCAAGTACCGCGCCTCCTCCATCATCGTGCGCCACTGGCGGGACAGATCCGCCACATCGGGCGAGGGCCCTGCGAACGACAACGCGTGCACCTCCTCGACCGAATAGTGTTGGCGCGCTGCGTATTCGATAATGGCAAGTGGGCTAAAGCCCGGATCTTTACCACACGCCGCCCACGCAAGATATCCCAATGGTTGAAGCCTGCGGTGGCACTCAATCACATCCACCCAATCGCGGGGCTCAAGCCGACCCACCAGTGCCAGGATCTTGTTCGTCGCCAGATCGAAGGGGTGCAGAGTCACACCTAGCTCGGGGTGGCTCACCAGCGGAAAGAACCGGAAGGTGCTGTCGCGAACCCACTGTAACAAGACCCCTTCGGGCCCTTGGGTTACCACCGCTTCAATGAATGCCGGACGCTCACGACTTACCTTGACAGCGAAGCCTGCACTTTCCAACAACAGCACATCAGCGCTGAAGGTTGCTTGGAGCGCCTCCTGGGTGTCGTGAAACAGATCGACATCCGAAGAGATGCGAGGCGCGCCCAAGTGCTCGTTGAGAGCAGAGCCACCCGCAACGTAACTCTCACCCGTGACTTGGCGACTGCCTGCTAGGAGCCGGACGACCCGGCGCTGGTAGGCGGTGAGAGCCATAGCCGCAGTGCTTTAGCACGACGGAAGCCCGCTGCATCCCCATGGCGCGCCACGGCGTCTAAGACCCGCAGCTGCTCGGCTTGCGTTGCCGGATAGTACCCTTCGCGCAGGAACCACAGGCAGCGCCGACGATACTCATCCGTCAGCTCATCGATCTCTCGCTTCAGATCTGCCGGGGCCATCTCCACAAGTTAGCCTAAACGGGACTGGGCCGCACGTTGCGGAGCGGTTGGGCGCCCCCGCGGCCGTTCCCGCGGGATCAAGCTGGATTTCGAGCGCGCACGGCCCACGAACTTGAGCCCATCATGACGCCCTCCGGCGTCACGAAAGGCGCGAGCAGCGCACGCAACTCTTCGACGATTACCGGGCGTTTCTCCTCACCAAGCACACCGGCTTCGCGAACAATTTCGCCCGCTGGCCCCATTGCCAACTGAAAGTTGATCGCATCCTCGAGCGTCTTACCAACCACGACTCGCACATCATTGCGCTCGAACTGAATATCGGAATAGCCCGCCGCCTGGAGGATCTCCGACACCAGCGTTTCTGACGCCATCGAGAATGGCCCTGGGCCGCAGCTAGCTGCCTGCTCATCCGGGGGCGGCAGGTGCTTCAAAGCGATGCGCTTAGCCAGCCCCATCCATTCGTTATCATCCAGCGTGCGCCAAACCACCATCAACAGGCGGCCGCCTGGTTTCAAAGCGCTCCGAATATTTCGCAAAGCCGCCACGGGGCTGGCGAAAAACATCGTACCGAAGCGCGAGAAACCAAACTCAAATTCCGGCGCGAAAACCTTCGTTACTGCATCCGCATTCTCAAAAACAACGTTCGCGGCGTGCGCTGCAGCAGCAGCTTCCTTCCCGAACTCCAGAAATGATTCACAGCAATCTACGCCGAGAGCCCTGCCTTCAGGCCCCACCCGCGTGGCGAGATCGAGCGTGCTATCGCCAAGGCCACAGCCCACATCCAGCACGCACTCCCCTCTACTCGGGCCGGCCTTGGCCAGCGCTAACTGCCCATGAATCGCGAGGCCTCCGACCAAGATGTGACGAAACTGGATGTACTTAGGAGCGATGATGTCGTTCCAAACCTCGATCGGAGTCGTTGGTGTTGCGTTCATGCTGGCCTCTCCTGTCAGACCGCGGCGTTTGGTCGCTGCCATCGCCCTTCTACACCAATCGGCCCGTAGGCGCCCACAGGCCGACGGTTTTCCGCGACAACGGCTCGAACCACCGGCGGAGATCCAGCCCAAAGCCGTGCAGAGAAGCGACGTCACTGGCCGCGGGCGCGTTCAGGTTCCATAACTGGCGCCCCCATGCCGACATCAGCGGATCGCCCTGAAATTTTAGCTCCAGCGGGCACCCGTGAGGCCATGCAGGCGGCGGTGAATGCTGGCGCGGATGCCGTTTACTTTGGCCTGCAGCAGTTCAATGCGCGCGCGCGTGCCGCCAACTTTACTCAGGCCGTTCTGCCTGAAATCATGGCTGGCCTGCATCGTTCCGGGGTGAAGGGTTATGTAGCGCTCAATACTCTCGTGTTCGACAACGAGTTGCCTGCGCTGATGGCGACGCTCCAGGCGTGCGCCGAAGCCGGTGTGGACGCCTTGATTGTTCAGGATCTCGGGGTGATGCGACTTGCACAGCGAGCCTTTCCAGAGCTCGCCCTTCACGCATCCACGCAAATGACCTGCACGGATGCGAGTTCAGTGGAGTTTGCACGTGAGCTGGGGGCTTCGCGTGTCGTCTTGGCCCGTGAGCTTTCGCTTGAGGAAATCGCGGAGGTGCGCAGCTCCACGAATGTTGAGCTAGAAGTTTTCGTGCATGGCGCGTTGTGCGTGGCCTATTCCGGTCAGTGTCTGACGAGTGAAGCGCTGGGAGGTCGGAGTGCGAATCGCGGTGCGTGTGCGCAGGCCTGCCGCTTGCCGTACGATTTCGTGGTCGATGGTCAACTGGTCCCACTCGGAGACAAAGCTTATCTTCTATCGCCGCAGGATCTGGATGCGGCCAATCTCGTCCCCGAATTGGCGAAGGTTGGGGTGCGCTCGCTCAAGATTGAAGGCCGACTCAAAGGCGCTGAGTACGTATCCAGCACCACCAGGCTGTATCGGCATGCGGTGGACGCGCTCGACGTTTCGGCGACGGCCCCGCCAACCACGGACCGCACCCGGTCGCGCTCGGGCGAACCCGCGCCAGAGCCCGAATCCAAAGTGTTTTCCTCACAATTGGAAAAGCTCCGCTTCCTTTCGCACAGCAGCTTTTCGCGCGGCTCCGGCGCCGGCTTCTTGGGGGGTGTGAATCATCAGACGCTCGTCGACGGTGAAACCTGTGACCACAGAGGTCTTAATTTGGGGCACGTGCTCGGGCGTCGCCAACGCGGACAGCATGCTGAGATCGAGGTAGCGCTCAGTGCTGAGCTGCATTTGGGTGATGGGATTTTGGTGCAGGGTGGCAAAGGCGGGGGCGGCGAAGTGGGAGGGCGCATTTGGGCCCTGGAGGTGAATGGGCGTGCCGTGGAGGCAGCGCTGCCGGGAGAGCGCGTCTGGTTGCACTTGGGGCGCGAGCGAGAGCTTCACGCCGCGACCGTCGGACGGCGCGTGTTTTTGACCCATTCGCCGCGCAGTGAACGGCTCCTGAAAGAGGAAGAGCGTTTGAAGGGGCGCGAAGCCTCCATAGATTTTCGGCTGGAAGGACAATTCGGCGCCCCAGCCCGCTTGTCCGCGACCTCCGAACTCGGCGGCTCGGTGAGTGTGGAGCTCCCAACCCCGCTCGAAATCGCACAGAAATCGCCCACCAGCGAGGCCCAACTGCGCGAAGCGCTGAGCCGCCTCGGAGGCACAGGTTATCGCCTGGGCAGCGCGACACTCGCCATTCCCGAGGGAGCGCTCGTTCCTCTTTCACATCTCAATCAAGCGCGCCGCCATTTGATTCAAAGCCTGAGCGAGAACGCCCACCGCGCACCGATCCAACACGCCCCCGAATACGCCCAGACCTTTCTCGCGAACGCCCTCAACGAGCCGCTGACCAAGGCTCCACTCGAACCCGCTCCGGGAGGTCTATTTGTGACCTGCCGAACGCTCGCCCAAGCCGAGGCCGCGCTTGCTGCGGGCGCCGCCGGTGTCTACCTCGACTTCCTGGAATTGAAAGGCTGCGCTACCGCTGTTGCCAGCCTGCGCAGCAATGGCGCCGCTTTCGTGGGTGTCGCGCCGCCTCGCATTCGGAAGCCTGGTGAGGCCAAGATCGATCGCTACTTGCGCGGCCTCGAGCCTGATGCGTTTCTCGTACGCGGCCTCGGAACGTTGCATGAGCTGAAAGACCTTCCAAAAAGCCCGAATGGCCCGCTCTACATCGGAGATTTCTCGCTCAACCTCAGCAATCGCTTCAGCGTGGCACAAGCCTTGAGCGCTGGGCTCTCGGCGTTCACGCCCTCATTCGATCTCAACGAACAACAGCTGAGCAGCTTCCTCAGCGAGCTTGCCCCGTATGCGGAGCTCGTGCTCCACCAACCCATGCCCCTCTTCCACATGGAGCACTGCGTCTACGCCGCGCTGCTCTCCACCGGCAAAGACTATAAAACCTGTGGCCGCCCCTGCGACACCCACAAGGTCAAGCTCCGCGACCGAACGGGCCTAGAGCACCCAGTCGAGGCGGATGTCGGCTGCCGAAATACTGTTTTTCACGCCCAAGCCCAGAGCGCCGCGAGCCTCGTGCCCAAGCTCCAAGCGCTCGGTGTGCGGCGATTTCGGGTAGAGCTAGTTCAAGAATCAGCGGAACAAACCAGCCAGGTTGTCGCGGCTTACCGCGGGCTCCTGATGGGGCAGACGCGGCCCGAAGAGCTGCGCCGCACACTCAAAGCACCACTCGGTTACGGAGTGGTGAGCGGCAGTTTGCGTGTGATCCAAGGCCCCTGACGCCAGGCTCAACTACGCTTCTCCGCATTTGCGAGCGGCTCACCCCCCGCCACCTGGATGATCTGCCCGGGCTCGAATGCATGCGGAGGTTATGAGGTCCTTCAGTCGAACACAGGATAGTAAGCATGCTTACTATCTCGCAAGGAACAAAGGGCGCTCTCCCTTTCAACCACGGCAATGGACAACAAGTCATATCCGCTCGAACACCAGTTGAGCCTCGCCGCTTTTTTCCAGGCGACGTTTCCGCAGGCGATCTCCAAATATGGCCTAGGCGTGGCACCCAGAGTTACTGGGGGACAATGAGACGAACTGTACGCTCTTCGGCGATGGTGGCGATGGTGGGCACATTTGCCGCGGTGGGCTGCAGCCAGAGCAGTGAGAACCCTCGAAAGGCGTCAACTATTTCAAGCCCCTCGGGAGGCGGCCAGAATTCCAACGGAACGTCCATGCAAGCGGGCGGAACGGGATCCACGAACGGTCCGGGCT
>CAZSUA010000088.1:0-17749 GCA_964609655.1 uncultured Polyangiaceae bacterium | reverse complement strand
AAGCGCCGTGACGAACCAACGCTTCGACCGCCTTCACGTCAGCGCGAGCGATGGCAAGGTGAAGCGCCGTCTGGCCGTCATCATCCACCGTGCTGGGCGCCAAGCCCACTTCGAGCAGGCGTTCAAGTGCCGCGGTCTTCCCGTTACGCGCCGCCCAGCAGACGACTTGAACGTCACTCGGTCGGCAACGCTCCGCGAGTTCCGGCTCACCGGCGAGCAATGACTCGAGCAACGCCGCGTCTCCTCTCACGCAGGCACCCACCAGACGATCGCGACTGTCGATCTCTTGCTCGGATGCGCCATGTTTTCGCAGGACCGCCGCGGCTTCGTCCGCACCCAGCTGCACCGCAACTTCGAGCGGCGAACGCCCGTCCCGATCACGTGATTTTACGCTCGCACCACCTGCGATCAACAGTTCCACAAACGCGGTGTCACGTCCGAGCATGAGTGCCGCGTGCAGGCATCCGCCGTTACGGCCAGCCCAACGCCCTGCTTGGTCTGGGTGAGCCCCGTAAGTGAGAAGTGCGCCAGCCATCCCCGAGTCGCCTGCGGCAATCGCAACCTCGAGCGCTTCGCGCGCTTGCCAACTCGGAGGTTTTGCTTGAATCAGCCGTTCGACACATTTCAGGTCACCGCCCATCGCAGCGGAAACCAGCGGCGGCGCCGGTGGACCGGCGGTCGCTCCTGGGGGCTCGAGCTCCACGCCCGCATCCAGCAACAGCTCGACGAGTTCGAGACTCGCCGTGTGCCAAGCGGCCGCCGAAAGTACCGAAAACTTGCCGCCGGGCATCTGCTCGTTTTCCACACACTCTTTGGCGTCGGCTCCCGCGTCGAACAAAAGCTTGGCAATGTGAGCGCGCGTTTCGCGCGTCTCTGAACGATCGCGTCCCAAACTTCTTTGGCGATGATCCACTGCGCGTGCGACAACTTGAAATCCGCCACCTGCTCGCCCACACGACGCTTGGCCTCGCTGTCGCCAGCTCGAAAGCCCCTCAGCAGTTCCTTCGCCCGTTTGCGCTGCTGCTCCAGATTGAGGCCCAGCGTGCGCGGCTGCAACGGGATTCGGGACGACGGGACGACGCGGTCTTATCTTGACTAGACATGAGATCACCTTCCTAAACGCCGGTGTCCGCTTGACCGGGGGGAAGACGACCCGAAACTAGGTGATCGTGTTCGTCACTCTGATCGAGACAGGCGCAGCCTTTTCCGCGGACGGGGTGCCCTCTCGAAGGGCGAAGCCGGATGACGCGCCTTAAGCAGAAATGCAAGAGGCCTGAGCGGACGCGTTTGGAAGCAAGCGCAGCACCTCGCCGGTTTGAACCCTGCTAACCATGTCGCCTCCGGGTCGCCTCCGGTGGGCGAAAAACTCCAACCCAAGAGGACCACTGCCATCTCCTGGTGAACAGAAAAAGCAACGATGCAATTTCGGCGGTTACTCAAAAATCTTCGCAAGGCCCACGCTCAGCGTGGGGAAATCTGGGCAGGTCAGCGTTCCGGCACGATCGTAGCGTGCGCGCTCGACGTAGCCGGCGTTATCTAGGCGCAGCGCCTGAAGATAACCTGTGCTTGGCTCAACAATCCAATATTCAGGAATGCGAAAACGCTCGTAAAGCTGGCGTTTCAGGAAACGGTCCCGATCGGGGTTGCTCTTGGAGACAATCTCAACGACCACATCTGGCACGCCCTCAATGGCGCGCTCTGTAATGATGGCGCTGTTGGTTTCACGGATAATGACCAAATCCGGTTGCACGCAGTTCGTGTCGTCGAGCAGAAGGTCGACGGGGGCGTTGAACACTTGCGCCAGACCCGTCTTTTCGAGCTGAGTCATGAGCTCGTATTGCAGCCGGCGTGAAAGAGTTTGGTGGCGCGTCGCGTGAAGGGTCGAGCTTCCACGCTCACGCGGCCTGTACGGCGTCGAATCTTCCGGGCTCGCGGAATGAGCGGCGGTAGGCACCGGGGGTGCTGCCCACGGCGCGCTTGAAAGCCTTGCTGAAGGCTGCCTCACTTTCGTAGCCGACTCGCGCGGCAACTTCGGCGAGCGACGCATGTCCGTCACGTAGAATGCCGGAGGCTTTTTGCATGCGCCAGCGTGTGACGTATTGCAGCGGCGGCTCACCCACGAGTTGTACGAAGCGTGCGGCAAAGGCTGAGCGGGACATGGCGACCTTGGCCGCCAGACTCGCAACGGTCCAGCTTGCTTGCGGATCAGCGTGAACGAGCGCCAGCGCTGCGCCAATTTGCAGATCATTCAACGCTGCCAACCAGCCTGTCTGACTGGGCGAAAGCTCGGCCAAATGCCCACGCACAATTTGGATGAATAGCACGTCCGCAAGCCGGCTCACCACAGTGGCCGAACCTGGCCTTTGAGATGCAGCTTCACACCCCATAAACTGCAGCGTCGTTTCAAGCCACGCCACGGTGCGCCCATTGCCACCTCTCAGAGTGACCACGGAGGGCAGCGCTAGGAGCAGAGGATTATGCCGCCGTTCTTCAAATTTGATGCACCCTGAAAGCAGCGTGCTCCGTGCCTCGCCTTCATTCGAGCGATAGGTTTGACCGGAGCACTTACAATCCGCCATGAGGGCGCTGAAAGGCCGTGGCTCGGTTCCTACGCGATCGCGCACGATGTGTTCGTGCCCGTGGGGCAGAGCCACCAAATCTCCACGTTCAAGAGTTAACTCTTCGCCCGTTGCGACGACTGTTAAATGGCAGCCGCCCTCAAGGACGACGTGGAACTGCGCACCGTCGGACTCCGGCAGGTGCACGCCCCACGGTGCGCCAAGCTCAAAGCGGCCATGGCAGGCCGCCTTCACGCGAACTGTCTCGAGAACGTCTGTGAGTACATCTGCCATCTTCGCGCTCTTTCACCTGAGGTTGCGACCATTGGGATACGAACGAGCACTAAACTAGACTTAAATGGTACTGACCGTCCAGCTTTTGCGCCACGGGGTCGCACGGTTACCGCTCCCTGATGTCCGAGTTATTCCATCTTGGGGCGGTTACCCCTCAAAAAAAACCACCCACCAGGCTCGGCGAACTGAGCCCTGGAACTGAGAACGCTTGTCCAAACGAAACAAACAACGCACCCGGCAGCGCAGGGTAGCGGCGGTCACCGAGTGGGAATGCCCAATCAAACCTCAGTACCAGACGATCGAGCTGTGGGAAAAGCGCACGCACCCCTGCCCCCACGGCTTGCCCGTGCTGCACGCCGGCTAGGCCACCCAATACTGCACCGACGTCGTAGTACGCGGCCGCACCGACCTGCGCCGAAAGGATATCCACCGAGCGTGTCCGAAACTCCAGATTGCTGGTGGCCGCCTGGGTGCCGACAAATGCGCCCGATGGAAAACCACGCAACCGATTGTCGCCGCCAATCGCAATACCGCGGTTCGAATAATTGAGTGGGCGCAGTGTCAAAAGCCCTGCATGGTGCAGCCGACCCGCCAACAGATGCGGGCTCGCTACGTGGGTTGCGACCTCGTAGGCAGCGTCGTTTCGAGAACGCGAAGCGAGTTCAAGGCGTGTGCTTGCAACGGCACGAGCGAGCCCATCGCCGAGCTTTTCGGTATAAGAAACGCCAGCAAACAATCCCAGCAGGTCACGGCTGGAACCCAAGGCCTCCGCCGCCGGAAAGACTCTCACCAAGGCTTCTGGGCCCAGGCGGTAATCCTCCTGCAACCCGAGCGAATCGATCTCTAGGAACGGAGCGAACCGGCTGGCGTAACTTCGAACCTGAAACACTGGGCTGATGCGCGAAGCGCCCTGTGGAATCGCTCGTTCGACAAACTCCTTGGCGGCTTCAGGTGCCACGCCCGCGAGATCAAACGAATGATACGAAGACGTGTTCGCTTCAGCCCCGAAGGAAAGATCCAGCTTCAGGTTTCGACCGTAAGATCTGAGCATTTCCGCACCAGAAGCCAGCGTGAAAGTCCGATAGCGCCACGGCACTTGCTCACCGGCCTCAGTGCTGGGAAGATCCACGAGCGCGGGATGGCCACCTTTATACGCGCGAAAAATGTCTTTGCGCCACTGGAAGCCCGCCGCCCAGGCCCAGCGCGTGTTCGTGGAATACAGGGGCTGTCCGACAAATACGCTCCCGAAGGAGCCCTCTCGTTGATCGGTTTGACGATTGAAAACCAGGTTGGCGTTGACTGAACCTGCTACACGCGAGCCACCGATCCGCGGGTAACCCAACACGAGCCCTGTTGAGTAGTTGCCTTGAGTGAGTACCAACAGACCCCCCACGTTGGTGTGGGTTCCGAGCAGATTCTCTTCGCTAGGATTCAACAAGAGATAGCGGAGGCGCGTCCCTTCGAACTGAAAGCCCGAGTTGAGCCTCAAACTCCAGACGTCTCGAACGATCACCAAGATGTCCACTTCGCCGTCAATCCGAGACTGAACGGGCACAATCAGCACCAGGGAAAGCTGGCGGAGGGCCCGCAGATTTCGTGTGGACTCATCGAGCTTGCTTGGGTCGAAGAGCTCTTTCTCAGCGAACAAGAGCTCACGGGTGATGACGGATTCTTTAGAAGTTGTATGAAAAACGTTGACGAAATCTGGCACGGGGTCGAACTCGTCAAACACCTCTTGGACCACCACACGCACGCGACCAATCCGCTTGCCGCTGGGTGCAGGCTCCAAGCTTACTTTCATGGTGCGAAGCACTGTCTGCAGCGTACGTTTCTCTAAGTCAGAATATTCGATAGCCGCCGGCTCGCTGGCGCGCGCAGCGTTGACCCAAAAAGGCGCCACCAGGAACCCGAGTGCTGGGAGGAACCCAAGCTTTCTTCTCATGGCGCAAGAAATCTGAAGGGCATCAATCAGCCCACTCTAGCCAGATGTGCGGCTTCACGTCAGACAAACGGCTTGAGCTGCAGGCTAGGTCGGCGTTCAATGGGGCTGTGCAAGTTCACCCGACCCGAGCGAGCGTGGATCTCGCTGTGGCTGCTATCGCCACGATTCTGGTGGGGTTGCTCCTGCAGCTCGGTCCCGTGGTCGCATTTGGTGGGTCATTGCTGGCCGGCCTGGCGATCGCCCGGGCCGTGACTCGGGTGGGAGTCTCACGGATCCGAGCGGCGGGATTTGAAATGCTGTGGCGCGGTGAAGAGCGTGCCGTCACGGTCGGGCGCGGCGAGCTTGTCGAGCTAGAAGCGGAGATACGAAATCGTGACACCCGCGCCGCGCGCTACGTGGAGTTACGAGCGATTGCTTCGCCGAATCTCATGGTGAGCCTTGAACCAGCCTCAGGCGAAGTTCCAGCATTGGGCCGCTTGAATGTGACGGTGCGCATCGAAACACCTCGCGTCGGCCGCCATGGCATTCACGGGTTATCTTTAGAAGTTCAGGGCAGCCCCGGGCTCTTTGAGGTTCCACTGACTTTTGCCAATCCTTTTGGCATCGAGGTCATGCCAAAAGCCTTTGGTGTGTCGCAGCGCTCGGCCAAGGGCGGGAGAAGCCGTCGCGTGGCGCGCGATGGGATGGCGGGTCCTTTTTCTGGGGATGGCACCGATTTGCGGGAAATACGCGAGCTTCGGCCAGGAGATCCGTTCAAGCGCATTGCCTGGAAGGCCACGGCGCGGCGCGGAAAGTTGATGGTGCGCGATTTCGAGCGCGAAGAGCGTGATGTCGTTTGGTTGTTGTTGGATGCTTCCGTCGAGCTCTGGGCGGGCGCTCCGGGCATGGCCCCGCTGGATCGAGCTATCGATGAGATTGCTCAAGTGGCGAGATATTACACGCGGCTCGGAGATCAAGTGGGCCTCGGGATCCTGGCCGCTCGCCCCCTCGCATGGCTTCCCCCAATGCGCGGTGCCGCGCAACTGAACAAGATCCAAAGCGCCTTAGCGTTGCAGACAGCCACCATCGATGCCGATCGCAGTGACTGGGATGAGGCAGACGCAGCAGCGCGCGCCCTTGAACACATGCGGCCACTCGATCCCGATGGCTCTGGCCTACTCCGCTCACGCGATATCGATAAGATAGCCCGGCGCGCTGACAGGTTGAGAGCCCGAGCTCCCTTTAAGCGAGCAGATCCTTTTTCGTGCAACGCCCGCGATAAGAGCCTGCGCCGCTACCTCAGCCTCTACGGCATCGGTTCTCCGGCACGCCTTGAGCCAGAACGAAAGCACACCGATCTTCAGCTTCTCGAAGCACTTCGTCGCGTACGCACTGAGGGTCCCCGCGCGAGCCTTGCTTTCGTCTGGTCTGAGCCTCCAGACCCACTGACGAGGCCAGAGATGAGCTTAGCGCTGGCGCGGCAAAAAGGACGGGGCACCCAGGTGCGGTGGGTATCCATGCGAACCGCAGAGAGCGTTGGCGAAAGTTCGAGTTTGACCGGCGGAGCCGCGAACGAGGCCGTTAAGTTGCGTGCTGCACTGGCTCAGGAGCGCGGCGAACGAGAGCTTCGACGCCTGGGGATCCGGGTCGAAAGGTTCTTCACGCGGCCAGGCGCCGCTTCGCCCGACGTAGAATCACCCACGATTCTTTGAACCGCGTGGCTTCTGCAAGGGGTCGTAAACTTCGATCGCTCGATCGAGCACCAGTCGACGATCGACTAATACCCTGAAATTCCAAGTGCCCGTCGGTGCCCCCGGCTCAAACGAAAAGACCTTGCTGAACACGCGTTCGCCCTCTCGAAGTTCTTCCTCACCCACTTCGGCCTGCCCTGGCACCCATTTACCCGCCGTAAAGCGCGCAGGCCGAGCTATCTCCCAGCTCAGGTGCGTGGCCTGACTGCCAAGCGCCACCTGAAACCCGTAGCGCTCCTTCCCGGGTTCTGCTGAGAGCGCAACGCGCCTGAGTTCCTGGATCTGACCTCCGTAAAACACTCCCAGGGCCGCATGGGGCGGAGCGATGGTCTGATTGCAGGCCGAAAGCACCAACACTCCCACAATCAAAAGGCTGCATCTCATCGTCTGATTTCCTGGGCCATTCGAGCAAACTGACTCACGGAGAGCACTTCGCCTCGGAGGTTGAGATCGATCTCTGCGCGCTCCGCGGCTTGGGCCAACGCTTCGCTCGAAGGTACCAACTCCCGCCAGGCGGTGCGCAATTTCTTGCGACGTTGTTGGAAGGCGGCTTGAACAACTCGCTGAAAACCGGGAGTTTCTTCGGTAATGGGGGTCGGCAGGGGCAGCAGCACCACCACGGCTGAATCAACCTTCGGGCTCGGGAAGAAAGCGCCCTTCCGAATGATAAATGCACGCTGCACGCCAAACTGCGCCTGCACGAACACGCTGAGTGCCCCATACGCTTCGCTTCCAGGTGGGGCTACCAGACGATCTGCCACCTCCAGCTGCACCATGATGGCAGCACGATCGATCGTGCGCCCGAGTGCACACAGAGCACGGAGGATGGGGCCGGTGATCAGGTACGGGAGATTGCCAGCCACGACGCGCGGACCAACAGCATCCGTCAGCATGAGCTTGAGGTCCACGTCGCGCACATCTGCTTCTTTTATCGTTAGCCTGCCCTCTCCGATCTCAGGCGCGAAGGCCTGCGCTAACAGCGGTATGAGCTCGCGATCTTTCTCGAGAGCCATCACCCGATCGGATAATTCTAGGAGCGGGCGAGTGAGCGCCCCCAGGCCTGCGCCAATTTCAAGCACGGTGCCCGCCTTATCCGGGCCCGTTGCCGCCAACGCTATGCGACGGCAAATTTCTGGATCGCTCAGGAAATTCTGACCGAATTGGCGCTTGGCTTGCAGCCCGTAGGATTCGAGCAGGGCTCGTGGGCTACCCGGACGCGGCAAGGTCGACGCAGGCTTCCCGTCAGGCAAACGTCCTCGGTTCAAGCTTCGGGTGCGTCGGGAGTCTCCGCCAGATTGCGGTAACTTTCCGTGCTCGCCACCAACTCATGCTCCGTCGAACGAATCGTAGGGGGCGGTGGATCTCCGTAGAGTTCCAACTGAGTCGCAGCCCAGAGCTCCCGGCGAACCAACTCCGAGTAGGCTGGGTCGTGCGGATCTCCGCCGTCCAGAGCTTGATCCGCTTCTTTGAGCTCTAACCGCGCACGCACTGGATCGACCTCTTCTTTGGTCATGAAGTTGTCGGTGAGCAAGCGGGCGATGTCAGAGGCAACCTCGACAAACCCGGAGCCAACCGCCACGCGCCGCTCCACTCCGCCCACAAAGTAACTCACAATACCCGTGCGAAGTGCCGCCAAGAGCGGCCGATGTCCAGGCAATACGCCAAACTCACCATCCACACTGGGTGCGGTGAGCTCGCTCACGTCGGCAGTCAGTTTGACGCCTTCCGGAGTGACGATTTGAAGCTTGATGCTGTCGGCCATACTGAGTCCTTTGGACCGACTTAGGCGGCCTGCTGCTTTAGCTTCGCGGCCTTGGCCTTGGCATCTTCGATGTTGCCGACCAGGTAAAATGCCTGTTCAGGCAGATCATCGAGCTCGCCGGACAGGATCGCCTTGAACCCAATGATGGTTTCCTTGAGCGGCACGTAGCGCCCTTCAAGACCTGTAAACTGCGAGGCCACAAAGAAGGGTTGCGACAAGAAACGCTGGATTTTGCGAGCGCGAGAAACGATCAGGCGATCGTCCTCGCTCAACTCGTCCATGCCTAAGATCGCGATGATGTCCTGCAGATCTTTGTAGCGCTGCAAAATCTGCTGAACTTGGCGGGCCACTGCGTAGTGTTCGTCGCCCACAATTTGGGGCGAGAGCATGGTGCTGGTGGAGTCGAGCGGATCCACGGCGGGGTAGATGCCGAGCTCGGAAATCGCTCGCGAAAGGACGGTTGTTGCATCCAAGTGAGCGAAGGTCGTGGCGGGTGCCGGATCCGTCAGATCGTCGGCAGGCACGTAAATCGCCTGCACGCTGGTGATGCTGCCTTTGGTGGTGGAGGTGATGCGCTCTTGGAGTGCGCCCATTTCCGTAGCCAAAGTTGGCTGGTAACCCACCGCGCTCGGCATGCGCCCCAGCAGAGCTGACACTTCGCTGCCTGCTTGGGTGAAGCGAAACATATTGTCCACGAACAGAAGGACGTCTTGGCCTTGCTCATCACGGAAGTACTCCGCAACCGTGAGTGCACTCAAAGCTACTCGAGCACGTGCCCCCGGGGGCTCATTCATCTGCCCGTAAACAAGCGCAGTCTTGCTCAAAACGGAACCGCCGCTCTCAAGTTTCGACTCTGCCATTTCATAGTAGAGATCGTTGCCTTCGCGAGTTCGCTCGCCAACACCGGCAAAGCAACTCACGCCACCGTGCGCCTTGGCGACATTGTTGATGAGCTCCATGATGAGCACGGTTTTGCCCACACCAGCACCGCCAAACAGCCCAATCTTTCCGCCTTTGCGGTACGGGGCCAGCAGATCAACGACCTTAATGCCGGTTTCAAAAATTTCGACATTGGTGCTCTGCTCAACGAACGCCGGAGCAGGGCGGTGAATCGGCCAAGATGTCGCCGCATTGACGGGACCGCGCTCATCCACGGGCTTACCGATCACATTGAGAATGCGACCCAGTGTTTCCTTGCCCACGGGCATCTGGATGGGTGCGCCGGTGTCCCGGACTTCGGTCCCACGAACGAGACCTTCGGTGGCGTCCATCGCGATGGTGCGCACCATCGATTCGCCAAGATGTGCGGCGACCTCAAGCACCAGGTTGTCCTTCTCCTTCGAAATATTGGGATTCGTTAGGGTCAGGGCATTCAGGATCTTGGGCAGCTTGCCAGGGGGGAACGCCACGTCCACGACGGGGCCGATAACCTGACTGATTTTGCCTGTGGAGAGTCCGGAGCTTCCGTTGTTTGCCATATTCTATCGTGTCTATTGCTGTGAAATGAAAACTCATCGCCCTAGCGAAGTTCGCGGCGGGCCTTACCATGCGCAACTCGGCATGCCAACGCTTGGGGGAGCGAAGAGTGCGGTAAAGCTTGGGGGAGCTTTGCCCCAACAGGCGCTCGGGCCCCCAATCCGTCCGGTCTAGGACGAAAACTGGAGCTTCCTAGGCGGTTTTTTGAGATTCGGGCATTGGCGGACGTGGCGCCCGCGGGGTATCAGTCTGGTTGCGGTGATCGGCCAAGAGACCATTGACCGCGTTCGAGCCCAGACCTCCATCGCCAAGCTGATCGGTGAATCGGTAAAGCTCGAACGCCGGGGAAGAAGCCACATAGGCCTGTGCCCATTCCATAAGGAGAAGAGCCCGAGCTTCCATGTCTCCGAGGAACGGGGCTTCTATCATTGTTTTGGCTGCGCACAGTCGGGCGATGTGTTCAAGTTCTGCCAGGAAGCGATGGGCCTCTCCTTCGTGGAGTCCATTCGCTACTTGGCCGAGCGCGCAGGGATAGAGATCGTTGAAACGGAACGCGAGGCGCCCGAGGAACGCGAGCGAAAGCGAAAGCGTCAGGAGTTGCTGGAGGTCAGCGTCGAAGCCGCGAAATATTTTGAGAAAGAACTGCGCATCCATCCGTTGGCCCGTTACGCGCGCGAAGAGTTGGAACGCCGGCAACTCGATCTCGACGGGCCCGAAGCGACCCAGAAAGCACTGCAATCGTTTCGGATTGGCTACGCGCCATACGGCTGGGAAGGCCTCGCGCAACATCTTCGGAACGCCGGCTTCAACCTGCACAGCGCCGAGAGCGTGGGCCTCGTGCAAGAGCGGCGGCAGGGTCCCGGCTACTATGACCGCTTTCGTCATCGATTGATGTTTGCCGTCCTCGATCTGCAGGGGGCCGTCGTTGGTTTCAGCGGGCGTGCACTCACCGATCCCACCGCCGACGAGCTGTCACGCCTGGGCCTCCCCGCGCTGCCGGTGGCAAAACCCGGGGATAATGTGGCCAAATACATCAACTCCCCAGAATCGCTGATCTACCGCAAACGCGACGTGGTGTTTGGCCTTTACCAGGCCCGCCAGGGCATTCGCCGCACCGAAAACTGCGTGTTGGTCGAGGGAAATTTTGACGTCATGAGTCTGCACGCACGCGGACACGATAACGCGGTAGCACCCCTCGGTACGGCGTTCACCGCCGAGCAGGCCCGTCAGATCCGGCGCTTCACCCCACGAGTTACCCTGCTCTTCGACGGTGATAGCGCGGGCATTCGCGCGGCGCAGGCTTCACGCGAAACCTGCAATGAAGTGGAGCTTGAAGCTCGGGTTGCCGAGCTCCCAGCCGGCACGGACCCAGATGATTTCAGCCGCGAGCGGGGCGCCGAAGCACTCACGCGCTTGATCGGATCGGCACGCGGGATGATTGAATACCTCATTGACTGCGCACTCGACACCGGCTTCGCACTGAACGATGCGCGCGCCCGCGCCGAGAAAGTTAAGCAAGTGGTGGAGCTGTTGAGTTCTGAAAAGGACCCCACGCTGCGCAGCATGGCAGAGCAACATGCTGACCGCATTGCAGCGCGGCTCGGTATCCATGACGTTCGCACCTTCCGATCGCTTGCCACCGCGGTACGCCAGGGCCTCCAGCAGCCTCGCAGGGGGCCCGAGTCCGCCCCCTCCTCCCAAGTGGCTCCGCCCTCGACGGCGCGCAGTCGTGACCGACGCCAGCAAGTGGAGTGGGAGATCCTCGGCGCATTACTGGATTATCCAGAGCTTTTCGCTGGAGCAGAGCTCAAGGCAGGGGTCCATCTGCTGATCGGAGATGTCGCGATTGCCATCGCCGCCTTGCATCATTCGGGCCTGGACATGGACCGTAGCTCTGCAGAACAGGTGCTTGCCAACTTGCCCCCATCGATCCATCCATTCGCCCTCGCTCGGCTCGCTGCTCCCAGGCATTGCCGCTTGGAAGACGCGCGCACAGAACTCGTTGGGAACATGGACAAGCTCAAGCGAATTGAGATGGCGCGGCAGACGACAGAAACGGTTGAGGAGATCGAACGTGCCGCAAAATCCGGAGATTTTGATCAGGAGCTGTTGCTCTTGGGCGAGCAAATGCGACGCGCAAAGGCGCGTCATGGCTTGATTGAGAGGTAGCCGTGGCAATACAGAAGTCGCCCGAAAGCGCAGCACCTAAGTCACCCACCGAAGGGGCCTTAGAGCAGGCCAAAGCTGACCTGATCAGCCTTGGAAAAGTGAGGGGGTTTCTCACTTACGACGATGTCCAAAACGCGCTGCCCGCCGAAGACCTCGGTCCCGATCAGATGGACGACCTGCTCTCGATGCTCGGCGATGCAGCCATCGAGGTGGTGGAGGCAAAATCCAAACCGAATCCAGGTTCCCCAGGTCAAGTCGAAGCTCCTGCTTCTCGCGACGCAAAGGCCAGCAAGAAGTCAAACGCTCCGAGCCGATCCGCCGCCAAACCTAGCAAGCTGACACACGAGGACCCCACCACGAGTAACGACCCGGTTCGCATGTACCTGCGCAAAATGGGCAGCGTTGCGCTGCTCTCGCGCGATGGGGAAGTGGCAATCGCGAAACAGATCGAGGCTGGCGAAAACGCCGTCTTGAGTTCGATCCTATCTAGTCCGATTGCCGTTCAGGAAATCCTCGATATCGGTGATCGACTGAGGGACAAGAAAATCCGCGCACGAGACGTCGTCAAGGATGGTGACGATGAAGAGCGCGAATTCAACGAGGAAGAAGCTGAAAAACGCCTCTTTACGCTGATCGATAAAGTAAGACGCTTTGAGAACCGCGCTTTAGAGCTTGAGGAGGCGCGCAAGAATACCAAGGATGTCCGCCGGCGCGAGATCGACCAAGAACTGAATGATAACAAAGCTGAGCTTGTGACCACTTTGCAGGGAATGCGCCTCAACCAGAAAACAATCGACAAGATCATTGGCAAGTTGAAGAGCATTATCGACAAAGTTCACGCCGGCCAGAAGGGTGTGAAACAGGTCGAGGCCGAGGTTCAAATCAATATGCCGGAGCTGCTCGCCACGTACAATGCGATCCGTGCCGGAGAGCGCCGGGCAGACCAGGCGAAATCCGAACTCATCGAAGCCAATCTGCGACTCGTGGTGTCGATTGCTAAGAAGTACACCAACCGCGGGCTCCAATTTCTGGATCTGATCCAGGAAGGGAACATTGGTCTAATGAAAGCAGTCGAAAAATTTGAGTACCAGCGCGGTTACAAATTCAGTACCTACGCTACGTGGTGGATCCGTCAGGCCATCACGCGTGCGATCGCCGATCAAGCAAGGACCATTCGTATCCCTGTCCACATGATCGAAACCATCAACAAACTGATTCGCACCTCCCGCTACCTGGTTCAAGAATTTGGCCGCGAGCCAACGCCGGAAGAAATCGCCGATAAGATGGAGCTTGCGCTAGATAAGGTGCGCAAGATCATGAGGATCACCAAGGAGCCGATCAGCCTCGAGACGCCGATCGGCGAAGAAGAAGATAGCCAATTGGGGGATTTCATCGAAGACAGGAACGCCGTTTCACCCTCGGAGGCGGTGATGAACATGAGCCTCAGCGATCAAACACGACGCGTCTTGACGACCCTCACACCGCGTGAAGAAAAAGTGCTGCGGATGCGTTTTGGCATCGGCGAAAAGAGCGACCACACGCTCGAAGAAGTCGGGGAAGATTTCGAGGTGACCCGCGAGCGCATTCGTCAGATCGAGGCCAAAGCCCTGCGAAAGCTCCGCCATCCTAGCCGTTCGAAGCAGCTCAAGAGCTTCCTCGATGGCTGAGACGCCGGCGTGGTTGGCCGACAGGCCGACTGGCCCTTCGGTACCCACTCGGGATAACGGCCGGGGTTGACCGGGACCCCTGAGGCAGGGCTAGTATGCCGCGCTTAAGTTGAGGGATTTGTTTAATCTGTTTAGGGAGAAATCCATGCAGGCAATAAGCTTAAAAAGAAGACGCGTTCCGGTCCTTAGTGGAATCGTTGTACTTGCAGCGACGGTCGGCATGACCGCCTGCGGAGGAGCCACTGTTTTTCAGGACCAATCGGCGATTGTGATTGGTGCCACGCCACCCCCTCCGCCACCACCGCCCAAGGTCGAGGCACCACCGGCACCGCCGGCGCGTGTGGAGGTACGAGCGGACAAGATCGAGATCAACGAGAAGATCCAATTCGATCACAATGCCTCAACCATTAAGCCGGTGTCCTTCAGCCTGCTGGATGAGATTGCTGATGTGATCCGGAAAAACCCGCAGATCAAGAAGCTCGCGATCGAAGGTCATGCGAGCAGCGAAGGGGATGCGAACAATAACAAGAAGCTTTCGGACTCACGCGCCAAGGCCGTCCTCGCTTATCTCACCGGCAAGGGCATCCAGGCAGGCAGGCTCACGGCGAAGGGCTATGGTTCAGAAAAGCCCATAGCAACCAACGATACGGACGAAGGCAAGGAAAAGAATCGCCGTGTTGAGTTCACAATTGTTGAGCAGGATGTCACCACGAAGAAAGTGGAAGTCGGCGCCGATGGCAAAGAGAAGGTCGTCGAAGTCAGCAAATCTACCGAAAAGGTAGACCCGCCAAACCCGAAGCTGATGAAGTAGCGGGAGTTTCTCACCCTCTCATTTTGGAGTTTTTGTGATGACCAAAGCAGCAGTTAAATTAGGCTTTTTCGCCCTGGCCACAAGCGCCCTTGGGTGTTCTTTCATGATGCGAAGCCCAGAGGACTACCGGCGCGATACCCGGACGATGCTAGAGCAGCGTCAGGCAGCGCTGGTAACCTGTTACGATGCCGCCCTAAAGGGTGATCCGTCGGCCAAGGGGACCGTCGCTGTGAAATTCAAAATCGAAAAAGATACCGGAAAAATCATGAACGCAGCGGTCGCAGCTGACCAGACGACAGCGCCTGCAGCACTGGGCGAGTGCGTGGTGAGTTCTTTGAACGGCCTGGTGTTAGCCCCGCCCGATCACAAAGAGGGAGAGGCCACCTTTGTTTGGGATTTCCAACCAGGAGCTACACCCGCCCCTAGCCCAGCTGGCTGAAACAGGGGCCTTTTCACGACACAAACGCCAAGCCCTTGTGACGGGGGGCTTGACGGGGGCTGCCTGGCGTTTTGTTATTGGCGCTCTTGCCAGGGATGACCCAAGCGCGCCAGGGCTTGAATCGCCTCGCGTCGGTAAGGGGAATCAGTCGGGCTGAGGCGCAGAAACTGCTCCCAATGCTCAACGGCTTGGGGAACGGGGCCGAGCGCTTGAGCCAACATGTGGTGAGCTTCCCAGAGCCAGCGGGGTCGTGGATCTTGCTTCTGCCCCAAAGCCACAGCACGTTCGAGGTGGGACTGTGCCAGGGCTTCTTGCCGATTGGCCACCAGCAGCCTGCCGTAGCGAAACTGCCAAAGAGGCTCGTCCGGGCGACCCCCCAAAGCGCTCTGCCAATGAGCCAGCGCTTCGGATTCCATACCGAGGTCGTAGTAAGAATCAGCGAGCGCGGCGTGCACGTCGTACGCGCTTGGCCGGAGGCGGAGGGCTTCGGTGAAATCTGCGACGGCGTCTTTTGCGGCGCCCTGTCGGGCGGAAAGAATTCCGCGACGCCAGTAAGCGTCAGCGAACCCTTTGTCCAACTCAAGCGCTTTGTTAAAGGATGCTCGAGCTTTGTCCATCTGGCCGATATCCGCAGCGACCCAACCAACATAGAGATGATATTGAGCCCGATGGGGATCGAGCTCCACAGCGCGCTGCAGCATTCGCTGGGCGTCGCTCAGATTATTCCCTTCGACCAGGAGTGCGCGACCTAAACAATGGCTCGTCTCAGCGGAATTCGGCCGAACTTCCAAGACTTTACGCAACAGTAGGCTGGCCTCTTTGCCACGCCCGGCGGCAGCTTTCCCACACCCAACTCGAAGCATCACATCCAGATCGGTTGGAGCCTTCGCCAGCGCTTGCTCGTAAGCGTGCAGTGCCTGGCCTCGGTTACCAGATTCCTCGAACAAAAGTCCTCGTTCAAGCGCGAGCCCCGGGTGATCCGTATCGGCGGCCGCCACTTCATCGAATACCTGAAGCGCGTCAGCAAAGCGCCGCATGCGCCGTAGCGCGACCCCCAATTCAAACTTCACGCCGACATCTTTGGGGTCCAAGGCCAGAGCCGCGCGGTATTCAGTCAGCGCAGCCTCATAATTGCCTTGGCTGGATGCCAGATCGCCAAAGGCGCGATGAATCACCGGTGCATTAGGGAGAGTCCGCTGGGCCTCGGCAAGGATTCTCTTGGCCTCTGCATCTCTGCCCAGCTGATTGAGAAGAGTGACCAGGCCAACGTAGGCACTCACCGAGCGGAGCTTTCCTCCGCCCAGAGAGATGGCCTCCCGATAGCTCTTTTCCGCAGCTTCACGCCGACCCAACGCGTCTTGGGCGCGGCCTAGCCAATAGGCTACTTCAAACTCCTTGGGGTGAGCCTCATGCAATTTCTTGAGGTCAGCCTCCGCGTCATCCAGACGTTCCAAGCTGAGCTTGGATTGCGCGATACCTATTTGCGCCTTCAGATTATCGGCATCGCTTTGATTGCTCGCTTCAAAGCGGGCCAAGGCTTCGGAATGACGGCCAGCTTGCTGGAGCGTCTTGCCGAGGCCGATGAGCGCCGAGGCGTCCTGTGGATTCACTTTCAGTGCTTGCTCGTAGGCCTTCTCGGCCTGGCTAATCCGCGAGCGAGATGCATGAATATCACCGAAAAGGGTATGAGCGCGCACCACCTCTTCGAAGCTGGCGCCCGACTTCGGGTCAACCACGGCTGAAAGCCAGGCGCTCGCTGGCCCCTCCTGTTCATCCGTTTCCCAAGAGAGCTGCGCTAGCAGCACCTTGGATGCGTTGTGCGCAGGGTTAGCCAATAGCGCTGCCTGAGCGGCTTCCTTGGCGCCCACCGCGTCGCCCGCCTGGTGCTTGGCTCGCGCCAACCCGAACCAGGTTCGCGCGCTTCTCTCGACGGCCTGCGCGCGTTCCCAAGCTGAGATGGCTAGTGCCGGATCTTTGCGAGCGCGGAGCGCCATCTCCGCATACATGGTGAGCACATCAACGTTCTTGGGTTGGCGCCGTTCGAGATCGCGAAGTTGATTGAGGGGGCGAGCTAGGTTATCCCTGGAACTTGCGGCGGCCCGCGCCAAATCAAGGTACGGGACATCGCTCTCATCGGTGAGCTCAGCGAGCAAAACCTCTGCGCTCGCCTGGATCTCTGGGGCTTTTTCAAAGCGCAACTTGTGCATGAAGCCGACAAACACGGCGTAAGCCACGAAGCTTTTCTCACGGGGCGCCTGGGCGTGCGCAGCCTTGACGAGTTCGAAAGCACGCGTGCCATCATTGAAAGTATCTTTGGCCATGGCAGCCCGAGCCTCAACCACGGTTGCATCAAGGAGCGCTTGGTGCGCCTCCCGATTCAACTGATCGCCAATGAAATAGTAGCCAAATGGCCCTATATTGGGCACGAACGTCAGAGCTCCCCCACCGAGGAACAAGGGGGTCAACACGGCCGCAGCTATCTTCAATGCGCGACGGGGTGGTACCCCGCCCGACTCTTCGCCTTTCAGCGGCACACGCTTGATCGCTGCGGAGGAGGCCGCAGGCGCCGTACTCGAAAACACGGATAGGTTCGCGGGCGGGCGGTTGGAGGTGCCTGCCGTGTCGAGCTCAATCAATCCGCCCTGTTGCGCCCGAACGGCGGTCTGCGGTGCGGATTCCGCGCCAGAATTCGGCGGTTGGCTGTCTGCACCGGGCAGCGAAATCTCTCCAAAGCTGTCGGGGCCAGAACGCAACGATTCGCGCGGTGGGCTGTTTGAAGGAACAGCTCGCGCAGAGGCAACGGGCTCGCCAAACGGTGGATTGCTGAGGCTGGCTCGCGGCGGCTGACTGTCAAAGGAAAACTCTCCGCCCATCCCGAACGCCGGGGCCGAACTGTTGGGC
>CAZSUA010000087.1:0-17770 GCA_964609655.1 uncultured Polyangiaceae bacterium | reverse complement strand
CAACTATCAAGATCTGCCCGGAACACATGAGCCAGCAGCCAGGCGCCATCTTTCCAGACGTTTTTGAGAGTGAGTTCGAGCTTGCCGTCGGGGCGGAGCTCGAGGCGATCCTGAGCGAGCGGAGGGCGGGTGATATACTTGCAGACGCGCTCGGTTCGCGTTGCAGCTGCAATTCCCTAATATCAGTCAATTTTTGACAGAAGGTTTGACCTTTTTCGGAGGCTCTGCCTACTTCGGATGGGTGAAAGCCAACCTTTCAGCGGAGACTCTCGCGCCCCGATCCGTTGAGGAATTGGTACGCAGATCGGGACTTCCGCTGTCGGCAAGTGAACTTTTGGCGCTGGCGATTTGGATTTGCCCGGACACCACGTTTGACCCCCAAAGGGCGCAACAAGTACTGGGTCGACGAGGACTGCTCCCGAAGGGCCTAACCCTTGAACATCTTATAGACGCGGCCGAGGCATCTCCAGCATATCAGCGGAGTGGGGATACGCTGCATCTGGTTCGCCCCGCCTGGGCGTCCGAAGTCCTCGGTCGGGTGTGGCGGCGCGCGAAGAGTCAGAGGCGGCTGTCTGTCAGCAAGGAGCCAGCGAGCGGGATGCGGCCGCTTCCAGCACGCGTTCCAAAAAAAAAGCCGGCGCCCGTTCCAAAGAAGAAGAGTCAGAGTGGCGTCGCCACCCGACGCTGTCCAACCGCCTCAAGGGCTCCGTCAGCGACCCCGGTTGAGGTTCTGATATTGCAGGAGGCAAGTCCGTTGGAGCTCTGCTCAACGCGCGCAGCCAACTTCGATGCGGAAGCGATTTCTGCAATGTTATCCTCGGAATCGACGTCACTCGAGCGCATCTCGCTGGCGCTGCGCGCGCACGCGTTGAGCTCGGCCGACCGCTTTCATGAGCTCATGGGGGTGGGCTCCCTCCGAGGCGTGGTGTCACACGCCTATCAGATTGAGACGGTGCGCAAGGTGTTGCGCGTATTTCGCGGTCGGGCCCTTCTGGCAGACGAGGTGGGGCTGGGCAAGACGGTCGAAGCCCTAATGATCCTGCGAGAGTACCAATTGCGAGGGATGGCGCGGAAGGTCTTGATCTTGGCGCCGGCCGCGCTTGTCAATCACTGGGTGGGAGAACTTACGGACAAGGGCGGCCTTGAGGTGCGTGCGACGACGGACGTGTTGTTCCGGCGTGATACCAGTGATTTCTGGAGAGAACCTGGAATTGTTGTGGCATCCCTGGCACTAGCACGCACTGCCCGGCACATGCCCGAGCTTCAGCAACATGGCTGGGATCTTGTCATTGTGGACGAAGCGCACCACGTGAAGAACCGGACAACGGCGAGCTATGCGTTGGTGAACGGGCTCCGTAGCCGATTCTTGCTCTTGCTGACTGCGACACCGGTGGAAACTGGCCTAGATGAAATCTACAACCTGGTAACGCTGATCAAGCCAGGTCAATTTGCGAGCCCGGCAGCGTTTCGGAAACAGTTCGTCGATCTTAAGGATCCCTCGTCGCTGAAGAATCGTGAACGGTTAAGGGCCCTGCTTCAGGACGTGATGGTGCGAAACACCCGCGCGCAGTGCGGCCTCAAGCTTCCTCCACGCTTCGTCACCACAGTAGCTGTCGAGCCCACAGAGGAAGAGCGACAGTTGTATGGAGAGGTGTTGAGCGTGGTGCGCGAACACGGGCAAGAGTCGCGCACGCGAATGCTTGCGTCTACGCTCCTGCTTGAAGCAGGGTGCTCTCCGAAGGCCCTTTTAGGCACCCTGTCGAGAGTGGCCGACTCAGAGCTGCATTCCGGGGAATTTCGCGCGAATGCGCTTCGCTTGGCGGAACTCGCCCGGAGCGTGAAGCGGCCGTCCAAGCACCGATGCGTGTTGGAGATCCTCGCGTCGAATACGGAGCAAGCGTTGATTTTTACACGGTTTCGGGCGGCAGCGGACGAGCTGGCAGCGGCGCTTATCCATGCAGACATCCCCTGCACCATGTTTCATGGTGGCCTTTCCGCTGAAGAAAAGCAGCGGGCGATCGCAGGCTTTCGTGGCGGGCTGCGTGTCATGGTGGCGACGGATGTGGGCGGCGAGGGACAGAATCTCCAATTCTGCAGTCTGCTCATCAACTTTGATCTTCCTTGGAACCCCATGCAAATCGAACAGCGGATTGGGCGGCTGCATCGGATGGGTCAGACCGAACCCGTACGAGTCTTTAACCTGTGCGCGAAAGGGACAGCGGAAGAGCGACTGCTCGACATTTTAGACCGACGCCTGCACCTGTTCGAACTCGTCGTGGGTGAAATGGACATGGTACTTGGAAACCTTGCGGACGAACGCGACCTGGAGGAGCGCGTGTTGTCACTCTACACGGCCTCCAAGGCGGAGGCCGAATTGGACGTCGGCTTTGATAAGCTGGCTGAGGAGTTATTGCAGGCCAGAGCCCGCTACCAAAAAACCAAGTTGTTGGACACGGCCCTCTTCGGGCAGGACTACGAGACGTGAGCACTGGGCTTGCAGCGGGTGCCACAGAAGCTCCGAATCGCCTGGAGTTCGCTTGCGACATGCTTTCGGTTGGGGGGGCGTTAGTTGAGAGAGAGCCTGCAACGGCATTGGCCGTACTGCCTCCGGCATTGGCCCGGGAACTCCAGGTGCCGGAAGCGTGCGAATTGACCTCGGAGCCCGGCTTCGTCGCGGAAGGGAGGCACCTCGTTGAATTTGGCACTGAGCTGCTCGAAAAGCTCGTGGAACGCGCCGCTCGTTTCGGAGGTATCGCCTGCGCTTCGCTTGAAGCGGAAACGCCTCGGTTGTCTCAAGCTCGAGCGCTCGCTGAGCGCTTGGTCATTCGCAACGGCGTGCACGAAGTGAGCGCCGTAAGCTTTGGGCATGCGACGTACCTTCGGCTGTGGATGAGCTTCACCGCCGAGTGCGACGACCGTCACGAAGGGTTGGTCAGCGCCACGCTCTGCGAACACAACGGAGGCCAACCTGACTCCGCCCTTACTGAATGGTTGGATCCAACGCGTCAGATCGGTTTGGCGCCTGCACAGGAGGTGCCTTTGGCACGAGGCACCTCTGACGGGCTTGCTCGCTTCATGGGCGCGCGCTTGCCCTCCCTAATCGGTCCTGCGCTTTTGCAATTCCAAAATGGCATGCAGCGACGCCACGAGCGCGACTATCGAAGGCTAAACATCTATTTCGAGGATCTCGCACGCGAGGCTCAGAAAGCCGCAGCCCGCAAGCGCCTGGATCCAGCCGCCCTTTCGGAGAAGCTCCAGCACTTCGCGAGGGAACGGGACGCCAAACTGGTTGAGCTTACTGAACGTTTCCGGCTTCGCGTGACCGCGGCTCCAGTCGCAGCGCTCCGTGTTTCGGTGCCAGTTGCCTTTGTGAACCTGCGGGTTCGGCGTCGGAAGGGCGAGCGCGCATTGACACTCACCCTTCCCTCAGGGGCGGGCGCGTTCGATCAAGTGGCGTGCGAGGGCTGCCTGCGAGCGACGTCGACGCTTGCGCTTTGTGACGAGCGCCTCCACGTTCTCTGCGATACTTGTGCACCGTCGGCACAAGGACGCATCCGCTGTCCGGCGTGTTCGAGTCACGGCTCATAAGACAGTTAAACGGCCGCCTGGCTCTCCCGCATCGGCAGGAGGTAGTCCCTTATTCGCCCATCCCGCCATGCGGATCCATGCCCGGAGGCATACCGGGCATTCCCATCCCGCCCGGTGAAGGTGACGGCGGAGCCGCGTCGCCAGGCTTGGCAGGATCAGCTTTCTTAAACTTCTCTTCAGCTGCCACGCCCCAGTCCCCTGCCCAGGAACTGATGCTAAAAATTTCCGCGTTGTCGCCGACCTGCGCCCAGCGGCTGGAACCTTCGGACGTGCCTCCGAGCTTCACGATCTTTTGCGCGCCGTCTTTCAGCGAGAAGACAATGGTCGCTTTGGGCTCATTCAAGCCGAGATCCGCTGGAGTTTTTCCGCGGGCGAAATCCGTGGCGGTGAGCGTCTTATAAGCGCGCACGAGATCATCCACTTTGCTGGCTTCAAACTTCTGGATATCGAGGCCAACGGGAGACTTGGCTTTCTTGAACTTGGCCGTCCAAGTCTTCACTTCTTCGGGCGTGCTGGGCGCGCCGCCGGGTGCACCCTTCGCCGCTTCCTTCTTCTCGATCTTGCGTTCGAACGTGAAGCTGCCATTTTCATTGGTGACGTCGATGCGCTTCACTTCATCTTCTTCAAACTTCAAGAGCCCCAGATCGCGCCAGCCCTTGGCGTCGCGGTTGAAGAGGTAGCTGGAATAGCCTTTGGCTGCGTAAACGCCATCTTTACCCGCGATGCGCGTCATCTGCCCGCGCGAGCCATCCTGGCCGAAATACAGATCGAACACCGTCTTATCCGCGGCGAAGAAGGTGGCGTGGAGCGCTTTGCCGTCCGTCAGCGCGAATTGTTCGTAGTTCTTCGTGGATGGGTCGATGCGTTCCACCATTTTGATGGTTTTGAGCCCGCCGATGAGTGAGGTCACGTTGGGCTGGTTGGCTTTGGCCGCTATCGGCTTCACGAGCTTCCACTCTGCGCCGTCCTTCTTGAGCTCTACTTCTTCGCCGGCTCCGGCATCGCCCGGGGGCGTCTGAATCACGACGCGGTTGATGCTGTTGACTTTTTCATCCGTGGCGCCAATCTCCGGCAGCTGGGCTGTTTTGCCTTCGAGCGTGTAGCTGGCTCGCTCTTCTTTGGCGTTGTTTTGTTGGAGATAGAGCGCGCCGCCAAGTACTGCGAGGACGCCCACTGCTACGTAGAGTTTGTTATCCGTGCTCATGGCTTTGAATGCCTCGCTGTAAAATCACGCTGCTTTGAATTGAGTGCGAAGTGCGTCTCGGCGTCGCCAGCGGGCGATACCAAAAATGCCAAACAGGGCTGGAACTCCAATGATCAGGGTCCACTGAACCTTGCCCTGAACGGCTTTGCGTTCGCCTTTGTATTTCTCTTCTGCCGCGCGGACTTCTTGCTCGTTGGCGGAAGCATCCAGCTTGGGCGGCGAGATGTCAGCATACGAAAGGTTCGGTTCGCTGATGATTTTGGCGCTGGCCGCGAGCAAATCTTGATCGCCGCTCATCCAATCCAAGGTGTTCTTGAAGGAGATGATCATGCGCTCCAGATAGCCCCGGGCGTAGGCCATGCCGTACATCTGGAGTTCTTGATCGCCACCCACGGCGCCAAACATTTGGAATTGCCCACCCATTTCTGGGCCATTGCCCGCGTAGGCAAAGGGGTTGGTCAAGAACAAGCTGGAGGCCACCAGCAATACGCGTGAACCGGAAGCTGCTTGAGCATTCTGGCTCACTCCTTCGCCGCCCACGCTGAACGCGCTCTTGAGCTTGCCCTCGGCCACCGCGGCGATCACCTGCTGCGATTGCGGCTTGCTCTGCTTGGGGGTCTGGAAAGGCTTCAGATTGACAGTGGTGCCCGTTTGCAGGCTGGTCTGCGGCGTGGTGCGAGCCACGGCGTAGATCTTCACGTCTGCCGGCTGCTTGCTCTTATCGAGCTTGATGCTGGAAGGGAAGGGGAAGGACATTTCATCCAAGCGGAAGAAACCTGCGAAGCCAGAATCGAGGAGCTTCTCGTCGCCTTCGAGGCGCGGATCATCCACCACCTTGGCAATGCCAGGGTGACCCATGCGCACCATGCCGCGATTGGTGGGGACGGCCATGCCGAATTGGCCACCAAAATCGAGCACGGCATCCTTCTGAATGCCGAGCCCATAGCCCACGAGCAGCTTATCGAGGCCATGAAGATCGAGGCTGGCCGTCATGCTCGGATCTTGGGGCTTCAGCGTGACGGCTGACGCGTAGACCACGAGCGATTTGCCGCCCAGCATCAAGAACTCGTCGACCCGGCGGAGCTCCTTTTCGGTGTACTCCTTCTGGGGCTGCGTGATGATGACGCCAGCGAGATCTTTATCGATGGCTTGGTCACCATTCTTCAGGTCAAGATCTTCGATCTTGTAGAACGGGAAACTTTGCTCCAGCACGCTCTGGATGGTGGGGGAACCACCTTGGCCTTGGCGCGGCAGCAGATTCTTATCCGAGAGCTTGAGCTCATCCTTGCCCGTGACCACTCCGATGCGGTGCGTTTTGTCGTCCGCTTTATCGCGAATTTCACGGATCTTGTTGGAGATCCAGAACTCCAAGCCCTGGGCAGCTCCCGGTGGGATCTGCGGGATCACGACCTTTTCGCTGCCGTACTTGAAGACGAGACCCATGTACCCGTTTTGCAGAGCAGCACCCGACTCGCCGCTCTCGGCTGCCACGGCCATCTCTTGCAACCCGGCTTCTTTAGCTTGGGTGCGGAGCTCGTCTGTGTTGGCCTCGATCAAGGTAAACTCAAACTTGCCGCCGCCGGAGCGCCGATACTCTTTCAGCAGATCCGTGAGATCACGCGTGGAGGCATCGAGCTGGGCGATACCGCGCATCACGTAAGCATCAACCTGGATCGGGCTCTTTAAGCCGCGCACCAGGCGCCCGCTGCCTTCGCTGAGCGTGTGGCGGTCATTTTTCGTCAGGTCTAGCCGGGTGTAGATGCCCGTTGAGAGGACGTTCGCCACCACTGCGATAGCGGCAACGATCACCAGATAGAGCCCGGTCTGGGCAGCGGCTTTACGCTTTTGTTCTTGGCTTGCCATAACTTAGGCCCACTTGCGTCGTTCAAGGACGCGGAAAGAAACAATCAAACTTAAAGCCGCGATCGTCAAAAAGTAAACGCTATCGCGACTATCGATGACCCCACGCTGGAAACCCTCGAGTCGGGACTGAAAGCTGATGAAGCTCACCAATCCAGAAGCAGCGCCCTCAATATGCTGGGCAAACGTGCCGGAGAACCAAAGCAGCGCGAGCAGGGCCAACGTGAGGAAAAAGGCCACCGCTTGGCTATCTGTGAGCGAGCTGATCAACAGGCCCAACCCGACGCTGGCGGCTGCGAACAACACCAGGCCCACATAGCCGCTGGCAACCTGGCCCCAGTCGAGCGGCCCCAGATTCCACGGAAACTTAAACATCAGGATGGGATAGAGCAGTGTGAAGAGAAACAGCACGAGCATGAGCCCGAGCGCTCCCAAGTACTTCCCGAGGATCACGTCGCTATCCTTAACGGGTAGCGTGATGAGCATCTCGAGTGTTCCGCTGCGTCTTTCTTCCGCCATCAGGCGCATCGTGATCACCGGTACGATCAACAGGGATACAGCCGGCAGAAAGAAGAAGAGTGGCGAGAGCGTGGCGCGATCAGTTTGCCAGTAGCCGCCCTGACCGAAGAAGATCAACAGGCCAAGGCCTAGAAAGCTAACGCACACGACCACGTAGGCGATGGGGGAGTCAAAATAGGAGCGAAACTCACGTTTCGCGATGGTCCACATTATCGACATTGATCAGGCCTTCTCTTCCGAAGCTTCCGCGCGGGCGCTTCCGTCTTTGGTGGTTTCTTCACCGTCAGCATCATCGTCGTCTTCATCGCCTTCGCCTTCGTCAACGCGGGCATCTGCGCCACTGTCCCAATCGGCGCTGCGATCGAGCTTTTCGTCGGCGCGCGTCAAGTCACGGAACACCGCGTCCAGGCTCTGGGCGTCGCGGCGCAGCTCAAGCAGGGTCCACCCCTTCGTCACCATCAGGCGGAAAACTTCGGCACGAAGATCCGTATCTTGGGGGCCCGTGAGCTCAATGCGATGCGCCGACTCATCGCTCGGCAGCTCATGCGCCTTGTGGACGCCGTGGATGCCTTGCAACGCATCTCGCAGCTCAGCCGCGCTCGGGGCCTTCTTGCCAGCCTCACCCTGCTTCTCATCCACTGCTATCACGTAACGGCGGCGCCCGGTTCGGGACCGGATATCGTCGATCGAACCATCGGCAACGACACGGCCTTTGCTGATGATGATGGCTCGGGCACAGGCTTGCTCGGCCTCGGCTAAATTGTGCGTGGAGAGCAGCACGGTACGATCTTTGCCGATATCTTCGATATATTTCAGCACTTCGGCTTTCTCGTTGGGATCGAGATCGCTCGTAGGCTCATCCAAGATCAGAATCGGGGGATCGTGGATCAGCGCTTGGCCGAGCCCGACGCGTTGACGATAGCCGTGGGAAAGCGTTCCAATATTCTTGCCCAGAGACTGCGCTAAGCCGCAGACATCGATCACCTTCTTGAGGCGGCTCTTGAAGGTGCTCGGATCGAGCCCGCGGATCTCTGCGGCGAACAGCAAGTATTCGTGCACCGTCATGTCGGTGTAGAGCGGGGCGCGCTGCGGTAGGTACCCGATCGATTCGCGAACCTTGAGTGGATCCTCGAAGACATCGAAGCCGCTCACGCTGGCAGCGCCGCGCGTGGGGGCGAGGAAGCAAGTCAAGATGCGCATGGCGGTGGACTTGCCGGCCCCATTGGGCCCCAGAAATCCAACCACTTCGCCGCGCTTCACCTCGAAGCTCACCCGGTCCAAAGCTTTGACACTCCCGAACTGTTTGCTCAGACCGTCAGCTCGAATCATCACGTCGGTCGTCATATGTGCTCCTCAAACTCTCTTAGCCCGGCCCTGCCTGGCGGCGCATCCTAGTGACCGGGGGATCCGTGTCAACAAAGCTCGAAAATGGGAGTCGCTCTCGGGCATGGGCGGCACTCAAACCGCTGACGCGCCTGCCTATTCCCCGAAAAGTAACCAGCCAGGGTCCCCTTATCCAGTGCGGTAACCCGCGACTAAGGTCTGGGCTAAAAGGCCCCAGCCATCCACCGCCACAAACAACAAGAGCTTGAAGGGCAAGCTCACCTGGGTCGGATTCAGCATGTGCATCCCCAGGCCCAAGAGCACATTGGAAACCACCAGATCGATGATCAAGAAGGGTAAATAAATCGCAAACCCGAGCGCGAAGGCTTCGATAAGCTCCGTTGTCACGAACGCCGGGATCACCACCACTAAGTCATCCCGCCCCACGCTGCTCTTGTCTTTGGGGGCGCGTTGCGAGCGGGCGAGCTCGAAGAAGCGAGTGTGTTCGCGTTCTGAGGCGTTCGCTTTGAGAAAAGCCCGGATGGGCTCACGTGTCGCGCCAAGCAGAGTGCTGATCGCCGTAGCCGGAGACAGCGTCGCGGATTGGGGCTCCCAAAGTGGGCGCGCGCCGTCGGCAATTTTAGTACCCACGGGTGCCATGGCAATCACCGTGAGCGCGGTGGCAAGCGCGGTGATCAGCGTATTCGATGGGATATTTTGAGCACCGATCGCTCCGCGCACAATCTGAAGCACGGTGGATATTTTCACGAATGCGGTGAGCGTCATGAACGCGAATGGCAGGAGCGCACTCACCGCGACGATCAGCACCAAGCTGAGCGGGTTGCTTTCGGGCATTATTGGTTCTCGGCTTTCTGAGCGCGGTTCTCGGCCAGCTCTGGCGGCTCGCCTGTGGGAAACGTCGCGTCGTGATGCTCGCCCAGCTTCACGAGGCCGGCTTCGCTCGCGCCCACGACGTATGTCGTGTTCGTCACGCGCACGAGGTACACGGCGCGCCGTCCGTCGAGCGGCAGCTTGCCCAGAAGTTCCAGGGGGCCACTTGGGCGCCCAAGGCCCGCTCGGCGTGCGCCGTAGAGTACCAACGCAGCCAACGCGCACACACCCACCAGGGTGACCAGGGTTTGGACCAGGTAGCTAGTAGCTGGGCTCACGGCCGCGGGAGCGTACACGCAGCCCCGTTCGGTGGGCAGGGTCTTGCACGCGCGTAGGGCGCAAGCTACAGCCCCGAGGGTGCCAAA
This sequence comes from uncultured Polyangiaceae bacterium, assembly GCA_964609655.1. GTDB lineage: Bacteria > Myxococcota_A > Polyangia > Polyangiales > Polyangiaceae > JBBRRP01. Next base: position 8,020 of record CAZSUA010000087.1, on the reverse strand, counting down.
CGGCCCTTTTGCCAACGACGGACGGCGGCTTCAGTGTCGGTAGGTCCCGAGGATCTCCCGCGCCGCTTCGGCAGATACGTCCTCTTCGACAAGATCGGCGAAGGCGGAATGGCCCGCATCTATTTGGGGCGCGCTGAGATCGGTGGCGACAAGCTGCTGGTGGTCAAGCAGATGCTGCCGCTGTTTTCGAACACCACGCGCTTTTCGAAGCTGCTGATCGACGAAGCCAAGCTCGCCGCAGAGCTCACGAATTCGAACATTGTGCAGGTCTTCGATCTGGGTCGCGAAGACAACGTGTTGTACATCGCGATGGAATACGTGGAGGGCTTCGACTTGCGGCAGCTGCTGCAGCAATGCAGCAAGCGTCAAATCGCGTTGCCGCTTGAGTTTTCGTTGTTCATTATCACCGAAATACTCAAGGCTTTGGACTATGCGCATCGGAAGAAGAGCGAAGCCGGTGAGCCGCTCGGCATCGTGCATCGCGATGTCTCACCCTCGAATGTGCTGCTCTCGTTTCATGGTGAAGTGAAGCTTTGCGATTTCGGTATTGCGCGCGCCATGGCGGTGAACGAAGAAGTGCCGGACGAAGCGATTGAGGGTAAGGCTGGGTACATGAGCCCCGAGGCGGCTCGCGGCGAAGCGCTGGATGCGCGCGCCGATGTGTTTTCGCTAGGAATTGTGCTGTGGGAGCTCGTGGCTGGCCGCAAGCTGTACCGCGGGGCTACGGGTCAGCCTCCGAGCTTGGCCCAAGCCAGCTTGGCTGAGATCCCCCAGTTGCCAGATCGCAGTCTGCCCCAGCAAGCTGTATTGTATCGAATCATTAGCCGTGCCCTCTCGGTGGACATCAAGGCTCGCTATGGCTCGTGTCGCGACATGCGCCGTGAGCTGGATGAGTACATCCAGACTGCCGGTTTCACGGTGAGCCAACTTAAGTTTGGCGAGTGGATCACCCAGAATTTTGGCACTGAGATCATCGAGCTCCGGCGTGAACGTGAGCAGAGCGCACGCGTTTGGTCGAGTGTGCATCCGCGCGCTCTGGATGAAGCGAGTCAGCCCAAGTTGAGCGAGCCCGCTCCCGCTCCAAAGCCCGCAGCGCCCCCAGCGAGTGTTGCTCCGAGTACGCCGCCAGCCTCAAAGAGCCCGCTGTTTGCCATCGTGGGCGTGCTAGCGCTGGCGCTCCTCGCGGCTTTCTGGCTACTTCGCTAGGTGTTTGCTCGAGTCGCCGTTCCAGTTCCGCTTGGGCGTGCCTTCACGTACGAGGTGCCGGATGAGCTCTTAGCGCAGGTCGTGCGCGGCGCGCGTGTGCTGTGTCCGTTTGGCAAGCGTCGAATCGCGGGCATCGTTTTGGAGGTGGTTGCCGAGCGTCCCGATATCCCGCCAGACAAGCTCAAGCGTATTGAGGCCGTTGTGGATGCTGAGCCCGTGTTGGGGGATGAGCTGCTCAGCTTCTTAGTCGAATTGAGTCGGTACTATCTGGCACCGATCGGTGAAGTGATGCGATTGGCGCTCCCGGCCGTTGAGCGCGCACGCGCCAATGCGCTGGAAGACGCGGGGCTGTTGGGCAAGTTGAAGCTTGGGACCGTCGGGCGGATGGCTCAATTCGCGGTTTTGAATAGTGAAGCTAGCGTGGCGAATTTGGAGGGAGCTGCGGCGGAGTTGGTGGCGCTGTTGGGCAAGGGGCCAGCGCGTGTTTCGGCGCTGCAAAAGCTTCATAAGAATGCCAGAACCGTGCTAAAACGCCTGGAGAAATCCGGAATTGTTCGGCTCGAACAGCGCGCAGCCTTTGCCGATCCATTTCTGAGCGCGGTTGTCGAAAAAGAGGTGCCCAAGGTGCTCACGGTTGAGCAGGCGAGCGCTGTTGCCGCCATTACCGAACAGCTCACGTTGAAAGCTCCAGCGCAATTCTTGTTGGATGGAGTGACGGGCTCAGGCAAAACAGAAGTGTATCTACGCGCCGTGGAGCATTGTGTGACCCAGGGAGGCGGTGCGATTGTATTGGTGCCGGAGATCGCGCTCACGCCGCAACTTGTGGGGCGCTTTCGAGCCAGGTTGGGGGATGGGATCGGCGTGGTGCACAGCGGGCTCACTGAGGGTGCGCGCTACTCGATGTGGAAGGCGCTGCACAGCGGACGCTTGAAAGTGGCGGTTGGGGCGCGCTCGGCGTTGTTCGCGCCGGTTCAAAACCTGCAGCTGCTCTGCGTCGACGAGGAGCACGATGGGTCCTTTAAACAAGACGAGGGCGTGCGCTATCACGCGAGAGATATGGCGCTTTTGCGGGCACATCGCGCCCGAGCCGTGTGTGTGCTCGGCACGGCCACGCCGTCACTCGGCACAGAGGCATTAGTCCGGAAGGGGCGCATCACGCGCCTTCGGTTGCCCACCCGCGCGCGGGAAGCTTCTAACCTGCCCAGCGTTCGGCTCATCGATCTGCGACGCATGGGGCCAGGCCCAACAGGTGACCGCTGGCTAACGCTGCCGCTCTATCGAGCGATCGAAAGCACGCTCGCTCAAAAAGAACAATCCATTCTGTTTCTCAATCGACGTGGCTTCGCGCCAAGTCTGATCTGTGATGCCTGTGGCCACATTGTGGAATGCCCGAATTGCTCAGTAGCTCTCACCGTGCATCGCGTGCGGCGCGAGGAACTCTGCTGCCATTATTGTGACTACACCAGCCCCTTGCCGTTAGCCTGCCCGAAATGCCACTCCCGGCAGTTTTGCGAAGAGGGTGCCGGCACCGAACGCGTGGTGGCCGTGCTGGAGCAAGCATTCCCCACAGCACGCATCGCGCGCCTCGATCGAGATGTGGCCGCGGGTGCCAAGAGCGAAGCTATCTTGAATCGGGTGCGCCAGGGCGAAGTGGATATCTTGGTGGGCACGCAGATGGTCACCAAAGGGCATGATTTGCCTAACGTGACGTTCGTGGGCGTGCTCAATGCCGATGCGGCACTCTCGGTACCAGATTTCTACGCGAGTGAGCGCACCTTTCATCTCTTGGTGCAGGTAGCTGGGCGCGCCGGGCGCGGCGACATTCAAGGGACCGTGATGATCCAGACCCGCCAACCCGAGCACCCCGCCGTGCGTCTCGCTGCGCAGCACGATGTGGCGGGTTTTGCCGAAGTGGCGCTCCGGGAACGGGAAGAGCTCGGCTACCCACCGTATTCCCGCATCGCACTCGTGCGCTTCGACGGGCTCAATGAAGACGCCGTACGGCGCGAATGCCAACGCATGACAGATTTCGCACGCCGCGCCGCTTCCCCCAAGATCGAAGTATTGGGCCCCGCTCCTGCCCCCATCGCTCGCATCCGCAATCGCTACCGCTTCCGCTTCATGCTTCGCAGTCGCGACCGCAAAGACCTTCGCCAAGTGCTGTTAGCCGTCGCTCGGACGGCCCCAGATCGCATGGTGAGAATGAGTATCGACGTGGATCCCGTGAGCTTGCTCGCTTAGCTCTGTCTCTCCTGCGCGATTTGGAGGGGACCCAGTAAGCGTAACGGGAAGGCGAATGGGCCGCGACGGAAAGACGCCACGGAAAGACGCGACGGAAAGGCGCGACGGAAAGGCGCGACGGAAAGGCGCGACGGAAAGACGCGAACCGCAATGGTGCCGCGACCGAAGGGGGTATTTCGCAGCGACTAGGTAGTAAGCATGCTTACTACCTAGCACTCGGTTTGTGGGAGGTCCGCGACACTTGTTCGGCGCGTGATCGAACGCGATCCCAAGTGTCGTTGTGCGATCCCAAGTGTCGTTGTGCGATCCCAAGCTTCGTTGTGCAGCCGTCATGCCGTGTTCTGTGCTTGACTTCCTGCCATTCGACGGCACTCTTTGCGGGTGTCGAGTCTGGGAGGGCCTGAGTTTTGCATCGTCCACGCGGCGGATTTGCATTTGGGCGCACGGAGGTGGACTCAGGGGTTGCCGAAGGATCCCGGCTTTCGGGAGCGTCTGCTCATGGCCGATCGCTTGGCGCTGCGGGCCTTGATCGACCTATGTGTCCATGTGCGGGCACGCGTCCTCGTGTGCGCGGGCGATGTGATCGATGGCTGGTGTCGAGATGCCACGGCGGGCTTGTTCCTCGCGCAAGAGCTGCACAGGCTTCGGGAAATTGGTTGCGAAACGCTGATTGGGCTCGGAAATCACGACGTTCGCTCGCGGGTCATGCGGTCACTTTTGTTGCCGTGCAGAGCCTCGCTGATCGGCATTCAGGGGCCGGAAACGCGAGTGTTCGAGGCGTTGGGGTTGGCCGTGCACGGTTGGAGTTTTCCAAGCGTTGGCGTCGGTGAAGACGTCGTCGAAGCTTATCCTGCCCCGCTTCCGGGGCTGTTGAATTTAGGGATTTTGCACACGAGCGCCGAGGGCTGCCGCGGTCATGCTGACTACGCTCCCTGTTCACGCTTGGCATTGCGAAAGAATGGCTATGCGTACTGGGCACTCGGTCACGTGCATGCACGAGCAGTGCTTGCCACGGAGCCTTGGATTGTTTTCCCCGGAAACCTGCAGGGGCGTGGGCACCGCGAAGCGGGGCCAAAAGGCGCCACGGTGGTCAGCGTGCGGGCGGGGCATGTAGTGGCGGTCGAGCATCAGCCATTGAGCCAGCTGCGTTTTCAAAGTCTCGTGATCGATGAGCCCTCGCTTCGGCACTTTGATGATCTGCTCGAAGCCGTGCGGGCTGCCGCAAAGCGCGCGTGTCGTGAGGCCGTGGGTTGTTCCCTGGTGGTGAGGCTGGTGGTGTCGGGGGTGGAGGGTTCAGCGTGCGTGCTCGGTGTGCCACCGCTGGAACGGCGTGCGGCTTTCGAGCATGCGGTGTGCGGCCTGGCGCCGGAAGCGATTTTTCTGGACGAAATCTGGATCGATCCTGGGCCGCAATGCGGTGCGCTCCGCTTGGATGTTGCCGCCTAGGTGGCCCCGCGGGCATGCTGCGCCCCTAGGAATGCAGAAAGCAGCTTGGAAGCCTCTACGAAGTGTGAGCTGTGCGTTGCTCGCCGTGGGTTCCCTGGTTTGCGGTAACGCTTCTGCCTTCGAGAATCAATGGCAATTGGCCCTCTCAGGGGGCGCGGCGACGGCCACGCAACCTGCCTTGGGCTGGGGACCGAGTGTTGGGTTGCATGCGGCGTACGGTATGAGTGACAGCTTCGATGCGGAGCTTTTTACTCAAGCGTTCATGCTTCCGCGCTCGACGGCGAATGCTGCGGATTGGCGCGCAGGACTTGTGACGGCGGGTGTTGCGTACAAGCTGGATGTGATTCAATGGGTTCCACGCCTGGGGCTGAACACCGGTTATTACCTGGCTAACGGCGATGTTTCCGGGCCGCCAGGCGTGCGGCTGCCGGATGCGGGGCTGCTGATAGGAGTCGCGCCCGGGTTGGATTACGCGTGGTCGCGTTCCTGGGGGCTGGGAATTTCAGGGCATTTTGAGAGTATCGTAGCGCGCAGTGTGGTGCCCTCGCTCTTGAGTGTGCAGCTGAGTGCTGAGTACCGGTGGGGATGGTGAGCCTTCGGTCGAGCCGAGCGCAGGTCGCTTGGACGAGCGCTTGCCTACTTAGCGTGGTAGCTCTTGCTGGCTGTCGCCGGAATTCGCGCCCTTCCGAAACGGAAGACGCTTCGCAGGCTCACGCCCAGCTGTTGCAGAAGGAAGCTCCACCACTCGGGCGGGGTGCGGGCGGTGCGGCTCCCGTACTGGGAAATGCTATTTCTGTGCATAGCTCCGAGGGCCTAAAGAAGGCGATCGGGCGTGTTCGGGTTGAGGATTATGCCGCTGCAGGTCCGCTTTTGGAACATTTGAGCGACGCGGAGAAGTCCGAGCCGTTCATCGTCTATCTGCGTCTAAGAGTGGCCAAGGAACTCGGGAACTGTGCTGCCCTGTTGCCGGTTGCTCAGGGCATTGAAAGTAAGCTGGGTGTGCTTGGGCCGGCTTTTTTGAGCGCGCGTGCAGAATGTGAACTCGCGGTGGGTCCGTTCGAGAACGCGGCACGCTATTTCGGATCGTCCGAAGATCCAGCGGATTGGTTGTTTGCGGCTTTGGCCGAGGAACACGGAGAACGTCCGGATCCGGCACGAAAACTGGTCGAAAAAGCGCTGTCCAAGCTGGGCAAAGAGCAAGGCGACCTCGAATTTCAAGCACGGCTCCAGCGCGCACGCTTGGCCGAGAAACTGAAGCTTCCTGCACTGGCGGCGACCGATCTGCGGTGGCTCGCAACCCGGCACCCCACACGCCGCGAAACGTCGGACGCGGACACGCGCCTTGCGGCAGTCTGGAAGTACCCGCTCACATCCAAAGAGCGCCTGGAGCGTGTGCGTGCCTTCTCCAAGGCAGGAATGGTGGAACGCTGCGCACAGGAGCTCAAGCTGGTTGATAACGCCACGATCAACTCGGGCGAGCGCCTGAGCCTGCTCGGATTCGCCTACTATGCCAGTCGAAAAGACTATCTAAAAGCCGCCACGCTTTTTACCGATGCCGCCAAAAAAGCGAGCCGCGAGCCCGTGCAGGATCTCTTCTATGCTGCGCGCGCACTTTCGCGGGGCGACCAAGATGAGCACGCGCTCAAGAAATACGACCAGCTCGCCCGGACATATCCCAAAACACAGTGGGCTGAGCACGCACGTTACCAACGCGCCCGCCTGTTGTTTATCCTGGGCCGCTTCAAAGAGGCCCGTGACGCGTACCTCGACTACCGTAAGCGCTACACCAAGAACGCGCGGCATCAAACGGAAGCAGAGCGGGAGCTCGGCGTGATTTGGCTGATCCTCGGCGAGGGCAAACGCGCCGAGCCTGTCTTTGCCAAGCTAGCTGCTCAAACCAAGGCTTCCGGGATGGAGCGCGAAGCGCGAGCCTTGGCCATGGAGCTTGGCGGAAACAAGCCAATGGCGGCCAAGTCTTATCGCGAAATTGTCTCTGATGAGCCGCTATCCTTCGCAGCTCTTCTCAGTCGCTTGCGACTCAAAGCTTTGGGGGAGCCTGTGCCAGAGCTGATTGCGGTCAGAGCTCAAGCGCGTCCTTCTGAGTTCACAGCCGTCCTTCCCGAAAAAGTACGATTGCTGCTCGATTTGGGCTTGGATCGCGACGCGGAGCGCGCACTCTTGGCGGAGGAAGCAGAGTTTGGAAAGCAGTACGCGGCGCGCAAAGTCGAAACACTGTGCACCGCATATGCTGGCCTTGCGACAGCAGAACGCCGTTTTCAGCTGGGTACTCGCAGTTCTAAACCTGGCTTGTTGGAGCGCTTGCCGTCGGCCGAATCGGGCTGGATATTTGACTGCGCCTATCCGCGCGCCTACGCGGACGAAGTGAAGGCACTTGCGACGCCTCGCGTTTCTCAGAACCTGATATTCGGTTTGATTCGGCAAGAGAGCGGGTTCCGTGTGCGGGCGAGATCTTCTGCAGAGGCCCGAGGACTGATGCAGCTCATCGAACCAACGGCACAGAAAGTCGCGGGGGAGCTAGGCTTTGAACTCTCCCCAGCGGCGCTCGACGCTCCTCACATGAATCTAGCGCTTGGGACGCATTATCTGGATAGCCTGCTGCGGCAATTTCAAGGAGCCGTACCGCTCGCGCTGGCGGCCTACAATGCCGGGCCTACTGCGGCTGGCCGTTGGTCGAACGCTGGGAAGGGGCTGCCACTCGACCTATTTGTTGCGATGATTCCGTACGCGGAGACACGAAAGTACGTGGAACGCGTGATGACTAACTGGATCCGCTACGCCTACTTGGCGGGTGATGAAGATGTGCTTTCCAAAGTATCGCTCACGCTGCCGAGCGCCATCACCATCGACACCGATGCTTACTGAGCGCTTAGGACGTTGATCTCATCATCGAGCTAAGTTGGGAGCCAATCGAGAGCTGCGCCGTCGCTAATTAGGCGTAGGATTCGAGGCCGAAGGCTCGCCCGCTCTGGCCACGGCCACGCTGTCTGCCAGTTCGGCCACCCCTGATCTAGCGAATTAGCCGGATATCGCGCCGCGCCGCGCCGCGCCACGGCCGGCACGCATCTAGCCATGGCGCTTTGCTGTGGCTCACCCTGCGCACGCCCAT
>CAZSUA010000086.1:16781-17890 GCA_964609655.1 uncultured Polyangiaceae bacterium | reverse complement strand
AACCCTTCCTCGATTGAAGGACTGAGGCCTACCACACCTGCCTACTTCCCGATAGCCCACCAGCCTAACGCTTGGGACCCAGTGATTACTTGCGAACGAACAGCACCGTCGTGTGGAACCGCTCAATAGGCTGTTCGAAGTCAGAGTCCTGAGGTACTCAGCAGAGCGCTTTGCGGCGTCCGCCGCCGACATTGGCTCGACGGAGGCCCTAACAGAGGCGAGCGTTTTTGCCCAGAAACGCAGCCACCGGCACAACGTGTGTCTGGTACGTCGAGCGAAACTCTGGCAAACCTCTTCCGACACCCGTGATGCGGTAGATCGAACCAGCGTGGGAATCGGCAGCTTCGCGCCCACGGGCTGTGGTCACGTAAAGCTCGTTCAATTCCCGACCCCCAAACACCGCTGAAGTGACCGCCTCGACCGGTAACACCACTTTGTCCAACAATTCCCCTGAGCTAGAAAGCTTCAGCACAGAGCTGCCACCCCAACGGCAGCTCCAAAGATTGCCCTCAGTATCTATTGTCATCCCATCGGGAGCCCCTTCAGCTTCGGGCGCTGAGTAAAACAACGTCCGCTCTGAAAGCTCACCCGTCGCGCGCTGATAGCTGAAGCGGAAGATGGCGCGAGTGGTCGTGCAGGTCCAATACAAGTGCTTCAAGTCGGGCGAAAAGGCCATGCCATTACTGCAGCCGGTGCCTTGGAAAAGTCGAGTGATCGCCCCATCTGGGTCCACGCGATACAGGCCACCGTTGTCGCGCGTCGTGCCGTTGGTGCCCGCGAAAACCCGCCCTTCGGGATCCGCGATCACATCGTTAAAGCGGCGCATCTCAGCATCGATATTTTCGCGCACGATCACGCGCCGCCCATCGGGGAAAAGCCGTGCGATGCAGTTGGTCTCAAAGAGCAACAACGAGTTATCGTCTTGGAAAGTGAAACCTCCCACCACCTCCCCCGCGAAAAATCGCTCGTAGCGCTGAGTGCTCGGAAAATAGCGGTACAGCTCGGCCCCTTCGATATCGGTCCAGTAGAGCGCCTGTTCACTCGCGTTCCAGAGCGGATTCTCCGCGAGCAGACAACGGCAATCGGCAACCAATTCGACTCGCATTTCG
>CAZSUA010000086.1:0-16681 GCA_964609655.1 uncultured Polyangiaceae bacterium | reverse complement strand
CCTTTCGCAGCTGGACACCCGGAAAGTTGCGGCCTAATCAGCGGAGTGTGAGGAGTCCATTCCAAGCAGCAGCCCGAAGCCCGTCGAACGTCCGGCTGCGCGCTGTGGAAGCGGCCTTTCGATATTGTCCGCCGTTCGTGGCCGGGCGCACGATGGCAGTAGCCTTGAGAGCCGCGGGCGTTAGCCTGGGCCATGCCTCAGCCTTCTGGGGTCTCCCGACGCTCGTGGGCGACGGGAATTTCTGCTCACGCCTGAGCATCGGCCGCCACACGGGCTTCAATGTGGGCTGCTATTTTGAACTCTACAACGACATCCGCATCGGCAACAACGTAGCTGTGGGGCATGATGTCATGTTCCTCACGCAAACCTACGACACAAGCCATGGCGCTTGCCGAGCCACCGCTTCGGGTTCGCTCCCGGTGGAAGTCGGTGACGGAGCTTGGCTCGGCGCGCGCTGCACGATTTTACCCGGTGTCAAGATTGGAGCCGGCTCGGTGATAGCTGCGTCGGTCGTCGTATCGAAGGACATCCCCGCGAACGTGCTCTTTTTCGGAAGCCGCAGTGTTTCCCTAGCCAGGTGGCGTTAACTCAATATCCCAACCGAAAGAAAACGCATGATAGAACTAAACACCGCTGAAGCCATCGTTGTTGCAAGCCTGCGTGAAGTCTTCGCGCAAACGGATCTGCCGCCACCTGAGGCGATCACGGGCGACACCGTATTGGTTGGAAAAGACGCTGTGATTGATTCGCTGGGAGTCGTTTCTCTCATCGTGGAAGTCGAACAGCGCTTGGAGACCGAGCATGCGATATCCGTAGTCTTGGCGAACGATAAGGCCATGTCCCAGCGCAACAGCCCGTTCAGAACCGTCGCCGTCCTGACCGAGCACCTGCTCAGCACCGCACGAGAGGCAACAGCACAGTGAGCGAGCCCAAAAAGCCCCTCCCCACCAAGATCGGTGCTGATGCGCCGCCCATGCCCAGAGTCATGCTGATCACCGGCAGCCGGAAGGGCATCGGTCGGTTTTTGGTTGAGCACTACTTAGGCCAGGGCTACTTGGTCGAGGGCTGCAGCCGAGGCGAAAGCGACCTGAGCCACCCGAATTATCATCACCATTCGGTGGATGTTGCCGACGAGCGGGGCGTTCGCACCATGATCGCGGACATCAATCGCCGTCACAAGCGCATTGATATCGTGCTCAACAACGCCGCCATCGCGAGCATGAATCACGTGCTCTTGACGCCCGCCGCTTCAGCCAACCGCATGTTCGAGGTGAATGTCACCGGAACGATGTTGGTGTGCCGGGAGGCCGCCAAGGTGATGATGCGTAAGCGCTGGGGGCGCATCGTCAACTTCACGACCATCGTGGCTCCAATCGCACTCGCAGGTGAAGCCATCTATGCAGCGTCCAAGAGCGCTGTGGTCACCTTGACCCGCATCTTGGCGTTTGAACTTGGCCAATGGGGGATAACCTGCAATTCTTTTGGTGCCACACCGATCATGACGGACATGATTCGCGGTGTACCAGCGGATAAGATCGATGCCGTGGTCAACAATCTGGCCATCAAACGCTTGGGAACACCCACGGATTGCTCGAACGTGTGTGATTTCTTTATCCACGAGCAGAGCGACAACATTACTGGCCAGGTGATCTACCTCGGCGGGATCACCTAAGCGGGCTTGGCGTGGCGGCGTGGTTCTTTGAAAGGCTTGGCGAGTGGGATGGGGACATCGCCCTCGTTTGGAAGAACGAGAAGACGACGTATGCAGCGCTCCAGGAGCTGACAGCCTTTTGGCGAGCTGAGTTTCAAAGAAGGCACATCGAGCCCGGCGAAGTCGTCGGGATTGAGGGTTCTTTTTCACCCAATGCCTGCGCGGCCCTCTTGGCCTTGATCGGGCTTGAGGCGGTCGTGGTTCCGCTCACTCCCTTGATGCAGGCGCATCGCGAAACGTTCCTGCAGATTGCTGAAGCCAAGCTCTGTGTGCTGTTCGACGCGAACGATCAATCGAGCTTTCTTGAGTTCGATCGAAGCGTGCAGAATCCACTCACGCAGCAGCTCAAGCGGCGGGAGCATCCGGGCTTGGTTATTTTCTCTTCGGGTTCAACCGGCGCGCCCAAAGCAATTTTGCACGATTTTTCGCTGATTTTGGACAAATTTCAAGAACGGCGGCAGAGAAAGACCACACTCACTTTCCTCCTGTTCGATCACATCGGCGGGGTGGACACGCTGCTCAATACCTTCGCCAACGGCGGCACGGTTGTCACGCTGCCGTCGCGCGAACCTGAAATCGTGGCTCAGACCATCGCCGAACATCAGGTCCACACGCTGCCAACCTCGCCTACCTTTCTCAAGCTTTTCCTGATGTCCGGAGTTTGGGAAAACCACGACCTCTCTTCCCTGCAAGTGATTGCCTACGGTACCGAGCCGATGCCCGAAAGCACTCTGGCTCAGCTCCATGAGATTTTTCCAAAGGTTGCGCTCGTGCAAACCTACGGCATGTCGGAGCTCGGCGTGTTGCGCTCGAAGTCCAAAGATTCGGCCTCACTCTGGCTTAAATTTAGCGGCGAAGGCTTCGAAACCAAGGTCGTGGACCGCATCCTTTGGGTGAAAGCCAAGACGGCCATGCTCGGTTATCTGAATGCGCCTGACTTATTTGACGCGGAGGGCTGGCTGAATACCCAAGATGAAGTCGAAGTAGACGGGGAATACCTGCGAATTTTGGGGCGAGCCTCCGATTTGATCAATGTAGGCGGTCAGAAAGTGTACCCAGCAGAAGTGGAAAACCACCTGCTCCAGATGGAAAATGTGAAAGACGTCGCCGTCTTCGGCAAGCCCAACCCGATGATGGGGCAAATGGTGGCGGCGCGATTCACCTTGCTCACGCCCGAGCCCCTGCCTGCATTCAAAGTCAGGATGAATGCCTTTTGCCGCGGTCGCCTAGCTAACTACCAAATCCCGCGGTGGGTGGAATTGTCGGAAGGCGAGCAATTTGGCCATCGTTTCAAAAAGCTGCGCTATGAGTAATCCACTTGTTGCTAAATTCACAAAATGGGTCGAGGTATTTCGCCAGGAAACAGACCAGTTGCACCCCAGGTTGCAGTCGCTCTTCTTGGCCTCCGCCCTCTTGCCACGCCGAAATGCGGGCGAGAAAAGGGCAAGCCTGTATCGGCTCGTAGGGTTTCGCATTGGGCAGGGAACGGTGATCGAAGGTGGCCAGCGGATCACCGGCGATCTTGGGCTATTTGCGAATCTGATCGTGGGGAGCCACTGCCTGGTCGATGCCGATTGCGCGCTCGATCTGGAGGAGCGCATCACGCTCGGAGACAGCGTCACGCTCGGTCCCGGAGTCATGATCTTAACGAGCACGCACGAGCTTGCGTCCAAAGAGCGCCGCGCGGGGCCCGTGGTTCGAAGCCCGGTGACGATTGGAAAGGGTGCGTGGCTGGGTGCGCGCTCAACCATTCTGCCTGGGCTCACGGTCGGAGAGGGTGCCATCGTGAATCCTGGCGCCGTGGTGACTAAGGACGTGGCGCCCCACACCCGTGTCGGCGGTTCACCTGCCGTCCCAATTGAGGTTTTAGCTGGTGCTGACTCTGAACATGCGTAGGGCTCGGAGCTTCCTGTTCCTGTTGGTCGCAAGTGCCATATTGCTCGGGATTTATATGAGATTTTTCGATCGGCCCCGACTGCGTTTTCCTTACCTCGGGCAGGCGCAGAGTGCGGCCGTCTACCAAACACTCGCCGAAGCTCCGGGTTGGAAGAAAGCCGAGGCCCAGGTCGCACCTGGAGTTACCCTGCGGGGGCTGATCCGTGAGCCCCAGTTACTCACTGCACCGTGGCTTCTGTTCTATCCGGGCAATGATGAAGCCCAACTCAAGCATGGCCAAGCATTCCTGAACCGTCTGGCAGAAAAACGCGACGTAGGCCTGGCGGTGTTTGCGTATCGGGGATTTGACTCATCGGAAGGCAGGCCGGAGCTGGTCACGCTTGCGGAAGATGCGCCCAACATTCTCGGGGAATTGTGTCGTACCCAAAAGTTATCGCCACAGCAGGTCAACGTAATTGGCTTTTCTATCGGAGGCCACTTCGCGGTGCACGCCACCCTCTCTGCGCTGCGCCAGAAGAAGCCTGTGGCATCGCTGACGCTGCTCGCGAGCGTCAACGACATCGTGATGGTGCGCCCTTCGCTCTGGCAGCGCCTCGATTCGGGAGATGATTACCAAACACAGCCACTTTTGGCTGCGATCCCTGCCCCGGTGCTCGTCCTTCAAGGCACCACCGATGAAGCACTGAACGGCCCGGGCCAAGGCCGAACTATCGCGGGTGCGCTCGGCAGCCGAGCCAAGTACGTCGAGCTAGAAGGCGTCGGGCACACGGCCTTATTGGAAAGTGAAGCGGCTTTCGCTGAAATTCGAGAGTTCGTTGCGCAAGCGACACCCTTTGGAGCTCAATAGAATGCAGACCAACCCCAACACGAGCGCCCTGGCAACGACGCGTATGCCCGTCGTATTTCTGTCGCACGGCGGAGGGCCCTGGCCGTTCATCGAGATGGGAATGCGAGCGCGAGGTGGAATGGAGGAGCTCGAAGCGTATCTGCGCTCAGTCGGGAGCGTGCCGCGCGTCGCGCCCAAGGCGGTGTTGGTGGTCTCGGCGCATTGGGAGGAGCGCGTCCCGAGCGTGATGATGCACCTGCATCCGCCCATGCTTTACGACTATTACGGCTTCCCTGCCGCTGCGTACGAACTCACCTGGCCAGCCCCTGGCGATCCGGTGCTGGGGGCGCGCGTCGCCGTGCCAGCATTCCTACGCTGCAGCTTTCCTTGAAGCTAGGACTCAATCCACGCGAACACCTCGCGATCGGCCGGGCCCTCGCCCCCCTACGCGATGAAGGCGTGTTCATTGTGGGCAGCGGAGCCAGCTACCACAATCTTCGCGAGTTCTCTTCGCCCGGCGCCCGAGGCGTTTCCGAAACGTTTGATACCTGGCTCACGCATGCAGCTACGAGTTCTCACCAAGAACGCGCTGAACTCTTAGCCCATTGGCAAAAAGCTCCCCTGGCGCGAGCCGCACACCCACGCGAAGAACATTTGCTCCCGCTCATGGTGGTTGCAGGCGCTGCCGGTGAGGATCCGGGTGTTGTGGGCTACTCCGGCTATTTTTGGGGCGCGCACACGACAGCCTATCACTACGGCTGAGCCGACGAAGCAGCTGGGCAAACGTAGAACATCAGGCGTTCAACTTGGTGGCTCGGGCGCTAGGATTCGAACCTAGATAAAGGGATTCAAAGTCCCTTGTCCTACCTTTAGACGACGCCCGAAAAAGCGCGCGGAGCCTAGCAGACCCCACGAATCTTCAACACCATTCTCGAACCTGCCTCGAACTGCCCTAGGATTTCCAGGCGGGCGACACGCCCAGACTCAGCGTTTCCCGTGTTCGTGCACCCAACGGGCTACGCTCTGCACTTTTTCGAGGGACATCTCAGGCAAGATCCCGTGACCCAGATTGAAGATGTGGCCCGCTGCTTGGCGGCCCCGATCGACGACTGATTTTACCCGTTTTTCTAAGAGCTCGTCGTTAGCGAACATCAGCAAGGGATCGAGGTTCCCCTGAACGGCAACGCTTGGCCCTAGCCGCGAAATGGCCTGATCCAAGGGCACACGCCAATCCACACCGATCACGCTGCCTCCGGCTTCCTTCTGCAATTCCAGAAGCGAGCCGGTGCCAGTGCCAAAATGAATGACGGGCACATTGGCTTGTTCGACGCTCTCCAGAATGTATTTTACGTGCGGCAGAATGTACTCGCGATAATCCTCTGGGGAGAGTGCGCCCACCCACGAATCAAACAGCTGCACGGCTTGGGCGCCCGCATCGATCTGCGCATGCAAATAGCGCCGCACCACCTCGGCGAACTTCTGCATCAGCGCATGCCAAGTCTCCGGCTCGTTGTACATCATGCACTTGGTGAGCGCGTAATTCGTACTCTTGCCACCCTCGATCAGATAACTGGCCAGCGTGAAAGGCGCACCCGCAAAACCAATCAGTGGAGTTTTGCCGTCGAGCTCTTTTCGGATCAGGCGAACGGCTTCGAGCACATAGCCCAAGCCATCTTCGGGCTCGATCACGCGCAAGCGCTCAACGCCCGCCCGATCGCGAACAGGATGGTGAATCACGGGGCCCTCACCCGCCGCGAATTCGAACGGTGCGCCCATCGGCTCCAAGGGCAACAAGATATCTGCGAATAAAATCGCAGCATCCACCTCCAGCGCCCGAACGGGCTGCAGCGTCACTTCCAGGGCAAGCTCAGGGCTCTTGCAGATCTCGAGGAGCGTCCGTTTCTTTCGGATCTCACGATACTCGGCCATGTAGCGGCCTGCCTGCCGCATGAACCAGACCGGAGTTGTATCAACAGGCTCACGCCGAGCTGCACGCAGAAAACGATCCCACATGCTCGGGAAACTAGCCCTCTTTGCCGCTGCCCGACACTACCCGGGGCATAATTTTTTGATCTTCAACGTTGTCGAGCGGAGTGCCTAGCGGCGGAAGTGAGTTAGAGCCGGGCCCCACGCCTTTGACCCCTTGATGCGGCGCAGCTTCGCCTGCCAGTGCGCGCTGTTTCATCTCATACTTAGAGGGGCACTTGGCCATGATGTTCTCGGCCTGGAAGTAGCCCTCCGCTGTCAGCTTTCCTGTGGCTGTGACCTCCACGTCCATCGTGGGCAAATCGCGGAAGGTGTCGGGAATCACGCAGCCGCCGTAGCGCACCGGCAATTTTTGCCCGTCCTTGGCGTACAAAACAAACCGATATTCACAGGGCTGCTTCGGAACGTACGCGAGGTTCGATTGGAGGGTGCCTTTCACGAGCATCCCCTTGACGTTGACGTTACGATCCTTGAGCTTCGGCGCTTGTGCTAAAAGCTGGTCGACATCTTTGGAGTAGATCGCAGAATCATCCGCGTTGTTGAGGACGAGCGCCAGAATTCCGCCAGCAGCAACCAGGAGCCCCACCAACAGGCCAAGGTTTCCACGCGTTGGGGGCCGCTTCCCGAGATCCCCGGGCGGCAACACCACGGGAGCCACCAGCGGCTGAGTTGCCGCCTGCTCCTCGGAATCCTTCAGTGCCTGAGCTAGCTCGTCATCCAAATGGGCCATGGCATGCTCAGCCTAGCTCCGCCGCACCCTTCGGTCCACTCTCACCGGTCCGCGCCATTCTGAGGCACGCTACAGCCTTCCGGCAAAACTATGGGCGACTTCGATTTCCTCAAGCTAGATCGCGACCTTCGCAGCACAGCGCGGCGTTCGCGCGGCTTTCACCGTGAACTCCGCCAAGGCCAGGGGCCATTTGAGCCCTACGAGGCCACGCGTTGGGTCTCCACTCTGGAAACATTTTCCGAAGTCTCCGCGGCTCCCCCCGACCCAGTGCTCACGGCGGCCCGACGCTGGATCTATCGGCTCGCGGAGCAGCGCATCAATCACACCACCTTAGTTGGGCTTGAGTACGCCTACCGCCGGGTGCCGCAAGTGTTCGACGAACCGGAGCGTAACCGGCTCTCCCTGCAGCAGATCTTTCAACAAGTTTTACTCGACGACGAACGCCGCCCCAGCTGGGTGCGCACGTTTGCACAGACCAGCCGGGAGCTATCAATGCAACACCAGTTGCTCTGGGAGCGACGCCGAGAGATCGCCGTGCGGATGCAAGTTGAGAACCCCGCGTCGATCGAAGGCTGCGGGTTCGATATTTTGCCTCAGGCCGAACAATGGTTGGAGGCCACGCAACGCATTTGGGAGGTCTTTAAGAAGCCTCGCCTTTCGGAGTACGTCAGCTCAACGCTCGCGAAGCAAGCGCACGCAGGCTGGCCCGCGCGGCTGACGTTGCCGGCACTGCTCGATTGGTTTCGAACGGGCCATCTCTTCACTTCGCTCGCTCTCGACCCTGGACCGTTCCCGCAAGCTTTTGGAGCATCGAGTTACTTGCGCGGTATGGCGCGACTCGGCGCCTCGTTTGTGGACGCGACGGCGCCCAGGGATCAACCCTTCGTGATGACACACGATCCTTATGGGCTGAAGCGGCGCAGCTTTGGAGCGTTTTTTGGCACCCTGCTCACGACCCCGGCTTTTCTCAAGCACTCGCTCGATTTGAGCCCCCGAACCATCCGCGCACACCGACAAGCTCTCAGCTTAACTCTACTGGCCTATAGCCGCGCGCTAGCGTTCGCCATCGTGCTCCGGCCGTTGGCACTTTTAGGACCCCGCGCCCTCGGGCATAAAATTGAAGATCTCGCCTACGACACCTTTGGCTTTCCGCTCAAGCTCGACGCGTTTGGCGTGACTTTTAGGCTGCATGTGGACGACGCTCAGCGCTTTTCGGGGCTACTCCTCGGCCACCGCAAGCTTCTACAAATGATTGAACTCCACAACGACGATTTCTTTCGTAACCCCAAGGCGATCGACCAATTGCGCTCCGAAGCTCCACGGGTCCCTGAGACGGAGACGGATGTTGAAAGCCTCCAAGAAGGCGCCGCGCTCCTCTTGCACTCGCTGGGCGAAGCGCTCGACTGACGAGATTAGAATGAATCGGTCGGCGAAGCCTCAAGCCCGTTGGATTCAAGGAAGTAGGTGAAGGTGGCAGCAAATGCGGTCGAGGCTTCGCCGCTCACGGTCCGGCTCGCGCCGAGATCCACGGCAATGCTGGTGTCGAGGTAGCCCACGCCAACGCTGAACGCGTGAGTCTTCGCACCGTCGTCGTAACGGTACCCCCCCCGAACCGGGAAGTTGTCACCCATCAACGCTTCGATACCCAGCGCAGGACGCCAGGTTGTTCTTTGCCAGGTGGTGAAATCAAACGTGACGTCAGCGCCGATCGCCAGATTATCTTGCGTGAAGCCCAGAGCCGCCGAGCTACTGGTTGGCATGAACCCATTGCCAGGGTTGTTCAGATTCATGCCCACCGCGGACAGCAGAAACATTGGCGATAATTGGATCGTCATTCCGGCGTCGAGCCCAAAGTCACTCACGATCGGGTCAGCACCCAACCCCGAGGAAGCAACACTCTCCATCAGCGGCCCCAACCCCTGCTGGGTGAGCTTGAGGTAGCGACCACCCACGCCCATGGAAAAGCTGTCCGAAACGGGCGCTGCCAACGCAAGCCGCCCATCTAAATATTCGCGATTGATGCCATCTGGATCCTGACGCGACCAATTGATTCCAAAGCCCGCGCCAAGCGATCCATTGGTGACCGAATCCACGGCGGCCGCTCCCAGCGTGCGCTGTTGCGCCTCCGGCGTCCGGAGCGCGAGCAGAGCAGCAACATGGTAAACGCGAGTGCTGACGATGTTCGCGGGATTGGTATAAAGAGCGCTCACCGAATTCGACAATGCGCGTTGGGATTGCGAGGTTGCGAGGATGCGCGCGGTCTCAACGTCGCCGTAGTTGTAACCCAGCTCGGGCGCCAAGCGGCTAGCCTCCGCGTGGCCCGCTTCAGCCCCTAATTGAACGGACAAGAGCGTGAGCAAAGCCGCACCCCGTCGGAAGCTGACACGTGCTTGTTGGCTCATGGCACGCATCGGAAGCATTGAAACAGAAAAGGAGCAACTGAAAACTTGTTCGAAGGGCGCCCGGCTTAGCAAGAGCTGTAAAAAGAAAGGAAAACGCGCGCGCACACTTGACTCACAAAACGTTTACATTTCACCGCGTTCCAGCTTGGGAGCAGTTGGCCGGAGCTGATTTCATGGTGGTCCATCTGCACGCTCAATGGGCGTGATTGCGATCACGAGCTGCGTCTGCTCAACGTCACTTTTTCTGTGACACGTTTGTGAGGAGTTTGTTCGGATGACACCTCTGAATCCAAATCTGATGCTTGCGGATCTTGGCGAAGGAGTGGTACGCGCCGTCGCTTCCTAGATTGGTTCTCTCTGCAAACAGTGGGGCGTCTGGGACCCAGGCCGCTTGGTTCGCTCCGCAAGGGAGCGAGCAGCCGTCCCGCTCTTCATCCTTTGGAAAAACAGGGGTTTTCTAATAGTGGCT
Organism: uncultured Polyangiaceae bacterium; assembly: GCA_964609655.1. Classification (GTDB taxonomy): domain Bacteria; phylum Myxococcota_A; class Polyangia; order Polyangiales; family Polyangiaceae; genus JBBRRP01. The sequence goes on along the minus strand of CAZSUA010000086.1, from coordinate 6,661 downwards.
CTCGAATCGCCGGCGCACCTCAATAGCTATCCGATCGTGTCTTCCGATTGCGCTGCGTTGTGGGCGCAGGCTGTGGACCACACGCGCAAACGTTCACCAGCATCGTTTGAGCAGTGGTTCACAAGTGTACAGTTTCAAGCGTTTGATGGGGAGCGCTTACAGCTCATCGCGCGCAATGAGTTTGTCTTGGATTGGGTGAAGACTCATTTTCTTCCCGCGTTGCAGGATGAGTTGGAGCGTCTGGCGGAGAAGCCCATTCTGGTCAGCTGGGTGGTTCGCTCAGACATTCAGCGGCCTGTCTGTGAAGCTCCGCCGGAGGTTTCTCATCCCAGATCCGAAGCAGTGCCGAACGCGCGGCCACGACCCCGCAGCGACCGCCCTGAGAGCTCCCGCAGCCCCCGCAGCCCCCAGAGTATCGCTGCTCGCGCACGCCTCATGGCGACGCTGATGCCGAAGTTCACCTTCGCTAACTTCGTGGTCGGCCCCTCGAACGAGCTCGCCTATGCCGCCGCGCTGGGTTCGGCTGGCGGCGGCGGCCCCCGCTACAATCCGCTATTCATTGCAGGAGGCACCGGCCTCGGCAAAACGCACTTGATGCACGCGATTGCGCACCGCGTGCTGGATCGCCAGCCGGAGGCGCGCATCGTGTACGTCTCTGCTGAGCACTTCACGAACGAGTTCATTGAGGCCCTGCAGAATCACCGAATGGATGAATTCCGCGCTCGCTACCGGCGTGATTGTGATCTGTTGCTGCTCGACGATATTCAGTTTCTGGCTGGCCGCGAGCAAACCCAGGAAGAATTTTTCCACACCTTCAACGCACTCCGGGATGCCGATAAGCCCATTGTCGTCACGAGCGATAAGTATCCTCAGCAGCTTCAGCGCATGCCGGAACGCTTGGTCTCGCGCTTCACCTCTGGCTTGGTTGCGGATATTCAGATCCCGCAGCTTGAAACGCGTGTTGCGATCGTGCGGAAGAAAGCAGAGCTCGAGAACATCGTCATCACCGATGAAATCGCGGTGGCTCTCGCCCAAACGATCCAGAGCAACGTGCGTGAATTGGAGGGCGTCCTGATCCGGCTAGCCGCCAAATCTTCGCTCACTGGCCAGCCGATTGATCTGGCATTCATGCAACGAGAAATTGCGGTGGTCTCCCCGCAACGGCCAGATCTGCTCAGCGTGGGGGATATTCAGAAGGCCGTTTGCCATCACTTTCGACTGAGCAGCAATGATCTACTCGGCAAAGATCGCCACAAGAGCGTGGCCTTCGCACGCCAGGTTGCGATGTACCTCTGCCGACAACGCTTGCGTTCCAGCTTCCCCGAGCTCGGCCGCGCATTCGGCGATCGTGACCACACGACAGTCATGAGCGCTGTGCGCAAGGTGGAGTCCTTGCGTGGCTCGGATCCCCAAGTGAAGGCACACTTGGAAGAGCTGGAACGCCGTTTAGCCTCCTCAGATAACTAGAGCGGACACGACGGAGCACGACGGGGATGTGCTTGCGGGGCCGCGCCGCAGGAGCTGCCCTGTTCGTTCCGCGGAAGGTAGTAAGCATGCTTACTACCTTGTGTTGGACTTGGAGAGGTTGAGTTTAGCTCGAAGCCCGCCCGAAGGTTTATCGTGAAGATTCACGGACAAATTTGGAGCACTTGCGAGTTTGGCAGCACTCAGGGGCCCTGACCCGTCTAAGCCAGCGCCTTGCCACACAGCGCGCTCCAGCGCTGATTCCCGACGCTCTCGGCGAGAGCTAACGCCGCCCGGATTTGTTCGGTCCCGAGCGTGGGCTGATCGGTGAGCACGAGCCAGCGCCCCAAAAGATATCGAGCAAAAATCAGATCGCTCGTCCAACCCTGCTCCTCAGCTTCGCCCATGGCTTCGCGCAGCGTGGCCTCAAGGGCCCTGCTGTCACCTAGGTTCTCGCCGTCGCGCTGACCCTCCAGGTAGGCCAAGAGCAGCCGGCACACGTTGAGCAGCCGCTGAGATCCGATTTGTACCGCGGCAGCATGGGCTCGGTTGCAGTTTGCGTAGCTTTTCGGCAGATCCCCCGCGAGAAGCAGCGCCACGCTTTCGTCGTGCAGCGCGAGCGCCAGCTCACCAAGATTTCCGGAGTTCTTGGCAAGCTCCGCGGCACGGCCAGCGACCTCCGCACTCTCAGCATGCTCACCTCTGCAAGCCAAGAGGAATGCCCGAGTGCGCTCAAGCCGACAGGACTCCGTCGCGGCGACTGCGCCACTCAGCTCCTCAGCCTGAAGCAACGTGCCCAGAGCGCGGGTGTGCGTGCCTGCGCCGGCCAACGCGTAGGACAACGACAGCAGCAGGCGAAGCTTCTCCTCCACCTGAACGGACCCAAGCTCCGCGGCCCGCTCAAGCGCGCGCACCGCCCGCGAAAATTCGCCGCGGCTGCTGGCGATCGCCGCATCGAGCAGCAAGCCCCGCCGCGCCAACTTAGGAAACCTCAAGCTCTCTGCCAAAACCGCGCTCACCAAGCCTTCTGCTTCTCGAAAGCGATGCAGGCTCGCGAGCACTTCACCGGCATCTAGAACAGCATTGAGGAGAAGAGTTCTGATCTTCTCCGGTACGCGCTTTCCGCCGCGCAGTAGTAGCTCGCCGGCAGAAGCCACGGAAGGCGCGAGATCCTGAAGGGAAGCCTGTGGGGCACAAGCGAGTAGTCCCGACAGCCACGCGGCCACCACCTCCAGGTCTTTAGAGTCCGAAGGCGTGAGAGCGAGCGCCCGTCCTAGGTGGCGTGCTGTTAGCTCAAGCAATCCTTGCCCCAACAACTCAAGCCCGCTTTCTCCATAGGCAATACGCGCTTCTTCCCGCCTGCCCGCAGCTTCCAAGTGCTGTGCCACGCGGCGCACTGCTTCGGCGCCCAACGCTTCCTTCCGCGCCTGGTAGTGCCGCGCCGCTCGCGCGTGCAAAGCCTGCCACTCGGCGCGGCCGGCGGCTTCCGCCACGACTTCCGCGAGCACCTGCACCGCAATCGCCACCGTGCCTGGGGAGAGCCGCTGCACCAAACCCCTCACCTCAAGATCGTCAACAATCACCACAACCTGCAACAACTGGAGCTCGGCCACTTCAGCTAGCGCCCCAAGCTCAACAGGCTCATCAAGAACCACAACCGCTGCGAGCACTCGCTGCTCTTCCACGTTGAGTGCACCGAGGCGCTGCTCCAACAGGTCCTTCAGCGGGCGTTTCTGCTCGCTACCCACCGGTGGTGAAAACTCCAACCTCCGCGCGTTGTCACTGCGGATGAACCCCTGTTCAATGCCTTCTCGCAGAAGTTCAATGGCAACCATCGGATGGCCGCCACTTTGCTCCGCCACAAAGTCAATCAAGGCCTGAGGCACCGGAGCGACGCCCGTGCCGTGTTCGATCAGCCGCAGAATCTCTTCCTCGCTGAGCGGGCCCAGCGAAACCTCAGAATACCCGGGCATTTTCCGCAAAAATCCCACATTCCCCGCACGGCCCGCGAACACCAAGAGCGTCCTTGAATGCTTGAGTCGCGCGACCACTCCGCCCAAAAGCTCGGCGCTGGGCACGTCAAGGTGTTCCGCGCGATCGAACGCAAAAAGATGCGGCCTTTCGAGAGACAGGCTGTGCAGCATTTTGGCAACTCCGCTTTCCAAGAACAGCGGGTTGAAGCGATGTGTCCTCGAATGCCGCGAACCTAGACTGATCAGGATGCTCTGAACCTCTTCCTCATCCAGACCGAGCGCGCGTAGGCGTGGCTGAACGAGCAGAGCCCAATCGCTCACGTCATTCTCGCGTACGCCACAGAGCTTTCGAAGCATATCACTCAGCGCTGAGTAGGGAGCGCTGCTGGAATTCACGCGACAATTGACCAGGTAAAAGCCGACGCTCACCGTGCCTTTCTTCAGGCGTCGTCGCATTTCGCGCAGCAACCGAGATTTCCCGATGCCTCCGCCACCCACAATCGCTATCGGCAGAGAGGCGCCGCGCACAGCTTTTACCAGGCGGCTCCCCAATTCAGAGAGCTCCTGCTTTCTCCCCACAAATCGGGTCGCACTGTGGAGCGGGCGCAATTGCCCCACCAACCAGACGCCTGCGTTGGGCTCGCTCGGTTCCAATTCGAACCAGCCCTGGAGGTACTCCGCCGCTCTGCCACCCACGGACAGGCGGGCCGAGCAGCTCAAGGCGAGAGCGCGGCTGGAGGCGAAAGCCATTCGGCTGTTTTCGTCGTCAGCGACGCTGGAATCCTGTTCCAGATGCACCTGTCCCAGCTCAAGACCCGCGCTCAACAGTGCATCCAGCTTGGCCCCGCGGAGCAAGATCTCGAGGCTCGAGCGTGCTGCCAGCGCAACGACGGCCTGGGCTTCAGCGCCGATCAACCAAAACGCTTCGATTTCGCGCGAAGCCTTGGTCACCACGCGCGCCTCGTTCGCGAGCAGCCATTCAAGCGCAAGAGTTTTCGCCGCTTCAGGTCCCGGTCCTTCACCAAAGCGAAGCGCGAGGGCCACGATGGCTTGCCCTCCCCTGTCTGGCTCGGGCTGTATTCCGAGAATGGCCGTGCGCGCTGGCAACGATTCGCCCTGGGGCTCGAACGCTCCCTCGAAGCGCGCCGGCGGATTGGTGAGCGGGGTCACCCGAAACTTCTCAACCCGCTCGGCTAAGGCCTCCGCGGTGGGCTGAACTCGAATCGAGTACGCAACCTCCATGAGAGCCTCATAGATGCCCCCCCAAGTGCGCGTTTCGCCCGAGCTTGGTCGAGCAAAAGCCGCCTCCAAGACGCGCCAACTTTCCGGAGCCGCCTCCCGCACTCCCGCCGATTCTTTCAACATCAGGGCGAGTGCGTCGAGATCACCCTCAGCGCTTGGACGCCCGCGCTTCAGGATCGCACTCACCAAGCCAAAATCGCTGACCTTCACCTCACCCTCCCAGCTTATCAGCACATTATCGGGAGTGAGCGCGCCGTGCAGAATGCCGGGCGAGCCCGGGCTATCGGAGAGCGAACGCTGCGCGTGGTCGAGCGCTTTGGCGATCTCTGCCGCCAAAAACAACAAAACTTCAACGGATAGCTCTGGCTGGGCGGCCCGACTTCGGTCCAGCAAATTCCGCAGGCTCAAGCCAGGCACGAACTCAGTCGCGATGTAGTGGCTGGCGCGCCCCTCACTGAGCACTTCACCCATGTCAAATACCTGAGCCACGTTCGCGTGACTGAGCCGCATCGATTGCTGAGCGGCCAGCACCACCAACGCTAAGAGCTCAGGATCGGAAACAAGCTCCTCCCGAAAACACTTTATCACCAGCGTTTTCTCGAAACCTTCGACCCCAAAACTCTTCGCTTTGAACGCTTCGGTGACACGCCCGCGCCCGAGCGAGCCCGTCAGCCTGTAGCGTCCAAAGTCCACCACAGGAATTCTTCTTAGGCTCCTGGCTCGCCGTACATGGCTTCTGCGAGCTCAAAGGTGGCATTTTCGAGGCGCGCGTAGGCATCTCGCACCAAGTTGAGATCCGCGCCCGTCTCTAACATTTGGCGGAGCTGATTCATGTCTTTGCGCACCGGCTCGCAACGCTCCCCGAGCATGTCACCATACGCATCGAGCGCCTGCTCGGTGGTGTAGATCAAGGTCTCGGCTTGGTTCTTGACTTCGGCCAGGTCACGCCGCAGCTGATCGGTTTCTTTGAATTTATCCCCCTCGTTGACGAGCTTCTTCACCTCGTCTTCTGAGAGCCCACTCGTCGGTCGCACCTTGACCTCTTGGGACCTATTGGTGCCAAGATCGGTGGCGCGCACCGCTAAAATACCGTTAGCGTCGACCTGAAATTTTACTTCGATCTTGGGGACCCCACGCGGCGCCGGTGGAATGCCACTCAACTCAAACTGGGCGAGGCTTCGATTGTCGACCGCCATTTCACGTTCCCCTTGAAGCACGTGAACCGGAACAAAATGCTGATTGTCGACGCTCGTGGTGAAGATTTCGCTCTGCTCAGTGGGTACGGTGGTATTTCGCGGAATCAGCCGCGTGAAAATGCCGCCGCCGGTTTCAACGCCGATCGATAGCGGCGTCACATCCAAGAGCAAGACTTCGTCGATCATCCCCGAAAGCGCCGCGCCCTGAAGTGCGGCACCCATCGCGACCACTTCGTCCGGGTTGACCTCCTTGCTGGGATCGCGACCGAACAGCTCCTTCACTGCTTTTTGCACAGCCGGCATGCGGGTCATCCCGCCCACGAGCACTACCTGATCCACATCTTTCGGAGTTAACGCTACGTCCTTCAGCACCTGCCGGCAGACGACCAAGCTGCGCTCCACCAGATCGCGCGTGAGTGCTTCAAGCTCATTTCGTTTGAACGTTCGCTCAAGATGCAGCGGGCCCCCGGGCCCGGATGCGATAAAAGGAATATTGATTTCCGTTTCCAGCGACGAGCTCAGCTCATGCTTGGCTTTCTCCACAGCTTCGCGTAGCCGCTGCAGAGCCATGCGATCTTGGGACAAATCGAAGCTATTGGCCGTCTTGAATTCTTCGATCAGCTTCTCGATGATGCGATTGTCGAAGTCCTCACCGCCCAAGTGAGTATCACCACCCGTGCCTTTGACATTGAAAACCCCGCCTGAAATCTCCAAAATTGAGATATCAAACGTGCCACCACCGAGGTCACAAACAGCTACCCTCTCGGCCTTCGCCTTATCCAAGCC
>CAZSUA010000085.1:0-17891 GCA_964609655.1 uncultured Polyangiaceae bacterium | reverse complement strand
TCTCGGTGACAGCCATCGCGGAACACGCAGGTAAGCGGGAATCTGGCAGCAGCGGCTGGGCATCGCGCACCCAGCGTCCGTCGCTGGTGATCACGAGGATTTCCCTCAATTCCTCGGCAAACAACGCCCTGGCTTTGATGAGCTTGGGGTCGTGAGCGAGCACGCGCTGACTAGCTCGTTCAAGGAATGCCCTTTTCACGGCGCCCTCAGCGTCGAGCGTCGAAGTCGGAAGCTCGTACCGATTAGGAATCGTCACAGGTTTCAGCTCGACGCTGTGGGTTCCCTGGCTTTCGTTCGCGATTTGTGCCGCCGTTTCGGCTGCGCGCTGCATCGCCTCCCAAGTAAAATCTTCTACGTACGCGTAGCCTGTGGCATCTCCGCGCTGGACCCGTACGCCAAGGCCGCCTGTGACTCCCCGCGAGGCACTGCGCACGATACCCTCTTCAAACAGCATCGAGCCTCCTGCCCGATACTCGAAAAATAAGTCCGCGTAGGTCCCGCCCCTGCTGAGCGCTATCTCCAAGAGCTTCCTCCCAAGCTCGGGATCCACCTCGGTGGGGCCGCCAACACCAAACGGGGCACGATACTTCTGACTTCGCGTCATTTTTGGTAGACCATGCGTCTGAACCCACCCTATCGCAAGAGGCCGCCTTCCCGCCATGCTTGAACTCCTGCTTCTCTTTTTGCACCTTGCCGCCAACTTCGCGTGGATTGGGTCGATCGTCGCGGTCGGACTGATCGCGGGCGCCTCGACTGGCACGCCCAAGGAGCGGGGCAGTTTGGCGCTCGGCATTTATCGGGGCCTCTCAACGCCAGCGTTTCTGATTTCCATCACGGCGGGTGTGGGGCGGCTCTCGCTCTCGCTGCCGGCCTACTTTACCGAAAGCCACTACATGCACGCCAAGCTGACCCTGGCGGTCGCAGTGATCGGATTGCATCACGTGCTCGGCGCGCGGGTGAAGCGGATGGCGCGCGGAGAGCTTCAAGATTTTAGCAGGGGGCCGTTGTTGGCAAAGGTGCTCTTGGGCGTTGCGATCCTCACGGCCTTCTTCGCCGTATATAAGCCTTTCTAGGGATTTTCGTTCAATCATTTCCGGGCGCGTGGACCGACTCCCGAACGCCTACACCCGCGCACACGGTGTCGACTGCCGCTGAAATGCGCGGCCAACGCAGAATGGGCGTCGGCGCCTGAGAGCTAGCGGACGCCTGCCTGTTCAAGTCGCATTCCGAGGGGTATAGGTTAGGGAGACGAGCTTTTTAGCGGGCGCCCGAGAGCGGCAACCCCGGTAGCATCCTGTGCCGACCGAACGCGAAAAAATAATCGAGAGCGCGCAGCGCTTTGTGGACAAGAAGAAGTACGACCGTGCCATCGCGGAGTACCAGAAGCTCGTCCAAGGCGATCCTACGGACGCTCGGACCTGGCTCAAGATCGGTGACCTGCAGGCGAGAATGGGCGCGATCAAGGAAGCGATCGGGACCTACATCCGCGTCGGCGAGCAGTATTCGGCTCAGGGTTTCGCGCTCAAGGCGATCGCGGTTTACAAGCAGATCCGTGAGCTGATCCGCAAGCAGGCTCCAGAGCTTGCCGATCAGTATGCCTACCTCTTGCCAATGCTCGCTGTGATCTACGTCGAGCTCGGGCTCACGAGCGATGCCCTGAGCACGTACGACGAAATGGCGGCGCACCTCCAGCGCTCCCAGAAGGATAACGAGGCTATCGCCATCTTTGAGAAGATGGTGGCGATCACTCCAGATAATCCCCTGCCACATTTGCGCCTGGCTGAAGCTTGCTGCCGCGTCCAAAAGCTCGACGAAGCTGTGCAGGCGTTTTGGGCCGCCGCAGAACTCTTGCTCAACATGCAACGGAACGATGACGCGTTGAAGGTTGTTGAGCGCATCCTGCATTTTCAGCCCGAAGCCCGCTTCGCGCGAGTTGCAGCAGAACTCTATCTTAAAAAAGGTGATCGGGAGAGTGGCCTCCAGGCTCTCGCCAAGCTGCAGGTTTGCTTCCAAGCGGACCCCAAGAACATGGACACTTTGGCGCTGCTCGCCCAGGCGTTCAACATGATCGGGCAGCAGACAAAATCGCTGGAAGTCTACAAAGAAATGGCGCGGATTGCGCGCGAGCAAGGCCAGGTGCAACTGTATCAACAGTTGCTCGCGCACCTGCGGAGTGCTGCGCCCAACGACGAGCAGGTGCGCGATTTTCGTACTCTGCATCCGGAGGACACCCAGGCGCTCGCTCCGTCCCAATCATCACGTCCGCAACAGACACTGCAGTCGCAGCAACCACCGCACTCATCCGAGGGGATTGAGTCGCTCGACGACGATCTTGAGCTGATCGAGGACGACGTGGACCCAGTATCGGCCAGGGCCGCTTCTCAGGCAGTACGCCTTTCGCAGCCGAGTGAACCTGACGTGATGTTGCTCGAAGATGAGTTCGTCATGGTGAGTTCATCGCCACCGGCTTCGGGCCCTGTCGAACACAAGGCCTTGCTCGATGCCGAGTCGTTTCGGCGTCTTCGGCTCCACGAAAAGGCCGTGGGCGTGCTGCATCGTGCATTGGAAGTCGCGCCCGATTCGCTCGAGTTGCGCTTGAAGCTGCTGGAAGTCCTCGTAGAAATGGGTGATCGCGAAGCCGCAGTGATTGAGCAAGTCAATGTGGCCACGCTCTATATTCACCTCGGAGACACCCGCACAGCAGAGCCCTTGCTCTACGAGGTGCTGGAGGCCTCGCCCAATCAACCCGACGCGATGCGCCTCCTTCGGGATTTTATCGATTCTGGTGAACGCGCCCCGTCACCCCTGTCGACGCGTCCCGCTTCGCCCCCCGCATCGCCCCCCGGGGAATCCAGGCGCCCCATCCTGCCCGGACAAGCACTCCCGTCGTACGATCTAGAAGAGGTGAGCGCTGCGCAGACGCTGGCGGGTGACGACGCCACGGGTTCTTCACTCTCCGAAATCGATGACCCCTTCGCCGCCGGAGGGCTACCAAGCTTCCCACTTTCGGGCGATGAAGTACCTACGCACCAGATGCTGATGGCCATCGGCTCCCTGCCGCCGGGCACCGCCGAGGCGATCGAGGAAGTGCTCGAAGAAGCGGAATTTTTCGGCTCCCAAGGGCTCTGGGAAGATGCGCGTGGCATTCTGGTTGAGCAACTCTCACGCAACCCGAACCACCCTTTGTTACTGGAGCGCCTGCGTGAAGTTGAGGAGGCTCTAGCGGGTTCGGGCGAGAGCCAGACGATTGAGCGCTCAAGCCTGAGCGCCTTGGCACGGCCGCGCACCCATTTAGGGAACCTCGATATCAGCTCGTCGCTTGAGGCCTTGGATAGCTTGGAGGTGCGAAGCGGGAGGTCAGGAGAAGCTGAGTTCGGCGAGGTGCGAAGTGACGCCGATGTTGACCGCGTGTTTGCCAATTTTCGAAGTGGAGTGGCTGGCCAAGTTGCCGAAGGCGACAGCTCTACGCACTACGATTTGGGCGTTGCCTACAAGGAAATGGGGCTACTCGATGAGGCCTTGGCGGAGTTTAAGTTGGCTGCCAAAGATGCCCAAAGGCAGTGCAACTGCTTCGCTATGATCGGCATGATTCACTTGGAGCGAGGCAACACCGAAGCGGCCACTCAAGCCTACGAGCAGGCACTCGGCGCTAGCCAGAAGACCAAAGATCAAGAAGTCGCACTTCACTATGACCTGGGTGTGCTGCACGAGCTCAAGGGCAATCCGGAGCTGGCACTCGAACACTTCAACATCGTTAAGCGCCACGCTCCCGACTTCCGCGGCGTTCGCGACAGAATTGCCGGGATCGAAGGCCGAGACTCGGGCACTATCTCCTCCAAACGCGCGCTCGAGGATGAAGCTGATCTCGACCTTGATGATGCGTTCGGTGAGCTGCTCGACACCAAGCACCATTGAGCCGAACCTGCGGCCGCCTCCCGCGTGACCACTGCCAACGTGGGGGCTCATTCCGGTGACTCAACGTCAAAACACTGACGTACCGCCGGCGCAGCTTTCAGCCGAATGATCGCCCAAACTGATGCGTTATCGCGCTGGCCTAATGCTTGCTTAGTCGGGCGCAATGAAATCCGCGTCCAACTCCCCGTTCGCCAAAACCCATGCCCTTCGACCCAAGGAGGTGTCATCTTTTCATCGCGTGGACGACGATGCTCACCTCGGCCAATTCATTCCGCTGCACTACCACGGTCAAATGTTGGCGGATGAGCGGCGAATGGCACCCTTTGACGAAGCCATCGCTAAGCTCGTCCCCCCCGGTTCGCATGTAGTGGAGCTGGGTGGCGGAACGGGTGTGCTGAGCTTTTTTGCCTCCAAACGCGCGCGTAAGGTAACAACTGTAGAGCGGATCCCGCACGTGGCTCGCGCCGCACGTCGACTGCTGGTTGCCAATGGCGTTTCAGACAAGGTGACCGTCATCGATGCTGATGCGCGCAACTTCGTGCCAGATGAGCCGGCAGACGTCGTGATCTGCGAGATGTTGCACGTGGCGTTGCTACGCGAGAAACAGCTTGAGGTGCTCCAAGCTTTCAAGGCCGCGCACCTAGCGAAATTTGGCCTGTCTATTCCGTTGATCTTGCCGGAAGCCAGTATCCTCGCGCTTCAGCCCGTTTTTCAGCCGTATGATTTTCATGGCTATCACGCTCCCGTACCGCTTTTCCACGAACCTGGCTCGGCGTTTTCGAACACCTTGGAAATGGGGCAGCCCAAGGTTTACTCAATCGTTGAATATGTCAAAGAGCTCCCCGAAGCCTTTCAGGTGGACGAAGTTCTGCGCGCTGACGTCGATGGCACCATCAACGCCTTGCGCTTCATCACCAAGAATATCGTTGGCATCTTCCCTGAGGCTAGCCGTTCGGCGGATTGGCACATGCAATACATGTCGCTGCCGCTCCCCGCGCCGCTGGAGGTGAAAGCTGGCGATGAGCTCCGCGTGCGCTTTGAATACAATGCTGGGGATAGTATTGAGGCCCTGCAGTCCGCGGTGCGCACTAGCCTGGGTTGATTAGCGGTCCACAATCGAAGCTAGGAGTTCCGCCTGGGCGCACAACGTTCCGTCGACGGAGGCCTCGCCGCGCAGCTTCCAAACGTTCGATCGATGGTGCATCACTTCCACCATTAGATCTAAGCGATCACCCGGCGTCACAGTGTGCCGAAACTTCGCCTTATCGATCCCCAAGAAATACATCAGGCTACGGCTTGGATCGAAGGGCTCGGAGGCGTACGCCAGGATCCCGCCAATCTGAGCTAACGCCTCCAGGATTAACACGCCGGGCATGATGGGCTTTCCCGGAAAGTGCCCCGGACACCAAGGCTCGTTGCTGCTCACCATCTTGTGCCCGACGATCCTTTCGCCCGGAGTGACCTCCGTGACGCGATCAACCAGCACGAAGGGATACCGATGCGGCAAGATCTCAAGGATGCGTGAGATCTCTAGCTTGACGGCTTTCTTGGTCGCCATATTGAAAAGCGGCGCTAGCTCGGGCGGTGAACTTATTTTTGCGGCGTGGCGGGCTTAGGAGCGGGCTTAGCTGCTGCGGGAGCGTTGACCGGAGCACTCTTCTCGTCGGGCTTCTCGGGCTTCTCGGGCTTCTCGGCCTTACCAGGCTTGCCGGACTTGGCGTTCTCCTTAGCCGCTGGCTTGGAGTCAGGCGCGGGCGCCGGGGCACTTTGATTGTAAAGAGCGATGATACGATCCGTCACGTCGAGATCCGTGCGCGCATAAGGCACGGCTTGCTTGTCAACGACCATGTCAAAACCTTCTTGGGAAGCCAGGCGGCGGATGAGCCCCATGATCTTTTGAAACACAGGCTGAGTGAGCTCGCTCTGCTTCGCTTGAATGTCCTTCTGGTATTGAACGAACACGCTCTGCAGTTGAACAATATCACGCTGCCAGGTTTCGAGACGTTTGCTGAAGGCTTCCTTTGAAAGCACCGAACGCTGCTTCTCAATGTCTTCCCGCACCTTCTGGAGATCGGTCTGCTTGCCGTCGAGCTCGCGCTGCTTGCTCTCAAAAAGCTTCTTCAGGTTGGCGCTCGCTCGGAGCCCATCTTCGGTCTCCATGATGGCGCGCTGCGTGTCCACCACGGCGATCTTGGTTTGGGCGAATGCGCCGTGTGGCAAAACGAGGGTGACGAAGCTGAACGCCAAACCCAATAGGAGCCTAAAGAAAGCTTGCTGCATGCCGCCGGCTTAGCGGCCAGGACGGGCCTGGTCAAGCCCAGACGGGGGCTTGGACGGGCTTGAATGCCTCAGAGGAGAATGCAGTCGTCAGCGTCGCTAGCCTGCTCGGCCACGATACTCGAGGTCTCCTCGTCGCGGCGTACGGCAACGTCATACAGCTCTGCCAAGAGCTGCGGATGATGCTTGATCACGTCCAAAAAACGCTCACGGGGAAGATGCAAAAGCACGCTCGGGTGCGACACCCGCACGTCTGTAGTCGCAGGCCGTCTGAGCACGAGCGCAACCTCTCCCACGACTTCCCCGGGGCCCAAGGTCGCTATCAACACCTCACCATCGGCCTCCCGATGCCAGACCTGAACCTCCCCCGAAGCGATCAGGTACATCCCCTCGGATTGCTGCCCCTGCTCAATCAGGAGCGTTTCAGCTTCGTGCGTTTGAGTCTCAAACTGCTCAATCAGGCTGGTGCGCTCTTTCGCACTCACCGCGCGCAGTATCCCGCTTGTTCTGAGCAAGTTATCGATCATCCGCTGCCGGCAGAACTGCGCCAGCGCCTGCCCGAGCTCTGGCTCCTTCTCGGCCAACGCATCCAAATCGCTGCGCGTCGCGGATAGCACAATACAGGGGCGCGAAGCGACGACACTGGCCGCACGGGGCGCGCGCGAGAGCAGCGCCATCTCTCCGAACAAAGTGCCGTTGCCCAGCCGGGCCAAGACCACACGCTCCGTTTCGGTGGAGCGCACCACTTCAAGCTCTCCGCGCGCGAGCACAAAGGCTTCTTCGCCGGGCGCACCCTGTTCGATCAGCACATCCTCACTGCCAATCAGCCGCACGCTGAAAGCACCGAGCAGTGCTTGCAAGGCCTTGGCCCCGAGTGAAGAGAACAACGGTTGCTCCGAAACAGCACTCGCGTCAATCAAGGCTGACGCTCGCTCCATCGCGGCATTCACCAGCGCCAAAATCTCCGCTTCCTCGGTGGACTCGCGCAGCGGAGAAACTTGGCTTCGCTGGCCCGGCAACGAGGGCGGGGCCTCTGGGCGAGCGCCGAGAATTTTTGAATCTTTAGCAAAGCTTCGTGCCAGCCTTTCAACACTGCCCGCATTGTCAGCACCCAACTCGCGCAGCCGTTCACACGCGGCGATGGCAACGGGCAAATTACTGGTCGCTAACCCGCGGTCGACCGCAAGCCCCAACGCTGTGATGGCCTGGCTGACGTGGTTTTGTTTGCCGAGCGCACAGCCCAAGAGGAACCAGTGCACCGGGTGCGCCGGGTCGAGCTCTGCGAGTGGCGCCGCCCAATACAAGGCCTGCCTGGGCGCATCCGCTACCAACAGTCGAATCACTTCGTCTGTCGCTTGCACGGTGTCGCGAACGCTTTCCGAACTTGCCATCTGGCTATGGTATCGGTCGGGCCGGGCTTAAGTCAGCTGTCGTCGCGATTCTTCCCCAACAGACGACTCATGGCAGCGGCCGTGGCGCCGACTAACGGTACCACCGACGGGTAGTCCATGCGGGTTGGGCCCAAGACTCCCACAGCGCCTCCCGGATGGCCCCCGTGGGCCAGGTACGGTGCGGCCACCAAGCTGACCGGGCACCCGACCGCGTCCGCTGTCTCTTGACCCAAAAAAACCCGGACCTCACTCGCTCCGAGCGTTCGATCGAGAAGCGCCACCAGCTTTTGGCGGTCTTCCAGCACGTGGACCAGTTCGCGCACTCGATCACCGTCTCGGAACTCGGGCTGTTCCAAGAGTCGCGATTGCCCCTCAATCACCACTTCAACGCTGGTTGTCGTGCCCTCGAGCGCGAGCTTCGCCAGCGAATAGCCGAGCTGCCGTAGGCTAAGAAGCGCGTCTCGCGTGTTCAGCACGCCGGCTGAAACATAATCCCTCACATCGGCCAGCGTTCGACCCGAGCACGCCTCTTCCAGCATGTTGTGGACGCGTTCCAGATCTTGCTCACTTAGCGCGGCGTCAAAAGTTACAAACCTGTTTTCGACCGAGCCGTCAGAAAAAACGATTACGCTTAGCAGTTCCGTCGGGCGCGTGGGAATGAAACGCATTTTTACCACCACTCGACTGTCAGTCCGCGAACGGACCAGAACTGCCGCCGCCCCACTCAGCTCGGCTAAGAGCCTGCCGGTTTCACGCAGAATATCCGCCTCAGGGGCCATCTCTTCGAAACGCTGGGCGATCTTTTGTGATTCATTCGGCCGGAGTGCGCGCACCTGCATGAGTGCATTGATATAAAGACGAAACGCGGCTTCCGTGGGAACCCGGCCGGCGGAGGTGTGGGGCTGCTGCAGAAAACCCGCCTCTTCAAGGTCCGCCAGCACGTTTCGGATGGTCGCCGGCGACAACTCGAGTTCGTGCTTTTTGGAGAGGGTGCGGCTTCCGACTGGCTCTCCGGTGGCGATGAACTCAGTGACAACCGCATACAGAACTGCCCGACCGCGCCTGCTCAGATCTGTGGTGGCCATTTATATGAATGTGGGCCGGGAAGGGCCTAGCGGTCAAATGCCGTGGAACCCGGACGGGGCACGCCTTGACAAGGCCAGGGCTGGCCGCGGATGATTACTTTTGCAGGGAAATATTAACCTAAGATCACAGAAAGCGCTCCGGAGGACACTTGGCCACCACTTTGCTTGCCGTCGACGACAGCAACACCATGAGGAAAGTCCTCGAAATTACCTTTTCAGGTGACGATTACCAGACCGTTACCGCGGCGAGTGCTGCAGAGGCGATGAACAAGCTCGCGTCGGACCGCCCCCAGCTGGCGTTGATCGATGCGGGTCTGGACGGCGACGGGTACTCGCTGTGTCAGCAGATCAAAAGTGCCGCGCCAGGTATCGCGGTCATCCTGTTGACCAGCAAACATCAACCCTATGATCGCACCCGCGGCGCTCAAGTCGGGGCAGATGATTTCATGGACAAGCCTTTCGACACGCAGCAGCTGTTGGATCGCGTGAAGAGCCTTTCAGCAGGCCGACCTCAAGTTGCCTCGCGTCCTGTCGCGCCCATGGCAACCAGCACCACCGCGGCCAGCGTTGGAGCACGCCCGCGTGCGCAAACCCTCTCCTACGGTACGCCCACGGCGGGAACGCCCGGTGCAGCTTCACCGCCGGACGCCGCGCGCCCACGCACCCCAACGCTCACCACGGGTACGCCACCTTCCGCTCTGGAGCAGCGCCCGGCCTCCCCAATCACCACGCAGGGGCTCGCGCCAGCGGCACAAGACGCCGTCTTCGCTGCAGCCGCAAACGGCGCCGGCAGCCCTGGCCTGGCAGGCAAGCTAGCTTCGCTTGGGCTCACTTCGGATCAGGTGCATGCCGTGCTGGCTCTCTCGCGCGAAATTGTGGAACAAGCGGTTTGGGAGGTCGTGCCAACACTCGCCGAGACGATGATCCGCGAAGAGCTCGACCGCCTGACTGCACAGCTTTAAGCTCCGTTGCGAGCCCCGAGTTCGAGCGTTAGGGTGCGCCCCGATGCACGAGCTGCCGAAGGTCTACGACCCCACCGACGTTGAACCCCGCTGGTACGCCTATTGGACGGCCCAGGGCGTGTTTGCGGCTGGCACAGATCCGAACGACACGCGCCCCGTCTACGTGATCGCGCTGCCGCCACCCAACGTTACAGGTTCTCTGCACATGGGGCATGCCCTGATGGGCACTCTGGAAGACGTGCTCGTGCGGCACAAACGCATGCAGGGTTACAACACGCTTTGGCAACCGGGCACGGACCACGCTGGGATCGCAACCCAGACTGTGGTGGAACGTCAACTTCGTCAAGAAGGCAAATCTCGACACGATCTGGGCCGCGAGGCGTTCGTCGAGCGCGTGTGGCAGTGGAAAGAGCAAAGCGGCAATCGCATCGTTGAACAGATGCGCGTGCTCGGGTGCTCCGCTGATTGGGCGCGCGTCAAATTCACGATGGATCCGGATTTGTCGCGAGCGGTGCGAGAAGCCTTCGTCCGGCTCTACGAAGATAAGCTCATTTATCGTGCAACGAGGCTCATCAACTGGTGCAGTGATTGCCGCACAGCGTTGAGTGACCTTGAAGTGGAGAACGAGGAAGCGGACGGCAAGTTGTATGAGTTCGCCTACGAATTGATCGACGAAAACTCGGGCTCCGAGAAAATGGAGCTGATCGTCGCCACCACTCGCCCCGAAACGATGCTGGGTGACACGGCAGTGGCCGTTCACCCCGAGGACCATCGGTACCTGCATTTGCACGGGAAGAAGCTCAAGCATCCGTTGGTGGAGCGGGAGATCCCCATCATTGCGGACGCTGTGCTCGTCGACATGACGTTTGGTACGGGCGCCGTGAAAGTGACGCCAGCCCATGATTTTAACGACTTTGCCACCGGCAAACGCCACGGTCTCGAAGAGATTTCCATCCTCAATCTCGACGGCACCCTGAACCAAGCTGGCGGGCGCTTCGCGAGCCTCAGCGTGGCCAAAGCGCGCAAAGAAGTGAAGCTCGCCTTGGCAGCGCTCGGCCTGGAGCGCGGCGAGAAAGCCCACAAGCTCCAGGTGCCACGCTGTCAGCGTTGTCGCAGCGTGGTCGAGCCGATGATTTCGACCCAATGGTTTGTTAAGATGCAGCCGCTTGCGGAGCCCGCGCTGGCTGCGGTTCGCGACGGTCGTACTCAAATTGTCCCGGCAGAATGGGTGAAGACGTACGAGCATTGGCTCACCCACATTCAAGACTGGTGTATCTCGCGCCAACTTTGGTGGGGGCACCAGATCCCAGCCTTCCACTGCGACGCTTGCCAACACATTACGGTAACTCGAGAGGCCGCACCGAGCGCTTGTGAAAGCTGCGGCGGCAGCCCATTGCGCCAGGATCCGGACGTGCTCGATACGTGGTTTTCAAGTGGGCTTTGGCCATTTTCCACGCTCGGCTGGCCTGATAGCACGCCCGATCTCCGCCGCTTCTACCCCACGAGCGATCTCGAAACGGGCTACGATATTCTGTTCTTCTGGGTGGCGCGCATGCTCATGCTCGGCCTCCACCTGACGGGCGAGGTTCCCTTTCGACGCGTGCTCTTGCACGGCATGGTGGTCGACGAAACGGGAGAGAAAATGAGCAAGGTGAAGGGCAATACGCTCGATCCTTTGGATTTGATTCATGGCGCCAGCTTCGACGACGTCGCCAAGCGAACGCTGCCTGGTGCGCCGCTCAGCGAGGCACTTCAGAAATTCAAGAAGGCCTACCCTTCAACTGCGCAAATGGGGCAAGGCTTCCCAGCCTATGGGGCGGACTCGATTCGTCTCACGCTCTGCAGCTACTCACCGCAGGCCAAGCGCATCAGCCTTTCGCCCAAGCGCATCGAAGGCTACCGCAACTTCTGCAACAAAGTTTACAACGCGGTGCGCTTCTCGCTCCCGCACATTGAAGGCCAGATCCCACAACAGAAGCCAGCTCATCCCACGCACTTGGTTAACCGCTGGATCCTCTCGCGGCTCGGAACCGTCGCCGAACAAGCGACCCGGAGTATCGATGCCTTTCGCCTCGATGAAGCCTCTTCGGCGCTCTATCATTTCATTTGGGACGAGCTCTGCGATTGGTACCTTGAATTCAACAAGGCGCTGTTCGTCACCGGCACGGAAGCCGAACAGCTCGAAACTCGGCAGACGTTGGCACACGTGATCGAAGGGGCTCTGCGCGCGCTTCATCCGTTTGCTCCCTTCTTGTCTGAAGAATTGTGGCAGCGCGTGCCGCGTCCCGAGGGCCGCCCGCATTGCCTGGCTTTGGCACCCTTCCCAACACGCGAGGATGGCCCATTAGACTCAGATGCCGAGCGCGAGGTTAACCTGATCACGTCGGTGATCACGGCGGCGCGCACCATTCGGAGTGACCATGAATTGGAAAAGTCCGCGAAAGTGCCGCTTCAACTGCGCACCCAGGATCCAGAGAGCCGACGTTTGCTAGAAGCCCAGAGCGCGCTCGTTGAATGGTTTGTGAGGAGCGAAGGCGCGCCGGAATGGGTTGCTCCCGAGGCGCCGCGGCCAGCGGGCGCTGTCACCGCTGTTGCCGGCAACGTCGAAGTCCTTGTCGGCTTGCGTGGCCTGATAGAGCCAGCCAAAGAAGGAGCTCGGCTCGACCGCAAACTGAAGAAAGCTGAGCGTGATATGGCCGGTCTCGAGGCGCGGCTCACCAACGCCAACTTCCTGAAGAACGCGCCCCCCGAAGTGGTCGAGGCCACACAAGCCGAGCTTGCAACCTTGAAAAGTCAGCGAGCCAGCCTGATTGCAGCGGTAAAGCTCCTGGTTGAACTCAACTAGCGCAGGCTCATTGCCTCAAAAAGCTCCTACAAGCTGCTACGTGGACGCCAAGCCGGCACGCAGGGTCTCTGGCCAAAATCACTCGCGCCTCGGCAACTGAGGCTTCCAACGTCGCGCCGCCTAGTTCGGTATGGTAGATTTGGGAAGATTCAGGAAATGGCGTCTGGCAGGGATTTCAGCGATTTTACCGGTTCCGCCGCGGACGAGCGGACCGCTGTCGTCAATTTGAGCGATCTTGGCGGCGCACGTACCCCCAAGCAAGCTGACCGACATCTGTTGCTCGGCGTTCGTGGTTCGCAGCTCGGTCAAGTGATCCGGCTCACATCGCGCCCCTTCCGCATCGGTCGCAGCCAAGAGATGGAGCTGTGGCTGAACGATAGTGGCATCAGCCGCAAGCACGCCGAAATCTTGCCAACCCCCGAGGGGTACCTGATCGCCGATCTTGAGAGCGCCAACGGAACCTTCGTCCAAGGTGAGCGCGTTAAACGGCACCTGCTTAACGACGGTGACGTGATTCAATTCGGGCCAGCTGTTGTTTTTCGCTACTCGCTCGCCGACGAAGATCAAGAAGAGATGCTCCGGCAGCTCTATTCCGCAAGCGTCACCGATCCGCTCACCGGCGCCCGCAACCGCGATTACTTTGAATCGCACATGAA
Organism: uncultured Polyangiaceae bacterium; assembly: GCA_964609655.1. Classification (GTDB taxonomy): domain Bacteria; phylum Myxococcota_A; class Polyangia; order Polyangiales; family Polyangiaceae; genus JBBRRP01. Next base: position 4,760 of record CAZSUA010000085.1, on the reverse strand, counting down.
TGCCGAGCTTTCGTATGCCAGGCGACATCGCACCGACGTCTCGCTGTTGATGTTTGATCTCGATCACTTCAAGCAAGTCAACGACACGTATGGCCATCCAGCAGGAGACGCGGTGCTCGTCGAAGTGGCCCAGGCCGTGCGCGAGATGATCCGCAGCGAGGATGTGTTCGCGCGCTACGGCGGTGAGGAATTTGCGGTCATCCTCCGAGATATTGATCTTGAAGGGGCAGCCCTCGCAGCAGAACGGCTCCGAAAGAAGCTGGCAGACCTCAACATTCAAGCCGGTGAGCACACGGTGAAGGTTACGGTGAGTATCGGCTGCGCCACGCTCGCCGAATGCAAGGAGCCCCTCGGCAGCGAGCTGATTGCCATCGCGGATCGCAGGCTTTACGGCGCCAAGCATGGCGGACGCGATCGAGTTGTTTCAGCCGATTAGAGCGCTTGGCCTCGATCCCACCCCGTGAGCCAGCAGCAAGCGTCACCCCTTCACCCTTAGCGGGTAGGTCAGTGGCAATAGCTCTATGGCTCGTTGCGTGTCTGCCAAGCTTGGCGCTCATGTGCCAGAAGGGGCACCAGGCGGCGAGCCTTCCAGTCGGACTCGTCTCAATCCTGTTGGCGACGCTCGCGGCGCTGAAGCTGCTCGGTCGTTTGGGAAGCCCAGCAACGGTGGAAGCGTCGCAGCTTCACGCAAGCCCACTCCCATCAACAGCACACGTGGTGGAAGCCAGCTGCCTGCTCTGGCCTGTGGCGCAGTTACTGTTGGCTTGCCTCGCGCTGCTCCTCACCCTGAGGGCTGCCGTTTCCGGTGCTTTGGCGAGCCCGTTCGCGCTCGCTGGCCTGCTACTCACGGCAAGTTTCATGGGGTGCGTGGTCACCGGTTTTCGGGTGATGCAACATTTTCAGACGCGCACGGATCGGCACGCCTTCGGGTTTTTTTCGCACGGAGGCTTTGGGCTGGTGCTCGTCAATAGCCTGCTCCACCTGCCGTTGCTCGGAAAATTTTCGCTGATCGATCCTTGGGAAACCCACTACGGCGAAGTCGCCCGTGAGATGTTAACCCGAGATGACTGGATCAGTCTTTGGTGGGCGCAGGATGGCTGGTTTTGGTCGAAGCCGGTGCTGGGCTTTTGGCTGCAGGGCTTGAGTATCTCGGCCCTTGGTGTGCGTTTTTTACCCGATCAGATGCTGTTTCAGGCTGGCAGCTTAGCCGAGCCTGAGTGGGCGCTGCGCTTCCCCGTCTTTCTGTTAGCCTTGCTCGCGGTCTACCTACTTTATAAAGCCGTCAGCCGGAGCTTCGGGAAGACAACGGGCCTGCTGAGCGCGCTCATGCTATCCAGCATGCCGTATTGGTATTTGTTGGCGCGCCAAGCGGTCACCGATATGGTCTACGTGGCACCGTTGGTGGCCGCGATGGCGCTCTTGCTACTGGCGGTGAACACACGCGAGGATGAGCGGGTTGAGAGCGTTTGGCTCCGTGTTGGCGCCTACCGTTTCGAGTTCTCTTGGTTTCAGGGGTTCGTTCTTTTGTTGATGGGGCTCGTGCTTCCCCAGGCGCTCTACTTGATTTCGCGGAATATCACGTTCGATTGGGCAGCCTGGCGCGCCACTTGGCACCTCGACGTCTTCACCTCAGGTTCCGGGGGCGGTAACTGTGGATTACCCGGCAATTCTGCCTGCCACATCAGCTACCCGCTGTTCTCCGCGCCGCAACCTGCACTCGCGGGCCTAGCCTGGCTCTGCTTGCTCGGCTATTTGCTGTGGGCGCTCCGGAAGGAACGGGGCAAGCAGCGCTTATTGTTCTTGTTTGCCTGGGTAGCTGTCGCTCTGAGCGTGATGGCGAAAGGCGCGCCTGGGATGGTCATTCCAGTGGCAACTCTGATCGCCTTTGCGCTGGTGACAGGTCAAATCCGCTTGCTCAAGCGGTGTGATTTCCCAGCGCTGCTGCTGCTTATCGGCTGCATCACGCTCCCATGGCTCCTGCAGATGGTCGTGCGGCACGGATCGGGTTTCACCGAGCGCCTGTTTTGGCACGACATGTATCGACGTGCCTTTGCGCACGTTCACGACACCAACGCCAACACGGACCTTTCATTTCGCTACTACGTTTGGCAGCTGGGCTACGGTCTCTTCCCATTTACCGGGCTGGCCGCCGTTGGATTGGGGGTCAAGATGCTGTCGGGCTCTGAGGCGAAAGACGCCCGCAGCCAAGCCTTCGCCTTCTTTTTTCTCTGGTTTTTGTGTGCCTTTGGTGTGTTTTCCCTCACGCTCACGAAGTTTCATCACTACATTTTGCCGGCAGTTCCTCCCATCGCCGTGTTAACGGCACTCACCTTCGCTCCGCTGCTGACAGGCGCGCTTCCGAGCGGACGCCGTGCTTGGGCTTACTACGGCTTTCTTGGAATCTGCGCGTTGTGTCTGCTGGGAGCTTTGGGGTGCCTATTTGAGGGTTCCTGGCTGGGTCGAGTGCCTGAGCGGAAAGCCTCAGCTCCGGGCATTAACTGGACGACGGCTTTGGGTTGGATGTGCGCGAGTGCCATCTCATTTTACCTGGCGTGTAGGCGCGGACCTCGCCCGCCTGAGGCGGAGCCAGGAGATTCGGAACTCGAAACAGGTGGGCTCTATTCGGGTGCGCTCATCTTGGCAGCGGTAGCGGTGTTAGCGGCGGCGGGGCGCGACCTGATCCTGAGCATCCCAGGCGATGTGCAGGGGCAATCGCGAATTGTCGCGCTTTTCACCTATATTTACGACCGTGCGTGGCCAGTGAGTCTCGATTTCTCATTGCCACTGCGGGCCTTTCTAGCGGCGCTCGTGGGTGTCGGATTGCTCGGTTGCGTGAAGCGCATCCAGGCACATGCCTTCGCTCTGTTCTGCGCGCTTGGCCTCCTATGGGCAGCATTTGGCATCAATATTTACCTCACTGAAACAGCTCAGCATTGGGGCCAACGTTCGACGGTTGCCGCCTACTACCAACATCGAAAGGGGCCCGAAGAGCCGCTCGTGGCCTACCAGCTGAATTGGAAGGGCGAGAACTTCTACACCGGCAACCAGCTCTCAGTATTCGTCACTACCGGCAAAGTGTTCCAGAATTACCTGAACGTACGCCGGAACAGTGGGAAGAAGACGCTGTATATTGCCACCGAGCATACCAGGCTGGCCACTCTCAAGAGTGAGCTGGGTGACGTCGAGTCTTTCACTGAAATCACGACCCCCAAAGACAACAACAAGTTTCTGATAGCCCGAGTCACGCTCTAGTTCAGCGGAGCTCCGTCCCAAAAGACCCTACGCCGAGAAGTGCGCCTCAACAGCGTCGAGTAAGCCTTCCACGGTGTGCAGCTGGGCCACAATCGGCACGTTTAGCCCGTGTTCGCGAGCACGCTCGAGAGTCACCGGGCCAATCGCTGAGAGCGCGGCGTGCCCCAGAAGCTCGTGCGCCTGGGCGCCTAGCGCCTCGACCAACGAATCCACCACTGAGGCTGAAGTGAGCAGGACGACATCCACCCGCCGTGCGCGAAACTCCGACTCCAACCACTCAAGCTTATCGGCTGCAACCGGCTCGGTCTCGTACACCGGCAAGACCTCAACGTGGATGCCAGATGCGCGCAGCATCTCGGGTAACGCTTCGTTCGCCACACGCGCTCGCGGCAACAGCACACGCTGCACTCCCCCTTGGGCGAGAAGTGCGCGTGCCAGCTCTTCGCCCGTGAAGCTATCGGCGATCCGATCGGCAACCAAGCCAAACTGTCGCAAGCTCACGGCTGTTTTCGCACCGACGACGCCAATCTTCAGCGACCCAAGGGCTCGAACATCGCGGCCACTGCTCAACAAGCGCGTCAAGAATTTCTCAACACCGTTGGCGCTCGTAAAGAGCAGCCAATCGAAGCTCGCGAGCGCGACGAAAGCGGCCTCAATCAGCTCCGGGGCCCTCGGTTCGTGGATCTCAATCAGCGGCGCCAAGATAGCTTCCGCACCTCGCACTCGAATCGCGCGCGCCGTCGCCTCGGCTTGTTCCACAGCGCGCGGCACCAAAATCCGACGCCCAAATAGCGGCAAATTATCAAACCAGCGCATTTTCTCGCGCAAGCGCACCACTTCGCCCACCACGATCACCGAAGGATTGGCGACGTTCGCTTCGCGCACGCGCTCCGCAATCGTCGACACAGTTCCCATCACCACCTGTTGCTCGGGGCGCGCACCCCAATGCACCACGGCACAAGGGGTTGAGCCCGCTCGCCCACCCTCAATCAGCGCCTGCATGATGGATTCGATCCTGCGCATACCCATCAAAATGCACAGCGTGTCCGTCGCAGTAGCCAAGCGCTTCCACGACTCGGGCGACCACTCCACGCCTTCGCGATCGGAACCTGTGATGAACGTGACGCTCGACGAGAGCTCGCGATGCGTGAGCGCAATGCCTGCGTAGGTGCTGGCTGCTACGGGCGAAGAGATACCAGGTACGATCTCGAACGGAATACCAGCTTCCGCGAGTGCTAAAGCTTCTTCGCCGCCGCGCGCAAACAAGAGCGGATCTCCACCCTTCAGCCGCACGACGCGTTTGCCTGCGCGAGCTAAGGAGATCAATTGTTCGGTGATCAACTCTTGCGGCGGATTCAAGCGCCCATAGCGTTTCCCAACGTTCACGAGCTCTGCCGTCGGGCACACGCTCAAGAGGGCAGGGTGAGCCAAGGCGTCGTGCAGCACGACCTCGGCGTGCGTGAGGACTTCGAGCCCACGCACCGTAATGAGCCCCGGATCCCCAGGCC
>CAZSUA010000084.1:0-18061 GCA_964609655.1 uncultured Polyangiaceae bacterium | reverse complement strand
GCTTCTTTCAGGTTGTCGCGTTCGGCCTTGAGGGAATGGATGTCTAGAGCCACCCACTCTGAGTAGCAGATGCGAGGCGGGTGGGTGAAGGGGGATCCCGAGGTCGCAGTAAAAGCGGGACTGCGGGCGCCGCTGCTCTACCCAGAAACGTCTGGGAACGGCCTGCCCGGCTTGGCAAACAAGAAGCCCTGCAGGAGGTCGCAACCAAGCTCGATCAGGATGTCGCGCTCCTCAACGACCTCAATCCCTTCAGCCACCACCAGCATGCCCATGTCCTGTGACAGCGCCGTCATTGAGCGGACGACTTTTTGCTTGGTTGAATTCTTGTGGATGTCACGGATCAAGGACATATCGAGTTTGACGATTTCGGGCTCCAGCTGCGCGAAGCTGGACAGCCCGGCATAACCCGCACCCATATCGTCGACGGCGATTCGGTAGCCCATCTCGCGCAGCTCGGCGACGCGATTTCGCGCGTCTGCCACCTCATTGAGTGAAGCGCGTTCGGTGATTTCTAGGATAGCGCGGTTTGCCATCTTAGCGAGCGGAGTGTTCGGATCGACCAACATCGGATCGACGAGATCGGTCACGTGCAGGTTCACAAACAGCATGGCTTCCGGCACGGCGTCGAGCGGCACGGGAGATAACTCGCGGACGCGTCGTCCTAACAGCTGCAGTGTGCCCAGCCGGTCGGCAGCGTCGAGAATAGCGCCCGGGTGCGGCAGGCTTGGCTCAGTGCTGCGCATGAGCGCCTCGTAGCCGTAGATGGCTCGCGTCTTGGCAACCAAGATCGGTTGGTAGGCAATCCAGAGTTTATCAAGCGCGCGCTCAAAGCTGGCCTCGAGGCCAGCGCGATCGGCTGCCAGCATGCCGCCGTTGCCCAAGAGCTCTGCAGCTTGTTGTTTCAGGCGTGCCATGCGATGTACTTGCACGGCTCGCTGGATCTCTTTCTCCACCAAGGCGGGACTGAGCGGTTTGGTGAGGTAGTGCAGGGCACCGTATTCGAGTGCTGAAATCGCGGTACTGACCGAGGGATCCCCAGTCATTAAGATCACGGGAACGTGCAGATCGTGTTCGCGGACCTCCCGGAGAAGCTGGATCCCGTCCATGTTCGGCATGGAGATATCGCTCAAGATCACGTCGAACCGGCTCTTGTCGGCGTGCCCTACTGCGTCGGCACCATTCGTGGCGGTTGTCACGTCGTACCCCGCGCTTTGAAGCACACGCAGGAGGCTCTTAAGGACATGCGGATCGTCGTCCACCAGCAGAATACGCGGCGGAGTAGCTTTCGCTTTTTCGCCAGACCCAGGGACCATGGAATCTTTCTTCGACGAGGGTGGATGGGAAGGCGTGGCTTTGAGCCTAGGTTCCGAGCGCAGGGCCCGGATGACTTCCATCGGAGACAGGGCCTCAACCGCCACCTGATTGATGGGTGAGGGCTCGTGGGTTTGTGATTTCGCGTCCATGCGTTCCACTGGAGAAGGTTGGTGATTGCTACTCACTGGTGCGGCTGTACATCTCATTCTGGGACCCCGCCTTTGCGTTACTGGCGTCACGGGTGGGTAGTTGACTGAAAACCCACGGCACCTATCGGTGTTCCTTCGCTGAACGGACCCGTGACCGAGGCGCTGCACACAAAAATATTAAAAGCACGTCCCGACACTATTCAGCGGAACTAGGCTTCTGCGGCTCCGCCACCAGAATCCCATTCTTAGAAACTTGGAAGTATGCTCTGTGCGTCTTCTGCCGCGCACCTCGCACTTCGCGGGTGAGGTAATCCAGCGGGCTCATGCGTTCTTCGCTCCGTGGTCGCACCTCCACACGCATGATCCGCGCGCCAGGGGAGAGGCGAAATGTTAAGCGTTGAGCCCACACAGTTCCCGACGCGCGGTCCAGCGTTTCGCAGGTGGTGTCAGGTAGTTCTTTTGGGTGGATCCACGCCCCCTCGGACCAGACGAACCACACGATCTTCTGGGTGCCGCGAGACGTCACTGATTCACTTTCGGTCAGCTCCACAGTTGTCTCGGGCAAAGCGTTCATGATCTACCCAATCTGGGCGAATGCAGCACTTCCACTATTCCCACGTTAGCGTGCCCTTGAGTGCGTGTTCCAAGATATCGCTCATGCCATGCGAGAGATCCTTCGGGAGTTGGTTGGTTTCAAACAATCCAACCTCACGGATCTCCAGCGCGTTGATAGGCGCTCGTTCCGGCAATGTGACCTCTGCATACACCACCACCGTAACGGCGTGGAAACGCAGGTCCCGATTGGGCTCCGAGTAGACGCCCGCTAACGCCCCAACGCGCTCTACTCGGCAGCCGGTTTCTTCGAGCAGTTCGCGTTCGATCGAACTGCGTAAGGTTTCGCCCCATTCGAGGGTTCCCCCCGGCAGTGCCCAGAGCCCGGTGTCAGCGCGACGGATCAGTAGCCAGCGCCCATCGGGTGTGCGCGCGGCAGCAACAATCCCGACCACAGGGCGTCTGAGGACATGACGCGCCACCTCTTTGATGATACCCCACACGCCGCGCATGATTGCCACGGCGCTGAGCATGCCGGATCGACTCACGAAATCATCCCCCTGTGGGTTCCTGTGCGCTTGGCTGCGGCCTTTCGCGGGCGGCTGGCGCGCGATCCGCGGGGGCAGTCGGAGCGCTCTCGCCTGCCTCGGTATGGCGCTGGCTTGTTCGCGTAAGGAGCCACCTGGGCTCAACGACACGCGGACAAGCGTCACGGTTGAGGTGGGGAGCGCGGGTGGCAACGCTCGGAACGCGCCGAGGATTGAGGGCACCATCGATGATAACCTGCCGTTCGTTCCCACCGGCACCAAGCTCGGAAGCATCGCGTGGAGAACCTGGATTTACACGGATATCGGGGCGAAGCGCACTCGTTACGGATACTTGCGTGTCGGCCAGAGTGTCGATGCGCGTGGCCCTGTGGCAAAAAACGAAGGCTGTCAGGATGGTTGGTATCGGATCAATCCGCGGGGGTTTGTGTGTGTCGGTAAGGGGGCAACGCTGGATCTTCAGGATCCGCTGCTTGCCATGTCCAGCGTACGCCCCGTGCGTGGTGCGGCTTTGCCGCTTCGCTATGTCCGTGCCGGTGAGCCGCCGCCACTTCTCTACTTTAAGCTACCCTCCCAGGCCGAGAGTACGGCGATCGAGGGCGATCGGAGTGGACGTATCGCGATTTGGAAGGAACGAGTCCGCGCGCTCGGAGTTTCTGGGCCCACTGAAAGTTGGGGAAAAGTGCCTGCTTTCTTGGAAAACGGCACGAGCCTCACCAAGCCCTACGGAGTCAAACAACCCTTACGTTATCAATTGCACGCCGGCCGAGGCGGGCGTGATAGCGGTTTCGCATTGCAGACAAGCTTTGAGCATGACGGTCGCGTGTTCGGCCTGACTACTGAGAACGATCTCATTGCTCTCGATAACACCCTGGCGGCTACAGAAAGCCGTTTTTCAGGTGTTCAAATGGCGGCGGGCGAAGACCTGCCCGTCGGCTTCGTGAAGCTGGCGATGGCGACACGCTACGTGCTCTTGCCAAGCGGGGAGATGCGGGTCACCGAAGCGTTGCCGAAACGCTCTGCTGTGAAGCTAACGGGGCGTCGGCGTCAGGCATTTTACGAAGTTGCGGATGGCTCCTTCGTGCCAGCGGAGGCGCTTCTCGTCTTGCCTAAGCGCGACTCGTTTCCGAGCTTTGCCACGGGTACGCGCACGTGGATCGATATTTCAATTCTGAATCAAAGCTTGGTGGCCTACAATGGGCGCCAGCCAGTCTACGCGACGTTGGTGAGTACCGGGCGCGGTGTGCTTGCTGATCCTGAACGGAGCCTGGCAACCATTACTGGCACGTTCATGATCCACACCAAACACCTCTCGGCTACCATGGACGGCGATGATGATAGGGCAGATTCTTTAGAGCTTCGGGATGTGCCATTCGTACAGTATTTTCATCGAGGCTACGCGCTGCATGGCGTTTATTGGCACGATGATTTCGGTAAGGTGAGGAGCCATGGTTGCGTTAATCTGTCACCACGAGATGCCGCTTGGCTCTTTGAATGGACTGATCCTGAAGTGCCCAAGGAGTGGCATTCGGTCATCAATCTCGAACGTGGAACGGTGGTGCAGATCCACCCCTAGGGCAGAAGGTCTACCCGGTCCGCGTAGACCTCAAACTGCGTCGAAGGCTCGACATTTTCGAGTGCGAAGGGCGCTTCGATCACAGTCCCAGATTTGGGCTGCAACTCAGCCTCCAGTCGGACCGTGATTTCTCCCAGGACGAGTGGCGGTTGAGCGATGGGTCTTTTGTAGCTGACCGGAGTTTGCAAGGCGCGCCAGCGGAGCGCCATGTCTTTCGCTCCAGTGTCTGCCGTGTTGAAAACGCAGGCGCTCACGGTTCGTTGCCCGTTTGAGTTGTGAACGGTGGCGTCGCAGACCAGCACACTGCTCTGTGCCCAAACCAAACGTTGGAGATAGGGCGCTTCGTTGTCGCGAAGGGCATCTCGAAGCTTTAGGATCGCCTCCTTGGCCCGAGGATCTCCGAGGTAGGCGAGCATCATCGCAGCGTGCATGCGAACTGGCCGATGGTTGGCAGCCAGAAGTTCGAAAAAACGATCGGCTGGAGCGGCTTCGTCGCCCCCCGCTCCGATATCCCCGGGGACTGGGTTGTCGACCTCGAATTCGCTGCCTTCGCCTTCCACCTTCCACTTGATGGCTTTGCCTGCGTCGAGCGGGCCAGCGTAATACAGCACTCTATCTTCGGTGAAGTGGCGCTCCTTGCCGACACCGTCAAAGAACCGAACCGTGAGGCTGACCTCGGCGAGCGGCTCCTTACCGTTGTTCACAATGCCAACGTCCACCACGAGCAGGCTCTTCCGCCCCTTGGTTTTTCCCTTTTCGGACAGCGCAAGAATGCTCATGCGCTCAATGGGCTGATCCCACAATGCGGAACTCGGTCGTAAGCACCGGCAGCTTGAGCCCAGGCGCACCTCAGGCTCTGCCGGGTTGGGCTTGGGTTGCACTTTGGCGGCTTCGGGCGTTCGGTTCGGCGCACCTTCGATCACTCGCGTGGGAGTGGGCGTGCCAAAAAGAGGTGCCTCGTTTGCTGGTAGGCGCGCGTCTTCTGTTTGACTTGGGTGGCCTGTGAGAAGCCACCGCGTTGAAAGAACCGTTGCCAACGTTGCCGCCGTGAGCGTGATGACGATAGCCAATGTCGTTCGTGGCAGCACCCCTTGGAACGTGGGGAGCTGAATGCGTTTCTGGGCAGTGGCGGGTCCCGCAGCGCTGCGAAAGAAACCAGTAAAATGCCGCTCAAGCTCGGCGAGAAAGATCATCCGCGCGGCCTCGGCGTCGAGCGGCGAAAAAGCCAAACGGCGGTGCGTGGTGAGCCCCAAGCCAAGAATGACGGCCGTGCCCACGAGGCAAACCAAGAGTGCGGATGCAGGAGTCACGCTGCCCGTTCTCCAGCCCACCACCATGGCGGCAACTCCAAAGCAAAGCGCGATCGAAAGGACAGCAGTAAAAACAATCCAGCGCTGGCGGCGGAGCTCCTTAAAGGCCGCAGGCACCACTGCCTGAAAGCTGGTGAGCGTGAGTCGATTGTGAGGAGCCAGCGTGGGATCCAATTCAAGGTAGAGCTGAGAGCCCTCCGCACGTGCTTGAAGCAGGCGGGCCCAAGGGACGAGCAGCTCGTGGCCCGTTGTGAGCGCGGCGGGGGCGTAGTCGTTTCGGAACGCACTCACCCCTAAGAAGTTAAGCGTTAGCCCTGAAGTGCCACACTCGACCTCTACGGCACCCACGGCGTTGCTGCGCGCGGAGGCAACAGCTGTCGCTGAAAATTTCATACACGGGCAACGTGGACGTTGCCAGCCTGGTCCGCGAACTCCGTGATGCGGTCAATCAAGAGCTCGGCGTCGTAGTCGAGCGTCGCCACGTGGTACGAATTTTCAAGCACGAGTTCGGAAACGATGGCATTCGGGAGCGATTGCAAAAGAGCGATAGAATTGGCTGGATTGACCGAGTGATCCTCGCGTGAGCGCACCACCAAAACAGGCACCCGGATCGCAGGGAGATGCTCACGGACCTGCGGCAGCGCCTCGACCAATGAGTGGCCCGCGAGGACCGGTGTTGACTTGTAGGCGTGCTCATCCACGCAAGGCTTCTTCACGTCATTGCGTTTGAGGCCGGCTAGCGCCGCCGGTGCCAAAGGCATGACTTTGCCGATGAAGGGTGCGAATCTCACGGCAAGGCCTTTACGATCCAGGATCTGGGCGTTGATAGGCACGATTCCGACAACTTTCGGCAGGCAGAGTGTCCCGATGTCGATCGCGAGGGTTCCGCCCATAGAGAGCCCAGCCACGACGATGGCGTCGACGTGCTCGGAAAGTGCCAGCGTTACTCGGCGAACGTGTTCACGCCAGTCTGTGTAGCGCGTGCCAAGCATGTCCTTGACGTCCGTGCCGTGCCCAGGAAGGCGTGGGGCTTCCACACTGAACCCCCGCGCATTCAGTGCCTTAACGACCGGAGCTACGGAGCTCGGCCGGCCCGTGAAACCGTGGATGAAGACGATGCCAATCCGACCCCGCGCGCCCGAACCGGGCAGCGAGAGTGGGGCGCCGCCCTCGGCAAGCGGATAAGCGGAGGTTTGGTCGAGCGAGAGCGTGCCGTGTGAAGCAGTAACCATGTGAGTATCCAGTGTTTAGAATAGGCGCGCCTGCTTCGGCGCGTCTAGGAAGGGGAATCCGAGATGGTCGTAGGCTTTGCGCGTCGCGATGCGGCCACGCGGCGTACGCCCGAGGAATCCCTGTTGGAGGAGATAAGGTTCATAAACGTCTTCGATGGTGTCCCTCGGTTCGGCGAGGGCCGCTGCAAGTGTTTCCACGCCGACGGGCCCGCCTTCGTAATGTTCAATCAGAATGGTGAGCAGTCGGCGGTCCATCTCGTCGAGGCCGGCTTTGTCCACCTCTAAACGGTCACAGGTTAACTCGGCGATTCTAGCGTCAATTTTGCCATTTCCTTCGACTTGGGCAAAATCCCGCACGCGCCTAAGAATGCGGTTGGCGACGCGGGGAGTGCCGCGTGATCGGCTTGCCAGCACCCGAGCGGCCCCGACCTCGCACGGAATATCGAGGAGCTTGGCACTCCGCAGGATGATCCGTTGAAGCTCATCGTCTGAGTAAAAATCCAAACGCAGTGTCACGCCGAAGCGCTCGTGGAGCGGTTTGGTCAAAAGCCCGGTGCGGGTCGTGGCTCCGATCAGCGTAAAAGGTTGCAAAGGAAGCGAGATGCTGTCGGCAAAAGCACCGTCGCCAGTCATCACATCCACGCGAAAGCCTTCGATCGCTGGGTACAACGCCTCTTCGACCGTAGCACTCAGTCGGTGGATCTCGTCGATAAAAAGAATGTCCCCGCGCTCCAAGCGCGTGAGCAACCCGGTCAGCACGCCTTTGTGTTCCACGACGGGCCCACTCGTGGTTAGCAAGTGAACGCCCATCTCGCGCGACAGGATGTTGGCGAGTGTCGTCTTGCCGAGCCCGGGGGGGCCACACAGAAGGATGTGGTCGAGCGGTTCTCCGCGCTCGCGAGCGGCCTTGACGTAGACCTTGAGGTTGGCTTTGTGTCGTTCCTGGCCAACAAATTCCTCGAGGGATTCAGGTCGAAACAAGCGATCAAAACGGTCGTCTTCGCCGCTGCCGGCTTGGCTCTCGATAGCGCGCGTCGGTGCGCCTATTGCGCTGGGCTCGGGATCACTGGTCTTCCTTCTAGCCATCCAGGCCGACCTTAGAGCGCATTCCGGCTCAACGCCAGCCAGCTTGCGCGGCTCCTAAATGTCCTGGTTTGACCTGTCAATCGTCCACAGGCAGGCTCGTGCCTTGGCAACCTTTGGAGGTGAGTGAGATGCGCTATCGAAAGCTGGGCAAGTCCGATATTTCTGTGTCTGAGGTGAGCCTCGGTTGCTGGACGCTGGGCGGCCTCAATTGGGTCAATGGCAACGCGAATGGCTGGGCGAACGTGGACGAAAAGGAAGTCGCGCGAGCGATCGACTATGCCCTCGCTCGGGGCGTCAACCATTTCGACAATGCCGATGTGTATGGCAACGGTCGAGCGGAACGCATGTTGGCGCGCATCTTGGGCTCACGCTCGAAAGAGCTCGTGATTGCGACGAAGGTAGGACACTTTCCTGGTACGGCGGAGCATGCCTACGAGCCGCAACATATTCGACATCAGTGCGAGCAATCACTGGTTAATCTCAAGCGCGACTACATTGATATCTACTACTTGCACCATGGTGATTTCGGTCCCGACGATCGCTATCTGGAGGGTGCGATTCAAACGGTGCAGGATCTGAAACGAGAGGGAAAGATCCGGGTGATTGGTCAGTCTGCCTACTCGAGTGCTGACTTTCTGCGTGTGGTGCCGAAGCTTCAGCCCGAGGTGCTCCAGAGTTGGGCGCATGCCATGGACACCCAGTTTATCCACCCGGGCTCCAGCGTGCGTCGCCTGCTGGATGAAGGGCAGATGTCGTTTGTGGCGTTTTCTCCGCTCGCTCAAGGCATGTTGCTGGGGAAGTACAAGCCGGGGCAGGTGCCTGATTTCGAGCCAGGTGACCACCGCCGCGGGAGTGATCGTTTCAGCGACGAAGCGCTGCAAAAGATTGAGCCCAAGCTGGCCAAGCTGAAGGCCCGTTTTGGCGACTCGACTCAAAGCTTGGCGCGTGCGGCACTTCAGTATTTGCTGGCCGAGCCGTGCGTCGCGTGTGTGATCCCAGGCTTTCGCAACTTGGCCCAAGCCGAGATCAATGTTGACGCTGCAGAGGTCCCGTTAGTCGAGGCTGAGGTCGCTGCGATGCGCGAAATCTTTGGCGAGTAGCGCGCTCAGGCGAGTGCTAGCGAAGCTCGCGGAAGGCCTCGATGGTTGGCACGCTCACAGAGAAGTAGGCACCAATCGGCTTTTGTTCCCGCACGTCGACGGCTCCGTGGTGCAGTTCCACCACCGAGCGGGCAACGCGCAGGCCGAGGGCTAGACCTCTGTGTTCACCGACTCCGGCTTGCCGTGTGGGATCCAAGACGGCCAGCAATCTTCTGCGGCTGAGGCCGGCCTCCGGGATTTCAATGTCCATGCGAATTCGATCCTGGCTCTCACGGACCACGTGGATGCGTACGATTGGGCCTTTGGCAGCACGGATAGCATAGCCAATAAAGGTACCGAGGGCGCGCGGCATACGGATGCGATCCACTAAGAGTTTGGGGCGTTCCTTGGGCAGAGCCGTCACGATTTCCACCTTACTCTCACCTCCAAGATAACGCCCAATTTCGATGGCCTGTTCCACCAGCACATCGATCTCCGCGAGCTCCGGCAATAGCGTGAGCAGGCCAGCTTCGACGCGTGCTGCGTCAAGGATGGTCTCGATTAGCGCCAAAAGTTCCTTGCCTCGGCGTTCGATAACGCCCAAGCTTTCGGCCTGCGCCAAGCTGACCACGTCCGTCTGGCGAACCAGCTCTCCGAAACCTAGAATGGCGTTGAGCGGGCTCTTCAGGTCATGGCTCACGCTCGCAAAGAACAGCCCTCGCATTTTTGCCGCTCGCTCCCGGGCGTCGATGGCTCGCTGCTGAGCGCCCGAAAATTGTCGGAAGCGAGCCGCCAGCTGCTCAATGCTCGCTCCCAACTCTGAAATGGCTGAAAACGTGGCCAGGGAGTGCGCTTCGGGGACGCTGCTCGGCTGGGTTTCCGTTCCGAGTAGCCGGACGCGGCGGGCAGCGTTCACGAGATCTCGGCGCAAGACTTGGCCAAGGCGGAGCCCCGCGAACCCGGCCACCAGCACTGCGCACAACGAAAGAAGCAATGTATTTTCGCTGAGCGTCGGAACCGACGAACTCTTGAACGCCACTTGCGCGCCTCCACGATCGAGCGCTGTCGTCAGGGTGACAATGCCATTGTTTCCGCGCCGGATCCCGTACTCAGTCTTGCCATCAAGCATTTGGGCGGCAAAGCCGAGACTGGCAGCAACACCGAGGGCGGGGACCAGGCCTGCGGCTGGCACGACCCCCGGGCTCTCCTCCAGCACCGATCGCGCAAAGGCACGAGCGGTCTCCTCGCGTGCAAGTTCGTCGGTACGCCTCAGGTGGGCGTTGACGATCAGTGCGGCCCCCATCGCGAGCACTCCGACGGGCGTGAGCACGGCGGTCAGCAGGCGCAGCGTCACATGTTGCCGAAGCCGGCCCTGTTGCTCGGCGAGCTCAGCCAACTCGCGCATGGCTTCGGGCGGGGCCAGCGCCAGTGCGCGCAGGACGTTCACGCGGATCACCAAGAATAACGGCAAAGAAACCGTGGAAATCATGATCACTCCGAGCAGCGAAAGCGTGATGCCGGTCGTGAGATCCAACACTTCCGGACGCCACAGCGTCACGCTGATAGACGCGCCCAAGGTGGATGGCAGCACCCAGATCCACAATAGGCGTGGGGGTTCGTCACTCAGTCGGCCCAAATCGTTGGCGTCGATGGACGAGGATTGTAGTGTCAAGGCGCGCAGAGCAAACCGATACCTACGGAGGCGTAGGAAATTCCAGCCTATCGCAAACAGCCCCCCGGCGATGAGTCCCAAAGACAACGCCACCGGTCCGTACACGGCCGGCGCGCCCTGCAGCAACACTAAGTGGGAGGACAGCAACGCTAGAAGGACCCCCACCGTGAGCGACGCCAGCAGTTGCCACGCGAGAATTCGTCGGACCAAGCGGGCAGCGTCGGAAATCATCCAGCACCCGACAGGTGAGAGCGCGAGCTTGCGGTCAACAGCGGGGGGATTTCTGCGGGCATATCTTGGGGCTCTGGTGGTTGGCGCGGCAACAGGACGGCAAAGCTTGAGCCAACGCCGAGTTCACTCTGCACACCGATCGAACCACCATGCATTTGTACGAGCCGTCGTGTGATCGCTAGACCAAGCCCCGTGCCGACGCGCTGTGCGCTCAACTCTCCAGATTGGCGGTACTCCTCGAAGATGGAGGCCTGTTCGGATTTCGGAATGCCGGGGCCCGTATCGCTGACGAGGATGCCTATGTAGTCGCTCTGGGGGTCGACGCTGACGACGACTTTCCCACCGCTCGTGAATTTAACTGCGTTGCCGACGATGTTGGTGAGGATCTGGCGCACTCGGCGGGCATCTACCTTGCCGAGTGCGGTGTCCCCGAGCAGCAATAGTTCAAGACCCTTCTTGGCGGCAGTGGGCTGCAACTCCCGCACCACGTCGCCAGCGATGGCGTAGACGTCGGCTCCTTGTCGGTTCAGCCGTAGCTCTCCCGATTCTAGGGCAGAGAGATCGAGAATGTCGTCGATAAGCGCTGCCAGGTGCTCCCCGCTGCTGCGGACTTGCGTGAGGTTTTCCTGTGCGTCTGGGCTGAGTGGGCCGTCCACTTCGCTCAGCAAAATATCGGTGAAACCTAGAATCGCGTTGAGCGGTGTCCGTAGCTCATGGCTGAGAGCCGCAACGAAGGCGCTGCGATCCTTGTCGTAGGCGAGTGCGCCATCGAGGTCCTGACCGTAGGCTCGTTCCGCTGCTTCAAAGCGGTCCACGACGATGTTGAATGCATTGGTGAGGAGGCCGACCTCGTCGATCGCGCGCACCGGTATCACCTTTCCCGAGGGTGCCGCGCCTTCGCGTGCCATCTCGGCGATTCGCCGGCGCATGTAGGTCACGTCCGCTCGGACGTCGCGGGCGAGCGCAAAGCCTACGAGCGCTGAGACTCCGATCAGAATAGTCGTGAGGGTTGCTAGGGAGGTGATGAGCGAACGGGTGGTAACCGGGGCTTCCGGTGCGGACACGAATGAAATGAGCGAAAGGTGCGCGAGGGGTGCGGGGAGGGGATGAGCGTAGTAGCGCGTGCGGCCAAGCAGCGTGACCGCTTCGCCAGCACCCGCTATCAGCAAGCCCTCGATCTGACTTTGGCGTGGTGGTGCCAGTGTGGCATCCACGATGATGGAGCCGTCTTGGCGAACCAACAGCATCTCGGTGCCAGAACGCCGCGTGGCTCGCTCCAAGACCACCCGACGAGCCTCCTCGGGCGTGGCACGCAACCGTTCAACCAGCGTCTCTACGAGGAGCTGAGCTCGAAGCGCGGCAGCGTTGTCGCTCTCGGATACCAGATCACGGACTCCAAACGCACCGATCGCGAGCGCGGTGGAAAGACCCAAGAGCACCACAATCGCGGGCGCAATGACGACAAAGGAGAGCCGGCCGGAGAGGCGCCTAGCCATCCTGCGCCAATTTGCCGAATACGGCGTGGTCGAGCCAGCGCGAGCTCACGTACTCAGCTTGGCGTGCAATGCCTTCGAAGCGAAATCCCAGGCGTGAGATAACGCGTAAGCTTGGGTAGTTGTCGGTCGCCGCTGCACAGCGGATGCGGTGAACGCCCAGCCGCAAGAACGCGAAGTCCACACAAGCAGTTGCCGCTTCTGTCATGATACCGTGCCCCGTAGCGGTCCGCTTAAGCCAATAGCCAAGCTCACACGAGCGATGCAGATGCACACAGGCATCCAGTCCGACGACGCCGAGAAAACTCGAAGTTGCTCGATCCCGGATCGAAAAACGCACCGCGCGTCCGAGATCCCAATCGTGAGCACAGGCTTCCGCAAAGCGGTCGGCGGCCTCGGGCGTATTGTTGAAAGGGACCCACGGCAACCATCTCTCCAGGTTGAAGCGTGTGCTTTCGATCGCTTCCCAGAGCTCTGCTGCGTCATCGCGGTCAATCGGGGAAAGTCTGAGGCGCTCCGTGGTGAGTGGTTTCCGCTTGAGTGAGATGCGCGACGGGATGGACAAACCGACCGGAAGCGGCACTGGCTCGGCAACTTCAAAAGCTGCGCGGAATTCGCTCGCTTCGGGTTTCACTGACATTCTGCCCTCAAAACGAACGCTTCCAAGTGTCCAGCTTCGAAATCGCGCCAGGCAACGTACCACACCCCCGAATCCTCGCCGGCCACTACAGAAGCATGGGGCTGAAAGCCAGTGACGCGGGTGAGAATGCTGGCGGGGCCGACACCTTCCTGACTCAATCGAGCGAGCTTCAGCCGAGCTTCTTCGAACCAAACCACCACCCTGTCCGAAGCATTGTGGGCAATGACCGGGCGGGAACCAGAAGCGGCGAGCGACCGCCGCCAACCGAGCGCGCCGCTGGCAGTGAGATAGGCGAGGCTCGCATTGTCGGTACCCGTATCCCAGGCTACGTAGCAGTCCCCCGCGCCGGAGCAATCGAGCTGCGGTTGCACGTTTTTCGCTTCGGATTCGCTCACGGGCAAGAGCTGACCTAAGTGGAGATCGGTGGGCTTAGCTTCGGGTCCTCCCCATGGGTTTTCAGCGGCGACGCCCGCTCGCAATTGGCTATCCCCGCGCTCAATGATGAGCGCCTTGATCTGGGACCGTGCGGGGGTGAGCTCCTGAGCAAAAACGATGCGCAGCTGTGTGCTGCTCACGGCCAGCGAGGGTTTGCTGCTGCCGCGGGTAACTCCCGCTCGAAATCGCGGTGCCAGCGTGAGGACGCGAATGGCAGGTCCGGTCGGAACGAGTGCGGCCGTCGTCTGTCGAACTAAGAGCGACGCGCTGCCATCGGTGTTGCTCTCTTCCCACACGAACCACAAATCTCCTTCCGGAGCGATGGCTACGGCTGGGGAAAACGGGGTGCGTTTCGGCGTGGAAAGCCGCGTGGGCGCGGCCAAGGCTTGGGTGGCTGGGGTAAAGGCGCGAACCAGAAGGCCCGCGTCGTCACCAGTATCCGAGTAAACCGCTGCGATGTGCGCACCTAAGTTAATGAGTGTGGGGTCGCCGACCGCCACAGATTCCGGGCTCAAGGCGTAAGCCGGAGACACGCGTCGCAAGGCGTTATCCACCAACGCGGCTGAAACCTGGCGTTTATCCGCGGCGAGATGATTGTCGGCCCAGGCAAGGAGGGGCCCGTTGGCAGTGAGCACGACGCTTGGACGTGATGCCGGCTTCAGCACGTCAAAGGGGCGGGGGCGCCCCAGCCCGGTCACGCGGCAACGGTTGCTGGCATTTTGCCGTTGCTCCACGATAATTTCGCAGCGTTGGAGTAGCGAACGCGCAACAGGCGCTTGCCCAAGCGCGACGCCCTCTTCGAACTGTTTGAGAGCCTTATCGGGATCGCCATCCATTAAGCTCAGTTGGGCCGCATTCACCTTCAGCGCGTAAGGTTCGCGCTCCAGTGGTTCGGCGCGACTACCGGCTTCCTTCGCTGGACCTTGGTGAAACATGAGCCACGCCACGTAGCCGGCTAGCGCCACCCCGAGCGCACCCAAGGCCAGACCCATTGCCCAAGAACCTCGTCGCGGCGCAGGTGCCAATAAGGGCACCGGGCTTCCGTGTGGTGTCGGTGGACTTAACAAGAGCGCCGGCGCGAGCTTGAGCGGGGGAGCATTCGGAATAGGCGCCACCGGTGGAGCCAGATCTGTGTCGCTCACGAGTTCCGCAGGGGCTCCGCCTTGCGCGAGCGCGGCGCGGAGGCTGTCAGCAAGCTCGCGCGGGGTTTGAAAGCGTTCCTCGGGTAGCCGGCTGAGCGCACGAGCAAACCAATCGTCAAACCCGGGAGGGAGATCTGCAAACAGCATCGAAGGCTTCGGCAGCGGGGCAGCGGCGATCTGGGCTAAAATCATGGCCACACCCTGCTCGACGTTCCACACCGTCTTTCCAGTTAGGCACTCGTACACGATGCAGCCCAAGGCCCAGAGATCGGCCCGGTGATCCACGCCCCCGTGTCCTTTGGCCTGCTCAGGACTCATGTAGGCGGGAGTGCCAAACAGCGCGCCTTCACGGGTTAATCTTACGTTTTCTCCATCCGCGTTCGTTTCGTAAAATTTGGCGAGGCCAAAATCTACGAGCTTAGATAACAGACGCCCGTCCTCATCCTGGGTGAGAAAAATGTTTTCGGGCTTCAAATCTCGGTGAATAACTCCCACCTGGTGCGCCTTGCTCAGTCCGCGGGCGGTTTGTTCGATCACCTCAAGTGTGGTTGCCGGATCCAGCCTTCGGACGCGAGTGAGGCGTTCGTAAAGGCTCTCTCCCTCCAGGAGCTCCATCACCAAAAAGGGGCGCTCCTCGTACATCCCCGAATCGTAGACCTCACAGATATGCGGGCTTCGAATCGCTGCCGCGGCGCGCGCCTCACGCAGAAAGCGTTCTCGCACCACCCGGGAAGCCACTAGATCTTGAGATAGCAGCTTAACTGCAACGCGTTTGCCAATGTCGACGTGAACCGCCTCGTAGACGACGGCCATTCCCCCGCGGCCAACCTCGCGTGTGATTCGAAATTTTCCTTCCAAGACGGTTCCCACCGGAAGCTCGGACTGATGGGTGGCCGTCATGCAGGGGGACCTGAGCTTAGCTTGCTACTAAAAGCCGGTTCAATTTGTCCGGGAGAATGTCCGGAGCGCCCTCGGAAATGAGGTGAAGCGGCGCCGATGAAAGCGTGTGCCAGTAGAGCACGCGTAGGGGGCGGCCTTCCGGCCTGGGGATCTCCGGGCACGGAGCAGGGTGTCGCATCCCGTACAAACTGGCATGGTTGAGCAGACGAAGTGCCACCGCGAACGCCTTCGCAGTGTAAGTGAGGTCCAGCTGCAAACCCTGCTCACGTGCAACGTCGAAGGCCCTTTCACCAGCCACCGTCGCCCGTCCATACCCTGCGCCCAAAAAACGATCCTCAATCGCCAGGTGACGACTGAGCTCGCTCAGCCCCACCTTATTTTCGCGTTGCAACGCTTGGTGGGCGAGGCCGAGCAGCCAGGGACGCGTCACGGGTCCCAGTTGGACGATGGTCACCCCGAGCACCAGGCTCCTAAGGCCGGCGTTGGCGACTCCAGCCACCAGCCCAGCCGTCGTCCCACCGGATCCCAGGGCGACGACAATGACGTCGGGCGGAGGCAGCTCTCCCGCATCCACCTGCGCCTTGAGCTCGTGTGCCGCCGCTACATAACCACGAGTTCCGCGCACATTCGTGCTCCCCAGCGGAACTAAATAGTCTCCACGTTGGTGGAGCTTGGCAGCGGTAAGCGGCAGCTGCCAGCCGTGCTCAACGGTGTGTATCTCTACGCCTTGAGCCAACGTGGCTCGGAGCATGTGGTAGGCCAAGGGCGACCAAGGCCGAGGACACAAGACGCACGCGGCCTTCAGGCCAAGCTTGTTCGCGAACAGGCCGGTCGCCACTGCTTGATGGCTACCCGCGGCACCGAGCGTCACCAGGCGCTCTGCCCCCTTGGCCCGCGCCCTGTCCAGGATCCCCTCCAATTTCCTCACCTTGTTGCCGCCGAACACCGGGTGCGTAGCACCGTCGTCCTTGAGGAAAAGTTCGCCTTCACCCGTCCAGAGGGGAGTCAGCGCCCGCACCGGGGTGGGATACACGCCCAGTTTCAAGAGCCACGCTTTCCGCTGGAGATGAAGTGAGTCGGAAACATTTTGGAAACCATTGGACCGCTACTCGATTGGCAGGCTCTGAGTGCAACCGGGGCACTTGCCCCCTACCAGGTCGAAGAGAGGCAGCAGATGAAGAAAATTGAGGCCATCATCAAGCCGTTTAAGTTGGACGAGGTCAAGGACGCCCTTTCTGAAGTGGGCGTTCAGGGCATGACAGTCACCGAAGTCAAAGGCTTTGGGCGCACGGGAGGCAAGAAAGAAGTCTACCGTGGCTCCGCCTACGTGGTCGATTTCGTGCCCAAGGTGAAGCTCGAAATCGTGGTCCCCGACGACCTCGCACACCAGGTGGTGGACGCGATAGAGAAAGCCGCGAAAACCGGCCGAATCGGAGATGGCAAGATCTTCCTTTCCACGATCGATGATGCAGTTCGTATTCGCACGGGTGAGCGAGCCGAAGAGGCTATCTAATTTCGGCAGCGTCTGGCTGATATGCCCAGTGGGTGAGCCCGCGCGCAGCCCAGGCGAAAATCGCCGGTTGCCCAGGCGTAAGCCATTGGGATATCTGCCGTGGACGTGACGGATACGGCCTCCTCCCCTGTGCACCTTGCCGCAGAGCCCGTAAGGCAACCCAAGAGCCGCCTTATCTGGCTTCGCGCGCTGGCGATCTCAGCGGTGGTGGGGTTCGGATTTTGGTGGTTGCTGCGCAAGGGAGCTCTGCCCATTGTGCCGCCATCATCGGCTTTCTCGGAGGTTCGTTGGCCATGGGTCTGGCTTTACGTGGGCATGTGGGTGGTCCTGCACACGTTCCGTTGCTGTCGCTGGTATTTCCTGGTGCGCCCCGTCTGTGAAGTGTCGTTCTTGCGACCGCTTCTCATCTCGCTGTCGGGATACGGCGCGCAAGTGATTCTTCCGTTCCGAATGGGCGAAGCCGTGCGCCCAACCATGATCGCTCGTCGCGGAAATCTCACGTGGCTAGCTGCTGCCGGAACCGTCGGTGCCGAGCGTGTCGTGGATGGCGCCTTCCTTAGCTTGGGCCTCGGGGCAGCGCTCCTGAGCGTGCAAACGCTCGACCCATTACCGACGCACCTGGGACAATTGCCGTTGCCTTCCAATTTAGTTCGAGCGGCAGCCATGGCAGCTGTGGTCGTCTTCCTCAGTCTCTGCGTCGTGATGTGGGTTTTCTACGCGCGGAGGATTTGGGCAGAAGCGATTGTGCGTCGTACTGTTGGGTGTGTCTCAGGACGCGCCGGCGACGCGATCATCAAGTTCCTCTCGCGGGTCTCAGAAGGTCTCGCGTTTCTTTCGGTCCTTCGCTATTCACTTTGGTTCCTGGGTCTAACTGCGATATACTGGGTGCTTTGCGTTGCCAGCATGCAATTCCTGTTTCGCGCGGTGGGCCTAGTGGACGCCACGTTTCTCCAAACCATGATCGTGCTCGGGGTCATGGGGCTCGGGCTAGCGATGCCCAATGCTCCTGGTTTTTTTGGGTCATTCCAGATCTCCTGTTACGCGGCGTTGGTCATGTTTTTCCCAGCTCCGATCGTCCTCAAGGAGGGCGCGGCGTACGTCTTTCTGCTCTACGTGATCCAGTTGTCCGTCACACTGGTGCTAGGCCTGGTTGCGTTCTTGGCTGAAGAATTCCTCGCGAGAGCCTCGCTCA
>CAZSUA010000083.1:0-18230 GCA_964609655.1 uncultured Polyangiaceae bacterium | reverse complement strand
CAACTTGGACCCCTTTAGCCTTTTACATCGCGACCCGCTTCGGTGTTAGACTTCCACTTTATCGCACGTGCACGAAGGATAACTCTTGATGAACAACCTCGTTAGCGCCGCGCAATTCGCAAGGCAGAATCTCGCGCAAGGCCTGAGCGCTTTGCAACAACAGGGGGCGCCCCCAGCACTCATGCAAGCAGCGCAGCCGATCGCTGAAGCGATGTCTGCTCTCCACAGTATTGAAGCTTCGCAGGGCACGGCCACCGGCCAATTTGCGCCCGTCGCATTGGATGCCGCGCGTCGTGCCCTCGCCGCACTGCAAACACATGAACACCCCGCAGCGGCTCAGGCCGTCAACGCCGTCGCAAGTTCTCTCAACCTGATTCACCAGCTTTCTCAGGCGCCAAAGGCCCAAGCCGCTCCACCCGTGATGCCTCAGCAGCAAGCCGCTCCACCCGTGATGCCTCAGCAGGCTTCAACCCAAGCCGCGCGGCCAGCAGCGGCCCCTGCACAGCAAGCAGCGGCCCCTGCACAGCAAGCTGCGCCAGCAGCTCCAGTTCCTGGGCAGGCACTCCCACCTGTGAATGCGCCTCCGGGCACGCCGCGCGTGAACGTGGAACTCGGAGCCCACAGCGCGACGAATTTCTACAAAGGTCTGGCTGGCAACGACATCATGGATGCCGGCGGGATCTTCGTCGCAACCTACCAGATCCCGAACGTGGGTCAGACACTGGTGCTGAGCCTTTCAATGCCCGGTGGCTACGAGTTTCAAGCGCTCGGTGTGGTGCGCTGGACGCGCGAAGCTCCGCTCTCAAGCACCGGATCCAGTGAATCACCGCCAGGCTTCGGTGCTCAATTCACTGACATCTCGGCCGAAGCTAAACACCTCGTTTATCGCTACGTACGCAATCGTGAGCCGCTCTTCTACGACGATTTTTAGCCGATACCCCGCCCTTCGCGCGTGTTGCCCTCTACCCGGTTTACCTGTTATCGACGCTTCGGTATGGCGACCAAACATTTGGCTCTCGCTCTAGGCCTCGCGCTCTTGAGCTGCATCACTCCGCCTCCTGCTTCCGAGCGCGCCACTAGCGCAGCGCGTGAGCTGAACGTTGCAACGCGCTTCGGCCGGATGGATATCGCTCTCGAAGCTACGGCGCCGAGCTTTCGTTCTGATTTTAGTAAGCGCCACGCACAGTGGGGCGAAGGTATCCGCGTACTCGACCTAGAGCTCGCTGGTCTTCAAATGAAGGATTCACGCAACGCTGCCGTCAACGTGGATGTGAGCTGGTCTCCAGTGAATAGCAGCCTATTACAGCGAACACGCCTGGAGCAGACGTGGACCGACCAGGGTCGTGGCTTCGTGCTCGTGCGCGAACGGCGAGTGTCGGGAGATATTGGTCTCTTTGGGGAAGCCGTTGCTCGCCCACCAGAGCCTCACCCCGACATGCACTTCCCGACCAGAACTATCCACTAACCGTGGGTTATTTGGTCTTCTTGGCCTTCGTGGTTCGTACGGGACGAGCCTTTTGAGCCGCGGCGATCTGACGCTTAGCGCGGTCTTTCTTCTTCTTTTGAGCCTTGCGGCGCCGGCTCAGCTTGGTGCTGCGATTGTCGAACTTTCCCATACTAGAAACATTCCCGGTTAGTTTTGCTGCGGATTTCTAAACCTCCGCGGCGAGGGCCGACACGCTTAGCGCGAATGCCTTCGGATTACCAGGCGTAGCGAACAGCAAAGCTCAGCCGCTTGAAGCGTCTTCGAGTTCGCGCTCGCGATCCCGAACTTCAAGCCTGTACCGGCTATTGGCGGTCTCGATATAGAAGACGCCCTTTTGGGCCAAGCGGAGCACTCGCTTCACGGGAGTTGTCACGTATTCGTGCATTCCATCCGAAAATTCGATGACGACCACGGAACCCCTGCGCGGCGCACGCACCAGCCGGCCACTCACGGACCGGGAACCATGCCCCAATTTGCGCAGAACAACTTCCACAAGTTTCACTGTACCAGCCCAGCGGCCCTCGTCCACCACGGATTCGCAGCGCACGAAAACTATTTTGCGCACTTTCACCGGACTTTTCGCCAAACCGCCTACCTGAACACCCGACGCCACGCGCCAACTCGCCCGCTCCCTGGCAGACTTGGCCTAGAAACGCTCGAGATCAGAGCGGTTGCGTCACGCCACGCGCCCCATGCTGCGCAAAGTAGCCTCTCAGCACATCTCGAGCTAGCTGGGGGCCCTTAATTCGCCAGATAGGTGTGTTGACCACCAGCGAGGCAATGGCGACCTCAGGTTTGTCCGCCGGCGCGAAGCCAACGAACCAGGTGTAATGGCGGTTGGCTTCGTCACGGGTGAGGGTTCCGGTCTTGCCGGCCACTTTTATGCCAGGCAAGAACGGCGTGCCTTTCGGATCATGAAAGGCGGCAAACGCCGACCCACCCTCCACCGTTTCGAGCATCATGCGCGTCAATTCGCTGGCGGTGTCTGCCTTGATCGCCCGCCGCAGCACTTTAGGTTTTCCGTCGCTCTCCCAGAGCTTCTGTTTTCCCTCGAACACGGAATCGACAATTTGTGGAGCGAACGCTACGCCGCCGTTAGCTACAGTTTGTGCGAGCACAGCCGCAGCCAGCGGAGAAAGGTTGGAGTGCCAGAAGCCCGCAGCAGAACGCGCGAACTCAAGTGGTTCCACGGGGATGTCCAGCTTGAGCGTCTCGTTCGAAACCGCGAATGGAACCGGCGCTCCAAACCCGAAGGCGCCGGCTGTGGCCGTCAGGGATTCCGGGGTCAGGTGTTTCTGTGCGAGACGCCCAAACACCACATTCAAGCTGCGACCGAGCGCGGCTCCTATCGTGGCACACCATTTATCCCGCACGGGATCATCGCGTAGCTCATCGGCTAAAATCGCACTCTTCCCCCCGTGGTAACACTGCTCGGTGTTGGCATTGAGGCCCGCTTTCTCAATCAAGGCAGCAGCCGTCACCACTTTAAAGATACTCGCCGCCGGCGGCTCGGCACGCGCGTTCACATCGAAGTTTTCGCCATCATTGACATGGCTTGCGTAGACCAGGAGCTTGCCGGAGCGGATGTCCATCAGAACGACTCCGGCCTCAGGCACACGGTACTGCTTCATCACCGCCGTCGCAGTTCGCTGGAGCGTCGCGTCCAAAGTGAGCTCCGCGCTCCGCCCGTTCGGGAGCGGTGCCACCACTCGGCTCGGGCGCAGATCAAGGCGCAGCAGGTCGAGCCCCGCGAGATCGGGCGGTTTATCCGAAGAGCTCCCCGAGATGCTGGCGCGAAGCTTCACGAGCTGCTCTTCCACCGGCACCTTGCCGCGAACGATCGGCCAGAGTGCTACGCTAATGCCGAGCGCTGCCCCGATCCCTAACCATTTGCTGAGGCGAGCCATGCCGATGCCAAGTAGCGGATGCCGGGGGAGAGGCCAAAATACCTGCCGTCTGTACCAAAGAGTTGCCCGCCCCACCGGTTGTGGGTGCGCACACCAATCCCGCAGAGTATGCTCACGCTGGATGAGCAGAGCGGCATTGATTGGGCAAGTTTTGGTTCCCCACCGATGAGCTCGAGTGCCGTGACCGCCGAGCTGGAGGTCCCTGACACGCGCGTTCTGGTGCTCCTTTTGGGTCCCCAAAGCCAGTTGCTGGGTGAAGTTGCTCGCCACAGCGGCGCCGAGATCAGCCTGCGTGGCAACACGATTTATCTGGCGGGACAGGCCGCGGACGTGAGCGTCGCACACCGATTTTTTGCCGATGCGAAGGAGCTCGTCAGCCACGGTCAGAAGATTGGGCCCGAGGATGTCGCACGCTTGCTGCGGGGATTGCGCGGCGACCCGCAGCGCTCACTCGTCGATTTGCTGAGTGAAACGGTGCTCATCAAGGGCAACAAGCGGACGATTGCACCTAAGAGCCCGGCGCAACGCCAGTATTTGGCGTCCATTCGCACCCACGACCTCACATTTGGGATTGGGCCGGCTGGCACCGGCAAGACCTACTTGGCGATGGCCATGGCGGCGAACGATCTGATCAACAAACGCGTAAAGCGGATTGTGCTCACGCGGCCTGCCGTGGAAGCCGGCGAGAAATTGGGGTTTTTACCAGGTGATTTGATCGAAAAAATCAATCCTTATCTCCGCCCGCTCTACGACGCACTGCACGACATGCTGGATTTTGAACGCGTCGCGCAATTGCAAGAGCGTGCCCAGATCGAAGTAGCACCGCTGGCTTTCATGCGTGGCCGCACGCTCAATGACTCGTTCGTGATCCTGGATGAAGCGCAGAATGCAACACCGGAACAGATGCGAATGTTTCTCACGCGCTTGGGCTTTGGCTCGAAAGCTGTGGTGACAGGCGATGTCACCCAGACGGATCTGCCACGGGGTGCCAAGAGTGGCCTGCGGGAGGCGCGCGAGCTGTTGAGCGGCGTCGAAGGAATTGCTTTCTGCGAATTCTCCGACGTGGACGTGGTCCGCCACCCCTTGGTGCAAAAGATTGTCGTCGCCTACGAAAAACGCGATCAGGCACGCGGCGCCCCAAGTGACAGCACGAAACCCAGCTGAAACTGGAAGGCCTGCCTGCAGGCTCCCGGGGCCCTGACGACACTCAGCCGGCGGGCTCGCCAGGACATGCCTTTCGTGTTAATCGGCGCGCCATGCCTGAGATTATTTCTGTAATAGCGCGAGAGATCCTTGATTCCCGGGGAAACCCGACAGTTGAAGCTGAAGTGCAGACTGAGAGCGGCTTTGGGCGCGCTGCGGTCCCAAGCGGCGCTTCTACCGGTGAACACGAAGCCAACGAGCTACGTGATGGGGATAAAAACCGTTACCAGGGGAAAGGCGTGCTCAAGGCCGTCGCCAATGTGAACGATAAGCTCGGCCCAGCCATCGTCGGACTCTCCTCACTGGATCAGCCCGGCGTCGATGCACGCTTGCTGGAGCTCGACGGTACGCCCAACAAGAGCAAGCTGGGCGCTAACGCGATCTTGGCAGTTTCAATGGCTGTTGCACGCGCAGGTGCTGATACGGTCGGCTTGCCCCTTTGGCGTTACCTGGGTGGTGTGCAAGCTCGCGTGCTCCCAACGCCGCTCATGAACATCATCAACGGTGGAACCCACGCCGACAACGGCCTTGAGGTTCAAGAGTTCATGATTATTCCGATGGGCTTCGAGCGCTTCGCTGACGCGCTCCGCTGCGGTACCGAAATCTTCCACACACTCAAGGCAAGCCTAAAGAAGGATGGCCTCACCACCGCTGTGGGCGACGAGGGTGGATTCGCTCCGCGCCTGGAGTCCAATGAATCAGCCATTGTTCGCATCATCGCCGCGATCGAAGCCAGCGGTTATAAGCCCGGGGAACAGGTCGGAATTGGCCTGGATGCCGCAGCGAGCGAGTTCTACAAGGACGGCAAGTACACCTTCGACAAGAAGCAGGTCACGTCGAGTGAGCTGGTCGATATCTATGCCAAGCTCGCAGCCAAATACCCCCTCGTGAGCATCGAGGATGGCCTCGCTGAGGATGATTGGGAGGGTTGGAAGCTTCTGACCGACAAGCTCGGCCAAACGGTCCAAATCGTGGGCGATGATCTGTTCGTCACCAACCGTGAGCGGCTTCAGATGGGTATTGACCGAAAGACGGCCAATAGCATCCTGATCAAGCTCAATCAGATCGGTTCGGTGACCGAAACGTTGGACACCATTCACCTGGCTTCAACCCACGGCTACACCTCAATTATCTCGCACCGTTCGGGTGAAACCGAGGATTCCTTCATTGCCGATTTGGCAGTTGCCACGAATGCCGGCCAAATCAAGACCGGCAGCTTGAGCCGCAGCGATCGCCTCTCCAAGTACAATCAGCTGCTCAGGATCGCAGAAGAGCTGGACGATCAGCAGAAGTACTCGGGCAAGGCTCCCTTCACCCGTTTTCGGAAGTAGCAGAGTTCGCGCTTTCAGCCATCCTCTTGAAAATAGTCCCGCCGTAGTTGAAGGAATCGTATGAGTAAGTCCAAGGTCGCCGTCATAAAAACCAAGCCCGAAACAGTCCTCCAAGATATTGAAAGGCTGTGCGAGCTCGCCGGTATGAAGGAGGCCTTGGACCCAGGCGCTACCACGATCCTCAAAGACAATATCTCGTGGCACTATCCGTTCCCGGCCGCCAACACGACTCCCTGGCAACTCGAAGGCACCATCCTGGCGCTGGAAAAGGCTGGCTTCAAAGACATCAGCTGCGTTCAGAACAAGACGGTAGTTACCAACGCGTTCAAAGGCGAGGATCTCAACCACTACATCCCACTCTTCAAACGCTACAAAATCCCCGTCCTTTACAACTTCAAGGACGCAGACATGAAGTGGGTGGAATACCGCCCCAAAGCCAAGATGCATGTGTTGCCCAATATTTTCCCGGAGGGCATCTATGTGCCCGATTATTTTTTCGGGAAAAATATCATTCACCTACCGACGGTGAAGTGCCACATCTACACCACCACCACGGGCGCTATGAAGAACGCTTTCGGCGGCTTGCTCAACACCAAACGCCACTACACGCACAGCTGGATCCACCGCACGCTCGTCGATCTCCTAGCGATTCAAAAAGAGATCCACTCAGGCCTGTTTGCGATCATGGATGGCACCACCGCCGGTAATGGCCCAGGGCCGCGCACCATGTTCCCCGTGATCAAGGACTACATCCTGGCGAGTTCCGATCAGGTAGCTATCGATGCCATCGCAGCCAAGATGATGGGCTTCGATCCGATGAGCCTGGAGTACATCAACGTGGCTCACAACGACGGCCTCGGCGTGGGCGATCCCCGCGACATCGAAATCGTGGGCGACGACATCTCGAAGGAGAGCTGGGGCTTCACCGTCGGGGATAACGCCGCCAGCACCGTCGGCGATATGATGTGGTTCGGCCCACTCAAGAAGTTTCAGAAGCTCTTTTTCCACACCCCCCTCGTGAATATGTTCGTGATGGGCAGCGAGTTTTATCACGACTACTATCGCTGGCCCCGCAAGGATCGCCTGACGTTCGAGAAGTGGTGCGAGGAAACTCACTGGGGCAAGCTCTTCGAGGCTTACGCTTCAGGCCAAACCGATCGGATCTTGAAGCGCGAAGTCAGCGCCCGAGCCTCGCTCTAGCACCCGGGCGCTCAGGGCGGCTCCGACAGGCCTCGCAGAGAAACCACCCAAAACGTTAGCTTAAAACCGCCTCCCGAGGCGTACTCCTCTCACAGTGTAGGCAACTCACGCTTCCATTGCGGCTGCACGAAAAAATTCAGCCAGCGCATTAAGAATTCTTGACTCGCGCTGTCCATTGCATGAATAGTGGCGGCACGCTTAGGGAACTATTTTTCGGTCACAGGTTTATTGCTGTGCACCGCTGAGGACACGTGTATGCGCCATGTGAGTTTGAGGTTAGCTGGACTGATTGGGGTGTTGGCGGGGTTGGCGGGTTGCGGCTCTGGCTCTGAATCGCCCGCACGGAACACCGACCTAACGCCGTCGGGAGCCATTCCGGATCCAGGAACTGACACCCTTGGCTCGGGAGGCACAGGGACGTCGCCCGGCGGCCCCTCGGGCATCGATCTAGGCCTCGCGGGCTCAAGCGGAGCGGGAATGTGCGCGAATATGTCCTGCCCGCCCGGAACACCGACAGCTACTTGCGGCAACGGCCTGATCGAAACAGGCGAAATCTGCGACGATGGCAATTCGACGCCGGGTGACGGTTGCTCGGGCTTGTGCCGCATCGAGGCGAACTTTGAGTGCAAGCTTGCCGGCATGGCGTGCGTGAGCACGATTGTCTGCGGGAATGGTCAAATTGAAGCGAGTGAAGCTTGCGATGATCACAACAGCGCGTCCAACGACGGCTGCAGCGCAATCTGTGAAGTAGAGCCTGGATTTGGCTGCGCCACGCCTGGTCAACCCTGCACCCCTGTAACCCAGGCGGTGTGTGGGAACGGTGTTATCGACTTCGGCGAGAGCTGTGATGACGGTGGCACTGCGCCGGGCGACGGCTGCAACGCCAGTTGCACGTTGGAGGCGGGTTACACCTGTGCGCAGCCGGGCCAACTCTGTGCACTCGATGAATACTGCGGAAACGGCAATCTCAGCAATACCGAAGCGTGCGACGACGGCAACGCCGCGCCAGGCGATGGCTGTACTGGTCTCTGCAACTTTGAGCCTTTCTTCAGCTGCCCCGTGCCGGGCACCTTGTGCACGACTACGATCGTGTGCGGGGATTCCAACGTTATCGGCGATGAAGCCTGCGACGATGGCAACCAGCTAGGCGGCGATGGCTGCGCCGCGGATTGCAAGAGTACCGAGGGCGGCTATTCCTGCCCGACCACAGCAGGTGTCGGTGGCGCTTGCACCAAGCTTCCCGTTGCGAGCTGCGGCGATGGTTTGCTCGATTTTGGTGAATATTGCGACGATGGCAATCCCAATCCGAATGACGGCTGTACCGACACATGTAAGGTCAGCGCGGGCTACACGTGCGCCCAGGCTGGGCAGGCTTGCAAGGCCATCGAGTGGTGCGGCGACGGCAAGCTCAGCCTCACGCGCGGCGAACAGTGCGATGATGGTTCCAAGTGCGACAACGGTGCGGCGTGCAGCTCGGACACAGCGTGTAACGGCATCGGCTCTGGCAAGTGCTTGCCGCGTGGCGCCGATGGGTGCTCCGGCAACTGTCTCACGGAAGCTAATTTTGCCTGCCCTCAACCAGGCTCGGCGTGTGTTTCCACCGTCGTTTGTGGGGATGGCAAGATTTCCGGAACGGAAACCTGTGACGACAAGAATGCCAATGCGGGCGACGGCTGCGGCACACAGTGCACGTTAGAAACAGGCTGGACATGCCCCATTCTCGGTGCACGCTGCGTCGCTGCGAAATGCGGCGACGGCAAAGTGGCGGGCTCGGAAGAGTGCGACGACGGTGACAGCATGGGAACCGATGGCTGTTCGGCCATTTGCACACTTGAGCCTGGATTTAAATGCACCACACCGGGGCAGAACTGCACGGCTACAACGTGCGGTGATCAGAAAGTGGAAGGCACGGAGCAGTGCGACGACGCCAACTTCAATCTGGGCGATGGCTGCTCTCCGCTCTGCAGGTTTGAACCGGTGTGCAGCAATGGCACCTGCCAAGCGAAGTGTGGCGATGGGATCAAGCTCAACACTGAAGCCTGCGACGACGGCAATCTTCGGAATTTTGACGGCTGTTCAGCAACGTGCACAATCGAGCCTGGCTTCAGCTGTCAAGTGCTCTCGGAACCCCCCGTACTTCCCGTCGTGTACCGAGATTTCGTTGGCTGGACGAACAATACCCCGCTCGATAGCGGGCCCCGGCACCCTGATTTTCAGAGCTTTGGCATCTACACCAATCACAACTGCCAACAAGACGTGAACACCACGTTGGATGCTCTCGGCAAGCCATCGCTCAAGGCGGCCAATAGCTGTGTCAAAGACGCAGCCTCCTTTGCGCAGTGGTACAGAAGCGACAACGCCATCAACCGCACCGTGGTTGATACGATGACGCTCGTACCCAATGGCACGCCTGGAGCTTTCGAATACTTCGACGACTCCTTCTTCCCACTCACGGGACGCGGCTTCAACGACCCAAGTGCGCTCTTAGAGCACACACGCCCGACGTATCCAAGCGGTGCCGACAACTTCTCCTTCACCACCGAGCTTCGCTACTGGTTCACGTATAAGGGCGGCGAGCGCCTCACGTTCTACGGCGATGATGATCTTTGGGTTTTCATCAACAAGAAGCGCGCGGTGAACATCCCCGGCCTACATTACAGCGAAACACGCTGGATCCAGCTCGGGACCAAAGCCGCCGGCAGCACCGGTGGTGACACGAACCCGCCGACTGAAGGCATCTACGACGAAGCCGTGCTCGGCCTCACCGTGGGCGGCATTTATGAAGTTGCGGTCTTCAACGCGGAGCGCCAAACAGGAACCTCGTACTTCAAGCTCACCCTTCAGAACTTCCTGAATGCGCACTCGGTATGCCAATCGACCTGCGGCGACGGAGTTGTGGCCTCGAATGAAGCCTGCGATCTTGGAAAGAATGGCCAAGGCCAAAGCTTGAACACGGGCGCCTATGCTACCTGCAACGCCGACTGCAGCCTGCCGCCGCGCTGTGGCGACAAGACGCTACAGTCAGGGAACGGTGAGCAGTGCGATGATGGCGTCAATCTCTCGACGTACGGCGGTTCCTCGAAACAGTGCGGACCCGGCTGCAAATGGACTGCGTACTGCGGCGATGGCACGTTGAGCGCTGGCGAACAGTGCGACGCGGGCATCAATAATCAAGCTGGCGCGGCCTACGGTGGCTGCACCACGTCCTGCACGCTCGGCCCTTCGTGTGGTGACGGAGTGGTCACCAACAGTGAGGAATGTGACAGCGGGATCCTGAACGGCACCTCTTCCAGCAAATGCCAGAGTGACTGCAAGTCTAAGTGCGGGAACGGAACGCTGGACGCGGGCGAACAGTGCGACGCTGGGAGAACGAACAATGTCGGTGGCTACGCCAAGTGCACTTCCGTGTGTTTACTCGGACCCCGTTGCGGCGATGGTGTTAAGCAGTCCAATGAGCAATGCGACGACGGCAAGAACGATGGCAGCTACGGCACGTGCGCTCAGCTCTGCGTGCTTGGGCCACGCTGTGGCGACACGGTTATTCAATCAACGGCCGGGGAGATCTGCGATCTCGGTGCCCAGAATATGAGCTCTGTTTACGGCAACAACCTGTGCTCAACCGCTTGCCGACCGGCACCTTTCTGCGGCAACAAGGCAGTGGATGCCACCTACGGTGAGAAGTGCGATGATGGCGTGAACGACGGCTCAGCAGGCTCCTGCACAACGGATTGCAAAGCGGCCGTGCCACTCGTGTCGTGCGGAAACGGCATCAAGGAGGCCAAAGAGCAATGCGACGCGGGTGCGCAGAACGGAACTGCGCAAAGCACCTGTGATTCGCGTTGCCGAATCAAGTGCGGCAACGGGCAGGTGGACAGCGGCGAACAGTGCGACGATGGCGTGAATAACGGCAGCTATGGCACCTGCAACATGAATTGCACCTTCGCCGGTTACTGCGGCGACAATCTAACCAGCGGGCCCGAGCAATGTGACAAGGGGATCGCCAACCAAACGGATCCCTACTCGCTCGTAAAGGATGCGAATTTGTGCACCAAAGGCTGCCTCAACGCTCCTTTCTGCGGAGATGGCCGCATTCAAACCAATCACGGCGAGCAATGCGACGGCGGGGCTGGCTGCACCAGCACGTGTGTTTGGCAGATCTTGAAGTGATAAGCTGAACGGGCTGAAACGGGGCGGGAATGACTCCCGCCCTGTCGTGCTAGAACACTATCCCGTTGGGATCCGGAACGCACTTGCCGTCGGCCGAACACACCGCGGGCGGCGCCTGAATGCAGGCGATCGCCGGACACGCCAACGCGACATTGCTGCAGTGATCTTGGTTGGCCTTGGTGTTCACCTCGCACTTGGCAACTGACATTGCCGTACCGCAACTGGAACACATGCAATCCATCTGGGATTGAGGAGCTGATGGGTAGGCACAATTCGTGCATTCGCTGTTGCTCTGGCACTCCTGAGCCATCGCCCCTCCAAAGGTGCACTTGTTGCCCTCGCAAGCAAGCGGCTGGGGGACTGCGCAAGGCGGGAGCGGACACATGCTCGTGTCGCAAGCCTGGGCTCTGAAGGCTTTTTCGTTGAATAAGCAGAGGTCGCTGGCCATCGCGGTGCTGGGGCACGTCGGGCAGTAGCACTCGGAAGGCTGGTGGGGAGCGGTGGGGTAGAGGCATGCAGAACAATCGTTCACGTTCTGGCAGCTGTTAGCTGGTGGTTGGCCTGGGCTCCCGCCAGTCGCAGTGGCGCCTCCGGTGCCAACGGCACCTCCCAAGCTGGCAGCTCCGCCGGACGCTTTGCTGCCGCCAGTGCTGCCTTTTCCTCCCGTTCCTGCTCCCCCTGAAGTACTGCTCCCTCCTCCGTTACCTCCGGTAAAACCACCCTCCGTAAATTCACCCCCTGAACAACCGCCGGTTAATCCGAACGCCATCAACAATGCGGATCCGCAGCTAAGGATGGATACTGTGCTTTTCATAGGGTAACTCCAGAGCTAAGCAAACACTCAGGGCAGAGTGGACTGGGGCGATGCGAAGGGCTCACTCAGGCGAGTTCCTCGCAACTCAGACCGCTTAGTGTAGCGAAGCACCTGGCCGAGTGCACAACATTCGCGGCGCGGACGGCGTAGACAAAGGTGGTTGTCGCCGAAGCTCAACGCACCGCAGGGCTCGGCACAAACCGTCGTTTCGAGAATCCCAGCAGTGTCAGGGGCTCATCCGAAACGGAAAACGACGCAACATCGCCAAGCCGAACGGCCGCGCGCTTGTACGGCCCATCTAGAAACATGCTGGCATCCTGCATCTTGCTGCGGACAGCAACGCGCTCGTTTTCGGGGACAATCAGCTTGAGCAGCTCGTAGCGCTGGCCCGCCGGAGTGTACGGCTCACGCACCACGAGCTGCAGCTCGTGGGCTGAAAGCGGAAGAACGGAACCACCCGCAGAGTGCAGGGCACCCGTGGAACCCGCTGCCGGACCCACCCAAAACCCGCTGGAACGTTGCTCTTCACTGGCAGAACTCACCTCCAGAATGTAGCGCGAGGTGGCCGCTGGCGACGCGTGACAATACAGAGCTTCATTCAGCACACGATTGGATACAAGCTCACCATTCAACATGACGCGCATGCGGGTGAGCACGACGCGCTCGGAGCGATCGGCTAGTGCATCCGCCAACATGTCGCCGAGGCTGCCCGAATTTGCGGCACAAAAAAAGCCAACACTAAACCTCGGTGAGCTATTCACACCCAAAACAGGCACCTGCCCGACGTTGTGTGAAGCACTGAGCAAGGTTCCGTCCCCGCCCACGGTGAGCACGAGATCAGCTTCACTGGTATCAAAGGGGGTGTGTGAGGCAGCGCGCAGGGTCACCTTGGCGTTGATTTTCGCGAGCGCAACTTTCACTTCACTCAGTGTGCGTTCGTGTTCTTCATGCGAGGCTAACCAACTGGCGACCGCTGGGTCGGCATTTTTCAGCAGGGCCTGAGCGTGTGCGTCCTGCTTCTGCTCCACCTGCCGGTGGTAGGCAGATTTCTTAGCCACCAAAATGACGTGCGGCCCCGTCAACTGAGTATCTCCTTCAGCCTGCGCAAGCCAAGCTCCGTCTTCGCATCCTCGATGCGGCCGGCTCGGCACGCGGCCAGTGCCATATCAAGCTCAACAACCCCCACGCCGCTGTGTTTTTCTAGCACCGAGCCATCCAGCGTTGGCGTCCGTCGCAAACTCGGATCCACTTCAACTTCAAAGAAAAAGTGTCGCTCCGCGATCACTCCCGGCGCTGGGAAAGAACTCTTGCCCAGAGGTGAGAGCGCCCGCTCTTCAACATCAAAACCGATTTCCTCCAAGAGCTCACGCTTGGCAGCGGCTAGCGCGCCCGCTTCGCCCACTTCCGCCGGCTCGATCAAACCTGCAGGAAGCTCCCACAGCACACAATGCTTGGGACCGTCACCCGCGACCCGGCTTCCATCGCGCGCCGCTAAGGGAGGGCGAATGGAGCTGGTCAAGTAGACACAGCGCCGATCATCCTTCAGAAAATGCGGCACAATCACCACGGCGTCGAGAGCCTGGCGTCCAATACTATCGTAGATAAACGCGCCGCTGGCGCTGCCATCCCCGAGCCTGAGCTGACAACGCTGACGACGCAGCCAAAGAAATCCCGGTTCGCGCTGTGGCGAGAGATCCTCCAGCACCTCGACCTCGAGCGGGCTGTCTTCCAGGTGCGTCAGTTCTTGCACGCGATCCTCATGCTTAGTGATGGGAGACTAGCCTGAGGACCGAACCTCCGTCACGAACTCGGGACCACCGCGTCACCTTTCGGCCGCAAATCAACCATAGCATGCACCCATGAGCGAGTTGGTGAGCGCACCCAAACGGGCTAGACTCCTATTTCGCCGCATGCCCAGTATCCCGCCCACGCGCATTGAAGAGCTCGAAGACGCCATCGACACCGTCGTGGAAAGCTACGCCGGTCCTGAAGAAATCAACAATCTGGAAAGCGCCGCGCTTCCAAATAAGCGCGCGGTGATAGCTGCTCTCAATCACCTGAAGCCCATCATTTACATTGGCTTTTACAGTCAGCGCTCTCTCAATCCTCACAACCTGCGTTTTGCGATCAGTGAGCACGTGTATCCGGCGTACGAAATTCTCACCGCTCAGATCAATCGCGCTGTCACCTATGAGAAACAGGCCAAGCGTGAGGCCAAGCTGGACTGCGCGGAGTATAGTCAAGGCGTTGTCTTGCGTCTTTTTCACCGTTTGCCTGAGCTGAGGCGCATGCTCAATGCTGACCTTTTAGCCGCCTATGAGGGGGATCCGGCGGCACAGAGCGTTGAAGAAATCGTTTTCAGCTATCCGGCGGTGGAAGCGCTCACCTGCCACCGCATCGGTCACATTCTCTACGAAGAGGGGGTGCCGATGATACCGCGCATTATTTCGGAGTACGCACATGGCGCGACGGGTATTGATATTCATCCAGGCGCCAAGATCGGGCGTGGCTTCTTTTTGGATCACGGGACGGGTGTCGTGATCGGGGAAACGTCTGAGATTGGCACCAATGTCAAAGTGTATCAGGGTGTCACACTCGGCGCGATTTCTACCAAGCGCAGTGATTATGCAGGGGAGCTGCCGAAGAAGCGCCACCCCACGCTGGAAGATGATGTCACCATTTATTCCGGCGCCACGATCTTAGGTGGCGACACGGTGATCGGCCAAGGCTCGGTGATTGGCGGCAATGTATGGATCACCAAATCCGTGCCGCCTGGCTCGAAGATCTTTGGAAAAGCTAAAGAATAGGGCCTAAACAATGCGCAAAGGGTCGCTATCCGCTGTTGCGAGCTGCACCACGAGCCCAGGGCAACGCTCCAGTATCCGGCGCTGGTAGCTGGGCAGATAGCCACGCTCACTGTTGCTGTGGTCGGTCAAGATCACACTCGCCCCGCGCGCTAGGAAGCCGAGAATGTCGTGATGCCGTAGTTCGCCCGTCACGTAGAGCTCCGCCAGCGGCGCCTTCTCAAAGACTGATCCACCCGCACCAGCGCAGACGTTGATGGTCGAAATCGCTTCCCCGCGTTCATGCGCAGGAGCCGTGGCAACGCGCAAATTGCGGAGGCCGAGGTGTTCCTTGAAGCGCTGAACCAATTCGTTGAGCGGCGCTGGGGTTGCGAGGCGAATCGACCGCCCCATGCCAACGGCTTCACTCATGACTGGTTCTAAACGCTGAAGCTCCCACGCGGGCTCTTCGTACGGGTGGTGAGCTTGAAGGAGCTCCGGGAGTGCTCCGAGGGCGGATTCTGCGACCAACATTTCGAGGCGCACTTCGCGCACTCGCGTGAGGGAACCGCGCGCTCCGAGCCGAGGATTGGAGGCCTCGGAGCCCTGAAAAGTGCCTTCTCCCACCGATCCAAAGGTGCAGTTTGAATACTCCCCGATTTGCGCCACTCCAGGATACCTGCAAAGTGCTTCGCGCAGCGGTTCGGCGTTCGCCTC
Organism: uncultured Polyangiaceae bacterium; assembly: GCA_964609655.1. Lineage (GTDB taxonomy): Bacteria > Myxococcota_A > Polyangia > Polyangiales > Polyangiaceae > JBBRRP01. Next base: position 2,622 of record CAZSUA010000083.1, on the reverse strand, counting down.
CGGCACATACACCACGAGCTTGCTCGAACTCTCATGCACCACACTCGGCAAGAGTGCCGATTTTTTCCCGTGCCCAGCGCCTTCAGCTAACCAATCATTGATACCCTCGGCTGCTGCGTCCAACGCTGTGTGAGGCGAGTAGATCGCGATCTCTGCTGCCAGCGCCTGGAGCAACAACCTCTGACCTGGATCGGCAAACGTGAGCCGCTTCAATTCCGTGAAGATAGGTGGATGGTAGGCAACGATCAAATCGATTTGCCCTGCGCGCGCTTCGTTCAGCACAGCCTGATTCAAGTCGATGGTGAGCAAGACCCGCTCGACCTTTCGCTCTCCGCTCACGAAGCCCACAGGTTCGAGCAGGAGCCCCACGTTATCCCAAGGCTCGGCGCGGACGAGGGGTGCTAATGCCGAAAGCTCGGCCGTGATCTGAGACAAAGAGGGCAACATTCCTCCACCCTAGCCGTGGACGGTTCGCTCGGAAAACCCTGCCGAACCCAGATCCTCGGGGGCTTCACTCGGATAAGCTTTAAGTCGCCGCAATGGCTCGCCTAGACTCCGCGCCCTCGTGACTTCCCCGCTCTCATTGGGTCAACGCGCCGCACTTGCCTGGCGCAACTTCTTCCGCATCCTCGGCGATCCGAGCTGGGCCCAAACCGTATCGGAATTGAGCGAACCGCCCAAGCTGGCCGCGCCCACACCTCAACCGAGCGCCGATGCCCTGCCCAGCTCCTCAAATGCCAAGGCTCCCAGCGAAACACATGCTTCAGCGCTCCTGATGTTGAGCCTGCTGCAACGCAACGGCAGGTTTCTGGATTTCGTACAGCAAGATATTCAGCCGTTCTCAGACGCTGAGGTTGGCCAGGTGGCACGCGTGGTGCACGCTGGTTGCAACAAGGCACTCGCTGAACATTTGAGCCTTGCGCCCGTGCGGCGCGAAGCAGAAGGCTCGCGCGTGACCGTTCAGGATGCCGCAGCAGCTCGAAAAACCAAGCTGACCGGCAATGTGCTCGGCTCGCCTCCCTACCAGGGAGTCTTGAAACACCGGGGCTGGCAGAGCGAACGCATCGAATTGCCCGAGCTGATGCCAGGCGCCGACAGCCGCGTTCTGGCCTTGGCAGAGGTCGAGCTGTAGCGCAGAAGGCCCATTTGGTCGTAAAACCCAGCCGCCCCACGGCTCCCACTTTGGAGAATGAGAAGATGTTACTCTGCAACTCAACACGCGGTCCGGTCTTTAAAAACGGCGGAGCTTATTTCGCAGCTCCGGAGCTTTCGTTTGATGCCTTGTTCAATCATGCCGATCTGATGGGCATCGCCGCCAAGGCCGTGGCAGGTTCACCTTTGACAGAAACAGTGGAGCTTGCCGCACTGATCGGAAGCCAGGAAGTTTGGGCGGCTGGCGTCACCTATTTCCGCAGTCGTTCAGCGCGCATGGAAGAGTCTCAGGACTCGGGCGGCGCCGATTTTTACGACCGCGTGTACCGAGCCGAGCGCCCAGAGTTGTTCTTCAAAGCCACACCGAGTCGCGTGGTAGCGCCTCACGGCCAGCTGCGGCTGCGCAGTGATTCCAAGTGGATGGTGCCGGAGCCGGAACTCACGCTGGCCATCAATAGTCGCGCCGAGATCATCGGCTTCACGGTGGGCAATGATTTGAGTTGCCGCGATATCGAAGGCGAAAATCCCTTGTATTTGCCGCAAGCCAAGGTGTTCTCGGGCTGCGCCGCCATGGGCCCCGGCATCCTCTTGGGCAGCGAACTCTTGCCGCCCAGCACCGAGATCAAGCTCTCGATTTTCCGGGATGGCAAGAGCGTCACGGAAGACAAGACCGAGCTCAGCCAATTGAAAAAGCCGATCCCCAGCCTCGTCAGCTATTTATTCCGGGATAACGTCTTTGCCCAAGGCTGCTTCCTGATGACGGGCACCGGCATCGTACCTTCGAGCGATTTCACCCTCAAATCCGGCGATCGCATCGAGATCACCATCGAGCCCATTGGAACGCTCGTGAACACCATTCTGTAACTGAAAGAACTTCGTCATGACTATTACCGCTGAACACTTCATCGCTGGCCAACGCTCGAAGGCAGGCACGCACCGCTTCTCGGCACAGAATCCCGCCACCTCAGAGGCTCTGAGCCCTGAATTCGTGGAGGCTACTCTCGCGGAGCTGAATCAGGCCGTCGAGACCGCCGATGCGGCGTGTGAAGCCTTCGCCGCAGCCCCTGCTGAACAGGTGGCGCTGCTGCTTGAAAGCATCGCCGAAGAGATCTTGGCACTCGGTGATGGGCTGTTAGAGCGAGCTGTGGCCGAGACCGGCTTGCCGCTCGCCAGGCTCACCGGTGAACGCGGGCGCACGGTGAATCAAGCTAAATTGTTTGCGTCCGTGGTGCGTGAAGGGTCGTGGGTGGATGCCCGAATCGATCATGCGGATCCCAAACGTGAGCCGTTGCCCAAGCCGGATGTGCGCCGCCTGTTGGCGCCGATTGGCACGATTGGCGTCTTTGGTGCGAGCAATTTTCCGTTGGCCATCTCGGTGGCGGGCACCGATACCATTTCAGCGCTGGGAGCGCGTTGTCCGGTGGTTGTGAAAGGGCATCCGGCTCACCCGGGCACGAGCGAGCTGGTTGC
>CAZSUA010000082.1:0-18332 GCA_964609655.1 uncultured Polyangiaceae bacterium | reverse complement strand
CGATGAAAGCGAGCCACCCATGCCGCCCGAACCCGTAGCCCCGCCAGATGCCGTGCCTCCGCCCGCTGAGCTGAAACTGCCTGTCCCACCTGCCCCGCTGCCACCTGTCTTGCCACCTGTCGCGACGTTCGCAGAATTCGCGCCGCCACCCGTGGCTTTTCCGCCCATCCCACTGGTGGATCCACCCGTTGTGAAGCTGCCGCCGGTGTTTTCAACTTCAGCGAACATTCCGCGCAGACCCGGTCCACCACCATCACTACCTGCCGCGGAGCACGCTCCAACCAGCCCAGCAGCCATCAACCCCTGAGCCAGCGAAAGCTTTTTCATGCTTCAACCCTATCCAAAGTAAGTGCTACCAACGCGCAGCACCTTTCAATGTAGCGTAGGCCTCGCTCGGGAACAAGAGTTGTGATGCACGCAGGAACCAAGCGTCGTCCATGTATGCTTGCGTAGCCTCACCTGCGACTCGAACGCCAACGCCGATTAACGCCGATTTACACCGCGTAGCGCCAAGAGCGCCGGAAGGTCAGTCACCCACGTTGTGTGTGTTCACCCACCTCAGCCGAGATTTCGCGGATGCGGCAAGGCTGTTGTCGCGTTTTGCCCCAGCCGTGTGCAGAAGGCCGCATGTCATGAGTGCATGAGCGCATGGGCTATGCCGCTAACTTTTGAGCAGCTCCTGAGTGTCCCTATGCTCCTTGAGCATGGTCAGCCCTTCGACGGCCAAACGCACGAACAGTGGGCCGAGGATGAGCCCTCCCGCACCAAAGACTGTCATACCGCCGAGCATAGCGATGAAGAGCACCAGTCCATTCAGCCGCAAATTAGCGTAGCGCGCCAACATCGGGCGAATCAAATTGTCGACCACGGATACGAAACAGCCGATCACCAGCATCGCAACCGCCGCACCGGATCGGCCGGAAAGCGCGAGACCTCCCGTAACCGGAACCCACACCAAAGCCGAACCGAGCGACGGGATGAGCGACAGGAAAACGGTGATCAAGCCAAGCACCAAGGGTTGGGGAACACCCGTCACGACGTAGCCGATGGTCGCCACGGCCCCTTGAGCCAGCGCTGTGAGCCCGACTCCGACGACCAGGCCTCTCCCCACCTCCGCAAAAGCGCTGGCCAGGCGATGAGAGTGTCCGCGAGCCAGCGGGGAGCGCTCCAAGAACCACTGATAAGCGCTCGGCCCCTTGACGAGGAATGTATAGAAGGCGGCGGTGAAAACCACCACGCCAATCACGATCACGGTAGCAGCGCCAAAGAGGGTCTCGGCGACTCCCATCGCACTCGCCCCATGCCTCCGTGCCAGCTCAAGAGCCTGTTCGAGCTTGAGAGCCTTGAGATCGAACGCCTCACCGCCGCCACCCGCCGTCAGAGCTTTGAGCGCTTCAGCGCCGCTTTTGGAAGCGAACAAGCGCCCACCGAGTTCCACCGCCGCCCCAGAGAGCGAAAGGGTGGCAACCAGCAACGGTGCCAGAAAGATGATCACGAGCAACACGGTAAGCATGGCCGCGGCGCCCTGACGTTGATGGATCCGTTTTGCCAGCGGTCGATACAGGGGTTGAGCAATGATGGCTGCCCACGCAGCCACCATCACCGGTCCCCAAAGCGGCACCATGGCGAGGAACCCCGCCGCGACCAGCACCCCAACGACCCATGAGAGAGCGCACCACCCTGGCTCATCCCTTGGCATCCGACTCCTGTTCGTGCGGCACGATTTCTTCGAGTTGCGAGCGCAAAGCAGTTGTCACGTAATAAGCTCCTCAAGCGTGCGGTAGCGCGCGCCGACCACCGAACTTCAGCAAGTTCTATGCCGCAGACGGCGCCTTCGCAACTATTGTAGCAATAGGCGCTGTACCAGTACGCTGCGCCCCAGCATGTTACTTTCACAGTGGGCATTACTTGGGTTCACCCTTTGGACGCTCATTTTGCTGGTGAGCACGATTGGCGTCACCCGCGTCGGTGCCGTCATGCGCAAGGAAGCAGCTCCGAACTCGTTCAATCCCTCCGTGCCGCACGGCAACGAGCGCTACCAGCGCTCCATGCGCGCCCACCTGAATTGCTTGGAGAATTTGCCTATCTTCGGCGCACTGGTGCTGCTCGGCGCCATCACAAGTGTCGGCGGAACGCTCTTTCAGGCAGCGGCGTTCACCGTGTTGCCGGCGCGCGTACTGCAAAGTCTGGCGCACATCGCCAGCGGTCGGAACCGAGCAGTGCTCGTGCGTTTCACATTTTTCGCGGTCCAGCTGCTCTGCTTCGCCATCCTGGGCGCGCTGTTGGTAGCGCACGGCTTGAAATAGCCATCCGACGCAGCTCTTCGCGCAGCAGGCACCCAAAGATTCTACGGCTCACGGCGCGTAGTTGAGAATCAAGCGCGGGGGGACAGCGCTTCGACGATTGTAGTAATGAACACCATCGATGCTGTTGGGAATCACGCCTAAATAGTAGCCACCCGGCCCAGGGATACTGCCCACCGGGAGGCTCCAGTTAACCACTTGATCCTGAAGCACCGCGCCGACATTTGCCGAAATGGGTGCACCACCTAATAGCGCCGGCACCTGGCTCAACCCCGCAAGATCGAAGGGCGCCACGCTCCACACATCCCCGGAGGCGGGTCCGGCCGCATATTGGTTGGTCGAGGTTCTCAGCCGGAGCGTCGCTGAAGCGAGATTCTGGATGGGTGGCTGCGCGGGGATCGTGAACCTGAGGTAGATCCGCTGCTCACCGCCGCTCACCATGTCCGAGAGATCTACGGCCATTTCGCCGGGGGCAGACAGGCTTTCGCAATAGGCGGGATCGGGAGCGGTGAGATCCACACATTCGGCAATCTCGGGAACCAATTCTTGGTAACAGCTAATTCCGGTTGCGCCGCCACAGGTTAGCACTCCTGGGGCACCACCCAACGAGAACGCTCCGGCCGTTCCGCCTTGATTTGATGCCCCACCGGACGCTGACGCGCCGCCAGTTCCGCCGCCATCAATTCTCACCGTGAGCGACTGCTTGGCCTCCGCGCTGAATCCAGCGGGCGTGAAGAGCAGCACATCGTACACCCCGAGCTTTAGAGTGTCCGGCGTAACAAACGTCACCGTGTGGGGATCCACGAGCTTCACCTCCCCCATGAATGGTCCTGTTCTCCCGAGCTGGACGCGGGCGACTCGTGCCACGGCGATCGGGTCGCTTGAGCTGAGATCCACGTTGGCAACCGCAAAGAAATTGTCGCCCAAAATCGACACCGTGCGCGGAGCACCCCGAACGATCACCGCCGGCGACACCTCACGGATCTGCGGCCCCGCTTGGAGTCCGCGTCCGCAACTTGCCAGCGCGACCGCACTGAAACACGCAGCCAACAGTCGCACACGTAGCGAACGTGAGGACCTGCGGCAAGAAGACGTGCGAGTGGGCATGGGAGCGAACAACCAGATTCAACGCCACTTGGGATACAGCGCTGCCGTCAAGCTACGGCACGGCTATGGCGTCCTATAAGGTTGCTCCCGTTTCAGAGAAAATCCAGGGCGAGTTGTGAGACGCGCCGAGCCCCACTATGCCACCAGGCAAAGCCACGCATGTAAGCAGAAAGGCACCAGTGTCACCCCAATACGCCCTAGGAATCGATCTCGGTACCACCCATTGCACGTTCGCCGAAGTCGACTTGACGACACCCGACGCCAAACCGGTGATCGTGCCCATCCAGCAGCTTGGCAACGCCGTGAGCTTGGAAGCGAAGCCCCTCTTGCCTTCTTTTCTCTACTTCGCACACAATGCTGAAGGGAACTTGGCGCTGCCCTGGGATGCAGCTCGGCGCTTTGCTGTGGGCAACCTAGCGCGCGAGCGTGGTGCGGAAGTTCCAGGCCGAGTTGTGGTGAGCGCCAAGAGTTGGCTTTCGCATAGCGGGGTCGACCGGCGAAGTGCACTTTTGCCGCTCGGGGCACCGGAAGAAATTGAAAAGATCTCGCCAGTCGAAGCTTCGTTTCGCTATCTCGATCATCTGGCGGAAAGTTGGGCTCAGGCTCACCAGGCGGAGGGGTTGAGCCTCGCTGAGCAAGAGGTGGTGATCACCGTGCCGGCCTCGTTCGATGCAGCGGCGCGCGATCTTACGGTGGAAGCAGCGTATGCAGCGGGCATTGAGAATCTGACGTTGTTGGAAGAGCCGCAAGCGGCGCTCTACGCCTGGATCGATGCGGCGGGCACGGGCTTCCAGCGTCAGATCAAGCTGGGTGATGTGGTGCTCGTGGTCGATGTGGGTGGCGGCACCACTGATTTTTCTGCCATTTCGGTGGAAAGCGACGACGGCGAGCTTCAGTTGCGGCGCATCGCCGTGGGCGATCACATTCTGCTCGGTGGCGACAACATGGATTGGGCGCTCGCGCACAGCGTTGCCCAAAAGCTCCGAGCAGCCGGCAAGGAGCTGGACAATTGGCAACTACAGGCTCTCGTGCATGCGTCAAGGAATGCCAAGGAAGCGCTGCTCGGCGAAAACCCAGCCGAGCGCGCGTCTGTATCGCTACCGGCGCGCGGTTCGTCGCTCTTCTCTGGCGCACTCAGCTCGGAGCTATTGCGCAGCGAAGCCGAAGCGCAAATTGTGGAAGGATTCTTCCCAAGCGTGCCGCACACCGCCGAGCCCGCAACGCGTGCACGCATGGGGCTCTCCCAACTCGGTTTGCCCTACGCGGCCGAGCCCGCCATCACCAAGCACCTCGCCGCATTCCTGCGGCGTCAAGCGGGAGCACTCCAGGATAACTCCGCTCTGGAGCTGCTGTGCCCAAGCGCGGTCTTGTTCAACGGCGGCGTTTTCAAGAGCCCCGCCATTAAGCAACGCTTGGTTGAAACCTTGAACAGCTGGCTTTCGGAGCTTGGAAAGCCCGCTGTACGAGTGCTTGAGGGGGCGGATCTGGATCTGGCGGTGGCTCGCGGTGCTGCTTTCTATGCGCTCGCGAAACGGGGACGAGGCCTACGCATTGTTGGCGGTACGGCACAGGCCTATTACGTGGGAATGGAGAGTCCGATGCCCGCGATTCCAGGCATGGAGCCACCCATCACGCTCGTGTGCGTGGCACCGTTTGGCATCGAAGAAGGCGCGCTGCCTCAGGTGCTCCCCCAGAAGCTGGCCGTAGTGGTCGGCGAGCCCGTCACATTCCGATTTTTCGGTTCGAGTGTGCGCCGGAGCGATTTGCTGGGTGCGGAGTTGATGAGTTGGTCGAGCCAAGAAGTTGTGGAGCTGAGCCCGATCGAAATCACATTTCCAAGCCAAGGTCGACAAGCAGGGAGCTTGGTGCCGGTGAGCATGACAGCCAGTGTCACTGCGATTGGAACTTTATTGTTAGAAGCCGTGCCGCTTGAGCCACTCAGCAAAGATGAACGCTTCAAGATCGAGTTGAGCGTTCGCGAGGCATAAGGCGGCTTGCAGCCACCGTGCGCCAACGCTAAGCAAGGCTCATGAAGTACGCTCCCATTGCCCTTTCGCTACTCGTTGCTGCTGCTTGCGGGGGCACGGATTTGGAAGGCGGAGCACCCAACGGAACGGGTAGCGGCTCGAGCGCCGGTGGCGGAGCTAACGCAACGGGTGGGAAAACCTCAATCGGTGGCGGCACCGCAACCGGCGGTAGCGTGACGGTGAGCGGTGGCACGAGCTCGGCAAGTGGCGGCAGCGTCGCGGTAGTGGGAGGCTCCCATTCGGCGCTTGGTGGGCAAGGCGCAAACTTGGGAGGTGCTGTAGCAAGTGGCGGAGCCCCGGCGACCAGCAGTGGCGGCCAAGGAAGCACGCCAATCGGCGGCGCTACCAACGGCGCAACAAGCTGTGATCTGCGGGATATACGTTGCCGCGCGGCGCAACCCGTCTGCGAACAGGGCGAGGTGCCGTCGGTGGTGGGCACGTGTTATGGCCCGTGCGTCAAGATCGACACGTGCGGCTGCGCGAGCGCTGAACAATGCCCGGAGCCCAATATGTACACGTGTCTCGTGGGCCCCATGCACTGTTCGCATTATCTTGCGCTGAAGATCGCTCGCCCCTAAGCGCGGCCTGTGGCATGGCCAACGCCGGCTTTCAATGAAATCCCCGCGCTACATCGTTGGTATTGATCTCGGGACCACCAACACGGTGGTTGCCTACAGCGTTGGCGGAGAGGCCCCACGGCTCTTCGCCATTCCCCAGCTCACGGCTCCCGACGAAACGAGTTCGCTCCCGCGCCTCCCGTCTTTCCTCTATTCGCCGATCTCCGAGGTTGTTTCCGCGCCTGAGGTTGTTTCCGCGCCTGAGGTTGTTTCCGCGCCTGAGGCTTCCGCGTGGCGGGTCGGTGAATTTGCTAGAACGCGCGCGGGTGAAGCACCGCTCCGCAGCATCGCTTCCGCCAAGAGTTGGCTTTGCCACGATCAAGTCAGCCGCACCGAACCCATCTTGCCCTGGACGGCCGCAGATTCTTACATCCTCAAGTTATCTCCGGTGGCGGCCACCTCGCTCATCCTGAGTCACGTGTGCCACGCCTGGGACCAAGCTTTCCCCAAGGCGCCGCTCCGTGAGCAGAGCGTGATTCTCACGGTGCCCGCCTCATTCGATCCGGTCGCGCGGAAGCTCACCGTGGAAGCCGCAGTGGCTGCCGGACTCAAGGTGCGCTTGCTCGAAGAGCCGCAAGCGGCTTTTTATGCGGCGCTGGGTGCCGACGCGGAAGCACAACTGCTGAGCCTATTCAGCCGAGAGAAATCGAGCGTTCTGGTCTTGGTGTGCGATGTCGGTGGCGGCACCACGGATCTGTGCCTGATCCGTGCCTCTCAGAATGCTGCTGGTGCGCTCGACTTGGAGCGTATCGCCGTGGGTCGTCACCTGTTGCTGGGCGGCGACAACATGGATCTCACCTTGGCCCATTTCATGGAAGCGCGCTTCTGCGGCCCAGGCGAGCGGCTCGCACCAGGACAGTTTGCGGCTCTCAACCAAGCCTGCCACGCCGCGAAAGAGCGCTTGCTCGGCCCGGACGCGCCCCAAGAGCAAACCATCACGCTGCTCAGTTCTGGCTCCAATCTCTTCCAAAATACGCGCACAGCTGCGCTCGCCCGAGCGGAGGTCGAGAACCTGGTACTGGAAGGATTCTTCCCGAGAGCCGATCTCACGGCTCGGCCCACACGCTCCAAGGCTGGCTTGTCGGGATTCGGATTGCCCTACGAGCGTGAACCGCGTGTGAGCGTGCATTTAGCCAGCTTCTTTTCGCAGCAGGCGCAGGGCTTTTTGGCCCCGGATGCTGTGCTTTTCAATGGCGGTGTCTTTCATTCCGAGTCCATCACCGAGCGCGTGTTGGAGATCTTGAGTTCCTGGTCGAGCACGCTCAAACCGCTCTGTTTGCGCTCGACCTCCATCGACAATGCGGTCGCTGAAGGCGCGGTGCGCTATGGCCTCGCACTCCTCGGACAGGGGCTTCGGATCTCAAGTGGAGCAGCGCACGGCTACTACGTGGGAGTTGCTAGCCCAACTCATAAGAAAGGCGCCGTGTGCGTGGTACCAAGAGGCGCCAAAGAAGGAGAATTGCAGATCGCAGAAGTGCCGGGTCTACAACTGCAAACGGGCAGCACCGTGCGCTTTGATCTATATGCCAGCAACGCCCTGCAGGTTCACGCTCCTGGACAAATCGTGGAGGCCGCTGGCGAGCACTTCGAACTGCTACCGCCCGTCGCTACGCGCTTCGAAAGTGCCCAGGCTTCCGCTGTCCAGGTCCAGCTCGAAGGTCTGCTCACACCACTCGGTACGCTTGAAATAGCCTGCGTTGACCCGGAGACGCAGCGCCGCTTCGAACTTCAATTTGAGCTGCGCGGCCAAGAAGGCCCAAAAACAGCCCCGGAATCGCTAGAAAGCGGCCCGAGCGAGCGCGTCTCAGCACCACCGCGGAGCGCAGCCACCACGGAAAAAAGGAAGCTCGACGAAGCCTGCGAAGCCATCCAGCGCGTGTTCGGAAAAGGGCGCAGCGATGTGAAAGATCGCGAAGTTCGCGATCTCTTCCGCAACCTGGAAAAGCTATTTGGCGAGAGACGCAGCTGGGACCTCAAAGTGTGTCGCGCCCTGTTTGATGTGGTGGGTCCGAAATTTGCGGCACGCCGACGATCTGCGGAACACGAACGCGTGTTTTGGATGTTAGCTGGGCTTTGCTTGCGCCCAGGCTTTGGGCACGTGCTCGACCCAGGCCGTGTCGCCATTTTGGAACCCCTCTTTGAAGAGGGCGCAAGCTTTGGACAAGAGCCGCGCAACTGGCAGGCGTTCTGGATAGCTTGGCGCAGGATCGCAGGAGGCTTGGGCGCCAACACACAAAAGCAAATACGCACACTCATCGATCCTTTCGTCGCAACGGAAGACGCTCAGTTGAAAAAGCCCAAAGGCTTCAAGGCTGTCCTCTCTAACGAAATGATCGAGCTCGGGGCTTGGCTCGAACGAGTGCCCCAGGCCGAGCGCGCAGCTCTCGGTGGCTGGCTGATTGAGCGAACCTGGACGAAGAAGAGTCCGGAGCTGTGGGCTGCCGTGGGGCGGATTGGGGCTCGCGTGCCCAGCTATGCGAGCGCGCACTACGCCGTATCGGGACGGATCGCTGAGGGCTGGGCCGATCACTTGCTTCGGGAGAAATGGGACCAAATCAAGACAGCACCGCGCGCAGCGCTACAGCTGTGCCGTATCACGGGGGACAGAACCCGAGAGGTTTCTGACCCGATTCGCGAACGCGTGCTGGCCAAATTCGCTGAGCTTGAGTTGCCCGAGAGCTACGGCGAAGCCTTGCGTCACCTCGTTTTGATTGAGGGTGACGCACGCTTGGATCAATTTGAGCATGATCTGCCGGCAGGTCTCTCGCTGGCTCCGCCTCCACTGGAAGCTGAATAGTCATTTGTTCGATAAGCATGACAAGTGCGCAGGTGTGAGTAGATTGCCAACTGCGACGGAGGCCCTAACGAGGTGCCAGGCGCTGACCGTTCACACGTCAAGCTTTCACCTCGTACCTGGAGCCTCCCTTGAGCCAAGACCCCACCAAGCTAGAACGCGCCCGCCGGCGCGAAGGCTTATGGCTTGGCCAGAAGTATCGCCTGGGGCAATTGATCGCGTTGGATGAGTTGTGCGCTTCCTACTTCGCTGCGAGCACTTCGGGGCGCGTGGTGGAAGCCAATATCTTGAATCCTGAGCTTGCCAACTTGGGCACATTCAACACAAGCTTCATTCTTGCGGCGCAAACACCGAATGCGCTCAACGTGCCTGCGTTTGGTTCTGTGCAGGATTCAGGGACTACGGATGAGGGTCTGCCGTATTTCATCAGCAATGAGTTAGGTGAGGGTGAATCCCTGGGCGATCTCGTGAGGCGGCGTGGAAGAACGATCCCGCCTTCGGAAGCGCTGCGGGTTATCGGCAATCTGCTTTCAGCCCTGGCGGTGGCGCACGCTTCGGGCATCGCACACGGCTTGGTTGAGCCGAATCACATCTTTCTGGGTGAAGATGGCTCGTTCAAAATCCGGGGTTTGGGCCTCAGCCCGCTCAGGATCGCGGCAATATCGGCGCTCAAGCTCGGTGCTCCTTGGCAAACGATGCCCTTCATCGCCCCCGAGGTGATCCGAGGCGAGCAACCCTCTCCAAGTTCCGATATTTGGTCAGCGGGTGCCGTCCTCTTCTCTCTTTTGACTGGGGAATTGCCGTACGCTGCCACCGGTGAAGCACTCCTGGCTCTGGCCGCAGCAGGGGAAACCCAAATCTTGAGCGATCTGGAGCCGAAAGCTCCTCAAGCTTTAGTAACGCTGGTGGCCAACGCGATGCACCCAGTGCCCGCGGTCCGCACCGCATCTGCCACGGCTTTTGGATCGAAGGCCCGTAACTTGGCCGAAACATCTGAAATTAGCCTCCTCAGGTTTCTTGGAGATAGCCTGCAAAGCCGAGGCTCGGGTCCTTGGTCAAGTTCGCGTGGCCCCGCCGTGCCCGTACGCTTGGCCTCTGAGCCCCCCGAAGCCGAGACGCTCCCTCCGAAGGCCATTCCCGCGCGAGCCTCTTTGTCGCCCGGTCGCCCGAGCGGCGGCTACTCGCAGATCACCAACGTGACCACTTCCGTGTCACTCTCGAGCATGCAGCGCATCAGCAATCCACCCCCGCCCTTGAATCGAGCCGGCGGCACGCTGCACACGCAGTCGACACGGCCGCCGAAGCGCGGGTAGGTGTATAACGTTCGTAGTGAAGCTCCCCCCAAAAGATCTGAGCCGGCACGCCGCATGGTTGGTTGACTTAGACGGCACGCTCTACCATGCCCGTTGGTTGAAACTTGCAATGCTATCCGAGCTGAGCTTGTTCGGTGCTTGGAATGCGCCAACCTTGCGCAAGTTTCGCCACGAGCATGAGCGCCTGCGCATCGATCCGCCAAGCGGAAGCGCTCCTTACACCACCCAGCTTGAACGCACCGCCACCGCGACGGGCCGTTCTGTTTCAGAGATTGAACGCCTCACGACACGCTGGATGATTGAGCGGCCCCTCAAGTGGCTCAAGCTCTTTCGACGTGAAACGCTCATCGCCGAGATCGCTGCCTATCGCTCATTGGGAGGGCGAACGGCCCTCGTGAGTGACTATCCTGCCGCGCAAAAGCTTCGAGCGTTGGGTTGTGCAGAGCTGTTCGAGGTCGTGGTGGCCAACGGCGAGGCGAATGGGCCGTCGCAGTTGAAGCCCAAGCCCGATGGATACTTGCGCGCCGCACAGCTCTTGGGCGTTTCTCCTGAAAAATGCCTGGTGATTGGCGATCGTCCGGATGCGGATGGTGCCGCGGCAAAGGCCGCCAACATGGATTTTTTTCTGGTGTAGTGCTGGCGTCGCGGGCGTGAAATCTGGTCCTGCTGATTCTAAGCCGCGCAGCCTTGAAGCTTTGGTGTCCAGATTGTTACGCGATTACGGCCAGTGCGTTTTGAACTGTAAAGCGCCTCATCGGTTGACTTGAAGATGGCTTCCCAAGTGCGGCCAGCGCCCGGAAAAGTGGCGACTCCTACCGAACAGGTAACCTGTAGTTGTCCCCCGTCCGTGTGGAAAACCTTGGCTTCGATTTCTTGCCGGATCCGCTCCGCCAAGAGCGCACCGCCGGCCTGATCGGTTTCTTCGCACACCACAACAAACTCTTCGCCGCCAAAGCGGCCCACGACGTCGATGTCACGCTTAACGCGCTTCAACACGTCACCAAAACCTGCAATCACGATGTCGCCCACGTCGTGGCCGTAGGTGTCGTTCACCTTCTTGAAGTGGTCGATATCGCAGATCAAAAGGCTGAGTGGTTTGTTGAAGCGCTCGGCGCTTCTGAGCTTCTGCTGGGCGATTTCGGTGAGTGCGCGCTTATTAAAGAGCCCGGTGAGTCCGTCGGTGGTGGCCATTTCTTCGAGGCGTTTGAGCAGCCGTGCATTTTCGAGTGAAACGGCGATGTGGCTCGCCAGCACTTCGAGTGTCGGGCGTGCGGAATCGCCGAACGCATGAGCGCGCTCGGCACCGAGTACCAGCGTTCCTAGTGGCCTGCCATGCACCAAGAGCGGCAGCACGAGCAGCGAAGGCAAGGGAGGCGGCTTCAGCGTGCGAGAAAAAACGATCTGGCGCGAAGGGTCGTATTGCCCGCGGAGTGGCAACGCATGGCTGTTGGCAACCACCATCGAAACAAGGCCCGAGTTGTGGCGGAAGCGCTTGCCCACCAGCGCTTCGGAGTCTTTGCTGCTCACTGCGCAGATTTCATGCTCAGCCGTATCGCGATGATACAGTGTTACCACAGCAAAATCGAACGAAGCGACCTCACGCGCGGCAGCGACGCCCACCTCGATCACCTGGGCTTCGGTGCGGGCTGCGGCTAACTTCCCGGAAGCTCGATACAGCTTGCCCTGCTCAGCCTTGGTGCGTTCCAAGTGCACAAACACGCGCTCGTTTTGGATCGCGCGCAGAATGAAATGAGTGGCGATCACCAGCTGTTGTTCTTCTTCGGGCAAGAAGGGAGCTCGCTCGGCCCGATCGACCATCAAGATCCCACGCACCTGGCCCTGCTCGATCACTGGCACCGCGCAAACCGCCCCGACCCCGGTGGGTGTCGCGTAGTAGGGAGTGTGATTTTCGGCACGCGCGCCCGAAACAGAAATCGGTTCTGCTTTGAGCAAAGCTGCAGCGCACAATCCATCCCGGGCACTGAAGGGACCCGGCTCGATGCAATCTTCCAGCGTTGAAACTTCTTGAACCGTGAGTTGGCTGCCGGATGGATCCAGCCACAGCAACACGGCTGTCTTCAGGTTGAGTGAGTTGCGCAGCAAATCGAGCGCAAATTTCAATGCCTGCCCGATCTCGTCGACTCCCGATTGGAGCAACCGCGCTTCGTCGCTCGCCACCGCGGACGTGTGACCACCCGGCGCCACCGAGACCGACCCAACGAGCCGGAACGAACGCGCGGATTCTTTCATTTTCAGAATCTCGGCTTCGACACGGCGCCGTGAGAGTTGGCGCACACGCGTGACCTCGCCCCGAAACACCAAAACGTTCGTGAGCGTGAAGAGCGCCACCAAACCCGCATGCACCGGCAAAGCGCTCACCGAGTCGGCGTGAGCGACGCGCAGCCAACCCTCCAGAAGCACGACAAACACCGCCGTTGCGATGGCCGGTCCCCGACGCGCGAAAGCCGCTGCCAGTAATACCAATGCGTAAACGAGCGGATGGTAAGGGCCCGACAGACCTCCTGGCAGCAGCAACACCAGCGCATACAGGCCGACGGCCAAATGAAAGAAGAGTGCGGTGTCGAAGCGCGCGCTCGGATCGGTGCGCAAGCCATCGTGGCGGGCGCGCAGATGAAACGCGGTCGAGAGCAGCCAGGAGCCCAGCAGACCGAGCGCGAGCCAGTTGGGGAAATACTCCAAGCTCCATGCCCAAAGGCCCACGGCGAACACGCAGCCTAGCAGCGCACCAGAAGCCTTCGCTAAGAGCTCCTGTAGCCGTAACGTCCCGCGTACAAGGGGATCCATGGTCTTCAGTGCCTAACAGAGCCGAAGCGCCTGGGCCCACTTTCTGGACGCCGCGCGCTCACCCCGTAAACTGCGAAGTTCTGGAGAATCAAGCGTGAAGGCCGGATTAAGGCTCGGAGTGTTGCTACTGCTCGGCGTCGTCACGCTCTTGGCGTTCATCCCTCTCTTTTTTGCGGTCAGCACCTACACCAGTGTGGCCTTCCAACGGGTCGCCAACGCCGACGCTCTGGCTGCCACACGCTCACTCGGCCAGATCCTAGCCGCGCAACCGAGTGGACCTCATCTGGAGGAGCCAGCCATCAACGCGAAGCTGCTCGCTCAGAGCCATGCCTTGGAAACATTTGCCGCAGTCTGCGTTTACGACGCGCACGGCAAAGGTTCGCTCCGTCTCGGTGAACGACGCGACACCCATCTCTGTCCCAAAGCTCTCAAGCCTCTGGAACGTGCTGAAACGCAACAGGTTATCTTCGGCCGCGTGCTCACGAGCGCGCACTTTGGATCCCTCGGGCTGGTAACGGTACAAAATCCGACCCCAGCGTCGTCGCCAGCGCCACTTTTACGCAGCATCGCGCTCTACATGGGCCTGTTTGCACTGCTTCTGCTGGGAGCCAGCTACATTGCCCTCACGCACTTCTTAGTACGCCCGTTGGATGAGCTCGGGCGTGCTGCCAAACGAGTGGCCTCGGGCGCACGACAATTTTCGGCTCCGCTCGGCGGCTCCAGCGAGCTGAGCGAATTGAATCAAAGCCTGGCCACCATGACGGAGCATTTGGTCGGTCGCGAGGAGGCCCTGCGCAAGAAAGTTGAAGAAGTTGAACGCGCCACCGAAAGCCTGAAAGAGGCTCAGGAACGGCTGATCCGATCCGAACGCTTAGCCTCTGTGGGGCGCCTGGCTGCCGGCTTGGCCCACGAGATCGGCAATCCGATTGCGGCCATTTTGGGCCTGCAAGAACTCATCCTTTCGGATCAGCTGAACGCGACTGAGCAACGCGATTTCGTGCAACGGATGCGCAAAGAGACGGAACGCATTCACCAGATCTTGCGCGACCTGCTGCAGTTCGCTCGCCCCACGCAGGCAGCTGACCAAGAGGTTCAGTCCGGCAGCGTGTCCGAAGCCCTCAGCGACACCCTGGCATTGCTCGCACCACAAACCGCATTCAAAGGTATTCAGGTGACACAGGCAGTCGCGGCAGGGTTGCCTGAGGTCAACGCCTCTCACGAGCAGCTCGTACAAGTGCTATTGAACTTGCTGCTCAATGCGGCCGACGCCTGTGCTGGCGCGGGGGTGATCCATGTTTCCGCCAGGCAAGAGAGCTCGCGCGTGGTGCTGGCGATAGAAGACTCAGGCTCTGGCGTGCCCGCTGAAATTCGCGACCAGATCTTCGAGCCCTTTGTCACGAGCAAGGAGGTGGGAAAAGGCACCGGGCTTGGCTTGGCCGTGTGCCGTGGACTTGTAGAGGCAGCTCAGGGAACGATCTCGCTGGATCCGAAGTACACCGAGGGCGCACGGTTTTTGCTCGAGCTTCCCGTCGCGCGCGAGCTTCCCGGCTAAAAGCTTGCTTCAGCTTGCGGCAATTCGATTGATTACTTGGCGGGAGCCGCGGCGGGCATGACCACACCCGGGGGCAACACATCTGCCGGATCCCCACAAGGACTCCACGCGCCATCGAAGCACATCTGCGCTCCATCGAAACAGCTTTGGATCCCCTGAAATTCAGCACGAATCACCTTGCAGTGCCGAACCGCTCCAGCTTCACACTTGCCCTCGACAGCAGCGACCTGGGGATTGGACGAAGAACTCATCTCAGCGGCGGCCGGCAATTGGCTATCCGAGGCCCCACAGCCGCCAAGGAAAGGCGCCACGGCACCCATCGCCATACCAGCAACTGCGGAAGGGAAGTGTGACGGACGCTTACTTTCGCGCTTTTCCATGATCGGGGAAGCGTACCCGATCCTTCTCATCTCGTCTCGGGTTCTTCGCGGTATTTCCACCCACAAAGCATCTCACTTTGAGAAACCCCCTCGGATTTCCCGCTTGCCGGAATAAGGTGAGCGTTCTTAGGCTCCTCGGTCCTTTTCGGTGCTCTTCAATACTCTCGACTATGCCAAGTTCTTCGCCGCGGTCTTCGTGGTGAGCTGGCTGTTAGTGGGTGTGAGAAAGCTGCGGTTGTTCTTTCTCCTGGGCGCGAGCTACGCGTTTTATGCGCACTGGGATTGGCGCTTCCTACCGCTCATCTGGGGTTCCTCGACCATTGACTGGTTGCTGGGGCGAGCGATCGGGCGGGCCGAGTCCGATCGGAACCGAAAGCTGTTGCTGGGCGTGACGGTGGCCCTCAATTTGGGCGTGCTCGGAGTCTTTAAGTACTTCAACTTTGGGGTCGAGATCGCCAGAAGCGCCGCCGGCGCTATGGGCTTTGCTCCGCCCGATTTGGCGCTCCAGATCGCGCTGCCTGTCGGCATCAGCTTCTTCACCTTTGAGTCGATGAGCTATGTGATCGACATCTACAGGAAAGAGCTCACTCCGCACAAAAACTACTTTGAATACCTCACGTTCGTGGCTTTCTTTCCGCACCTGGTCGCCGGCCCGATCGTGCGCCCCCGTGATCTGTTGCCCCAGCTTTCAGAGCGCGGGCGCTTTAGCGCAGAAGCAGGCAGCGAAGGGCTGTTCCTGATTGCCAAAGGGCTCGCCAAGAAAATGGCTGTTGGAGATTACTTAGCCGTTAACTTGATAGACCGAGTTTTCGACGCTCCGCTCTTATTCTCAAGCGTGGAATGTTATGCTGCAATTGTGGCCTATGCCGTTCAGATCTACTGCGATTTCTCGGGCTATACCGATATTGCTACCGGTTCGGCGCTGCTCTTGGGCGTGCGCTTTCCGGTGAACTTTGATTCGCCGTATCAAGCCCACAATATTGCGGATTTTTGGCGGCGCTGGCACATTTCGCTGTCTACTTGGTTGCGCGATTATTTGTACATTCCGTTAGGTGGCAGCCGTAAGGGCGCGTTCCGCACTTACGTGAATCTGATGCTCACGATGCTGCTCGGTGGGCTGTGGCATGGGGCAAGCCTTACGTTTGTGGTTTGGGGCGGGCTCCACGGGGCTGCACTCGCCGTCACGCGAGCTTTCGGAGGAAAAACAGCGGGCGCACCCTCCGAACCGGCAGCTTCGAGACTCTCGGCAAGCCACGTGCTGAAGGTGATCCTCACCTTTCATTTAGTTTGCCTCGGATGGGTATTTTTCCGGGCCAGTTCGTTCGGCCAGGCGCGCTTGATCCTCGAAAGAGTGGCGGGCTTCACGTGGGACCATGCGAATTTGCACGGCGAGCTGCTGCTGGTGCTCGGCGTTGGGCTGGCCAGCCACTACGTACCCAAGCTGCGCTTCCAACAGCTCCAGACACGATTCATTCGCTTACCAGCTATCGGCCAAGCCTTGGTGCTCTTGCTGTTTGCATTCGCGATTAAGCAGCTCGCCACCGGCGAATCGGTGCCTTTCGTATATTTTCAATTCTGATGTTTGGCGACGGCCAAGACAGACTCATGTATTCTCAAGAATACGAATGCAGTCTGGACCACCAGAAACCAGTCGTCTCTCGCTGGTGACACTAAGTGGCCTATGTTAGGCTGACTCCGCATGAGCGAGGAGCCATTAGCGAATGTATTCGACTACCTCGACTATCGCGAGTTTCTTCGTGCCACCTATGCCGAAGGGAAGCGGCTTAAAAAGCTCTCATACCGCGCATTCTCGCGGCGCGCTGGCTTGCTCTCTCCCAACTATTTGAAGCTCGTGATCGATGGCAAACGCAACATCACCCACGAGATGGCGCAAAGGTTCGCGCAGGCGCTGCATCTGACCGCCGAGGGAACGGAATACTTCGAACTCTTGGTGCGGCGTGAGCATCCGCTGGTACATACCCGCGATCCGGGAGATGGTGGTGCGTTCGGAGCTCATGCACGAAGGCATTCACGACTTGCGCCGCGAGGACGCGGTCATAGCCGAGCAGCGCACGCAAGCCCCAGGCCAAGAGCAAATCCAGTGACGCACGGGTACGCGCGGCAACACCTGCTGCTCAAGGTGAACCGCAGTATCGGCCATGCGGCGCCCGAGGCAGGAGGGGCAAAATCCACGGCGTTTGCAGGAGAGAGCTACGAGTTGCGAGTGGCCGCAGCTGCGGCAAACGAGGTGCAGGCAGCCTGCGGACAAGAGCCCGCAGCGCAAATACTCCTCGAACTCGCGCACCACGAACTTCGGGAGACCGCCATGCTCGGCGAGATCTTCCAGCACCTGGGGCCAATGGGCTTGGACGGCCTGGTAGAGCACGCCCTCTTCGGGCCTTCGGCGCGCGTAGCTGTCCCGGCGAACGGTAGGGTGTAGTGCTGCATGGGCGTGCGCAGGGTGGGCCACAGCCATCGGCCATGGCTAGATGCGTGCCGGTGGTGGCGCAGCGCGATATCCGGCAAATGGGTTAGGTCAGGGGTGGCCGAACTGACGGACAGCGTGGCCGCGGCCAGCGGGGTGACGACTAGGCGGTCGTCCAGATGGGTGGAAATGCTGGAGCTCCGGTGCTGGAGGGCGCACCAACCCCCCGCGGGCGCCAGCTTTTGGAGGGGACCTGTGTGTGCATTGCGGGCCAGCACATGGATTCGCTTTTGGCCGACGGAGACGAGCTGGAGCTCACGCCTGATCCGCCGTGGCAATGGCTGATCCCTGTAAAGGTTCCAGTAGCCGGCTAACAAACGCTTCCAAGCGCTCGCAGCAAGCGAGCACGGCCGCTTGCCATTGCAGGCTCCCTCTGGTGCTCGCGGGTGAAGCGCTGCACCGTTTGGTCAGAGAGGGAGCCTGTGCCGACCAAGTGGGAACGTGTCGGCGTTGCTGCTCTGATCCCCGTTGACCCTCGTCGCTGCGCTATCTTCCTCGTCGGCGCCGACCGCCAGCGTGTCTCCGGAGAGTGACACCGACCAGCCGAAAAGGTCGCCAGTGCCTGGGTTGGAGGCCTTCAAGCAAGCCTGCTGATTGATGAGGTCGCGGGGCTCAAGCAGAATTGCGCGGGTGCCGTCTTTCCAGACGTTTTTGAGAGTGAGCTCGAGCTTGCCGTCGGGGCGGAGCTCGAGACGGTCCTGAGCGAGCGGGGGGCGCGTGATATACCTGCAGAGGCGCTCTTAGCGCCTTCGGCGCTTCGGCTCGCAGGGGCTCGCCGACCGTGGTCCTAGGTTGACTCGTGCAGCGTGCTGCACTCGTCCACTCCGGTTAACGCCGCGGGCTTCAGCGATGGGGTCGTTTTCGTCGTGAATCTCGCTGACCCGGTGCGGGCGAGACGAGCAAGCGGAGCGGGGCTTGGCCGGCGCGCGGAGTCGCGGCTTCTGGGGAC
>CAZSUA010000081.1:0-18392 GCA_964609655.1 uncultured Polyangiaceae bacterium | reverse complement strand
ATCCAGCACTGATCGAGCGTGTGGATCTGCATCGCGGCGGCCCCCCGGCGGAGCTTGGACGTTACTCGGGCGCGATCATTTCTTCAAAGACCGTGTCGCCCAAAGGCAACCTGGGCGGGGAGGCGTCGATCCGAGTGCTCGACGCCGGCGCACTGGTGCACGCTCCGATTGGGGACGGTCGGGGCCAGGTGCTGTTAGCCGGACGCTACTCGTACACCGGGCTTTTGGCGTCCCTCTTCACCAACGCGACCATCGCTTATTGGGACTACCAAGCCCGTGTTGACTATGACCTCAACCGCAAGCACTCGCTCGGTGTCTTCGCGTTTGGCGCTTACGACTACTTCGCAGACAAGAAGCAAGACTTTGCGGGCACGGAATTTCACCGCGTGGACCTGCGCGACAAATTGAAGCTGGGCTCTGGAGCAGTGCTCGAATCTGCCGTCACGCTGGGGTTGGATCGCTCGCGCACCACTTTAGGCTACCTTCTGGACCGCGTGCTCGGCGCACGCACCGCGCTTTCAACCGAGCTTTCGAGCAGCGCCACCTTCAAGGCCGGTGCGGACGCGAGCTTGGATTTCTTCGGCCTCCAAATCGCGCGAGATGCCGTGAATTTCCAGGATCTTAGGGCGCTTTTCCCAACGCGGATGGACGCCAGCTACGCGGCTTTTGCCGAAACAGAATTCCGAGCGGGCGCTGTGCGCGTCACCCCCGGAGTGCGCGTCGATCGCTACCATTCGCTGGACAATTCAGCCCTTGGGATCGATCCGCGGGTTTCCGCGATTTACGAACTCACACCCACCGATTCTCTCTTCAACTCCATCGGTATCTTGCATCAGCCGCCGAGCTTCTTGCCCGCCGTGCCGGGCGCGCGCGTGGCAGGGCTCGCGGGCGGCCTACAAACGAGCGTCCAACATAGCTTTGGTGCCAAGACCCAATTGCCATTGGCGATCTCCTCTACCACCACCGCTTTCCAATCACTCTTCCTCAATATCAACGATCCGCTCGGCACCTTGGGGCAGGCGGATATCGATGCGGCGAGCCGCGACAGCCGTGCCCTCGGCCGTGCGCTCGGCTTGGAGTTCGATTTGCGCCGGCCCGTCAGCGAACGCCTATCTGGCCAGCTCGCGTACACCTTGTCGCGCACCACACGTGCCTACGGCCAGTCCGAAGGCGTGGCTGCTTTTGATCGCACGCACGTGGTGAATTTTGGTCTGGGCTATCAACTGGGAGCTGGCTTCCAGTTGGGAGCCCGCGGCGTCGTGTATTCAGGAGTGCCCACCCGCAGGCTCACGGACGATGGCCCACGCTATGTCTCAAGCGAGCGTGCACCGGGCTTCTTCAGGCTGGATCTGCGCGCCGAGAAGCGCTGGACGTTCAGCGGCGATCGCTACCTGGGAGTCCACGCCGAAGTGTTCAATGCCCTACTGAACAAAGAAGTGGTGCGGCGGGACTGCGGACCGCGCAGCTGTGAATCGACGGTTGCGGGCCCGTTCACGATCCCGAACGTGGGCGTGGATGGCGGGTTCTGACCTCAGGTCTGCGTCAGCCTCAGCTCGTGCCGCGAAAGCAGCTCCAGGCCTTCAGTGGTTACTAAGTAGTTGCGCTCAATGCGGAGCCCATACGCTCCCGTCACGTACTGACCGGGTTCGAGTGTGATGATGTTGCCGCTTTGTAAGGTATCGGTGCTCTCCGGCACGATGAAGGGCGTCTCCGGATGGCCTAAGCCGAGGCCGTGACCCGAGTGCGTCGCAAAATGCCGAGCCCGCTGTCCGAGACTGCCCCGAATCGTGGCGTCCAACGCGCGACAGGGTACGCCAGCACGGGCGGCTTTCTCTCCCACCTCCATCGCCGCCCGGCAGGCTAAAAAGGCTTCACTGAGCTCAGCCGAGGGCTCCCCATCGCACACAAACGTATTGGCAAAATCGCAACGATAGCCTTGCACCACCACCGAAAAATCCAAAAGCACCAGATCGCCCTTTTCAATCACCCGCGAAGAGGCAAAGCCACCGATCTCTTGACAGCGGGGCCCGGAAACGAAATCGCCGTAAACCTGTGCGGGCTCACCGAGCACATCTTCAGCCGCATCTGCCACCAGCCGATACAGATCAAGCTCGGTCATTTTGGGGCGTAAGCGAGCGAGTGCGGCGCGATGTCCCGCCTCAGCTGCCGCGACCGAGCGGCGAAAGACAGCGACTTCATCGGCGTCTTTGCTGACTCGCAGGCTCGGCAAGAGAATGCCAAGATCCACCCAGCGTGCGCCCGCCTCCTTCAGCCCATCCACCAGCGAAACCGGGGTACTCGCAGCTTCACCCGCGACCCGCTTGCCCTGAACATTCCCCAACGCAGACTTTGCGGCCCCGAGCAGCCCTAGCCGACGAGAACCTGCAGATGCTACCCCTGAATACCATTCGGGATCGAGAACCTCATCGGCAAAAGCCAAATCGGCGTAGGGCCTCAAGAGATTATCGACTACCAAAATCGCACGCCCCTCCGCGTGCAACACCAGACACGCGCCCGCCAAGACCGAACGAAACTCGTACAAGGATTGGCAGAATCCCGATAAATACGTGATATGAGCGGGCTCGGTCACCACCACGCAGTCCACCGGGGCCAAGCTCGAGTTGATTTCCTTCCAAAGGCGCTCGCGTCGCCCGTGACATCCTTCTTTGGTGAGCATGCGGAGCGGCATACCACGGCGGCAGTTTTCTGCCGAGGGGAAGTCGTGTAGCGTCTCGGGCACACTTGGGAGCTGATCGAGAATGGCAAAAACGGAGATCAAAATCCGCGTCGGGAATGTGCAGTTTTCGGGCTGTGGCGAACCGGAATGGCTTGAGCAGCAGTTGGACAAGGTGCTGAAGGTGGCCTCCGCTTTGGCTCAGGCTCCGGAAGAGTCAACGCTCGAAGCCGGCTCGCTGCGTGGAGATCCCCAGCCCGCTAGCGTGCGCCAGTGGTTGCAGCGTGCAGCCGGCGAGAGTGGTCGCTTGGGAGCGGCCGCTGAGTGGCTCACGCTCCGCAGTCGCCGGGGGTAAGCCTTGAGGCGGGCAACGAATGAGTCGAAGAGCAGTGGATAGAAGGTGACGATGTTTGAAACGCTGATCTCTGTCGACGAGCTGTTGGGGCTCATGCGCGATCCTCAATTAAAACCTGTGATTGTCGACTGCCGTTTCTCGCTTGGCGATCGCCAAGCCGGAGCTCAAGCCTACGCCGCTGCTCACATCCCAAGTGCGGTGTTTGCCGATTTGGAGTTGGATCTGTCGGGGCCCGTGATCCCAGGCAAAACAGGGCGCCATCCCCTTCCCGACCCTGGCCTGCTGGCAGAAAAGTTTGGGCGCTGGGGCATTTCATCGGACACACAGGTGATAGCCTACGACGACGCGGGCGGCTCTTTTGCGGCACGTTTGTGGTGGCTGCACGGCTGGCTGGGGCATTCGAAGCGGGCGGTGTTGGATGGTGGCTGGGCTGCCTGGCAGAAGGGTGGGGGCGAGCTGAGCCAAGATGTGCCCGCTGCCCTCGCCCGTACTTTCGTACCAAAGCTGCACCAAAACTGGGTGTGCTCAACACGGGAAGTTGAAGCGGGCATCGCCGACGGGGCGCTGGCCCTTTTCGACGCACGGGCGGTGGAGCGTTATGCCGGGGAAATCGAACCGATTGATGCGGTGGCCGGGCATCTACCGAGCGCCCAAAGCCTGCCGTTCATGGGCAATCTGATTCAGGGACATTTCTTGCCCCGCGAGCAGTTGCGCGCTCGCTTGGACACCGCGCTTGGAGGCGCCGCAGCTGAAAGCGTGATGTACTGCGGGTCGGGAGTCACCGCGTGCCACAATATTCTCGCAGCCGCCCACGCTGGCTTGCCAATTCCGCGACTCTACGCTGGGTCGTACAGCGAATGGATCACCGATCCTGAGCATGCAGTGGAAACGGGGAGGCCACGGAGCAAGTGAGCGGGGGCCACGGAGCAAGTTGAGCGGGCGGCAGCGGAGTCAGCGAGCGGGCGGCAGCGGAGTCAGCGAGCGGGCGGCAGCGGAGTCAGTAATCGGACGTTGATACCGCTCGTACGATCGGCGAATCTGCCAGGGATTTTCAGCCTATTTTCAAACCACACACCCCAAGAGTCTTTCCATGCCTCCAAGTAAACCTCGCCGCAAAGTCGGAACCCCTCTCACCCACACGGCCAGCAAACCCCTGGATAGAGGCCATCAGGAGCACACGAAAGAAGCGGACGCTGATGTGGGACTCCCGGGCAAGCTCGGCCGCAGCATTAAGCTAACGATGCTGGGCGCTGGCTCCGCATTCACGCCGCGACTGGTCAATGATATTCTCAGAATGCCAGGCGCTGAGGCCGGCGAGATTGCGCTCGTGGATGTCGACGTGGAACGCCTCACGACGATGCACACGCTGATCCAAAAACTGATCCTAAGCCTCGGCAAGACGCGTTGGAAGGTGACGGCTTCAACCGAACGCAAAACTGTGATGAAGGGCTCGCACTACATCGTCAATTGCATCGAGGTGAGCGGCATTGAGTGCGTGAAGCACGATAACGATATCCCGTTGAAGTACGGCATCGACCAATGCATCGGGGATACGATCGGCCCAGGAGGCCTATTTAAAGGCCTCCGCACGATCCCAGTATGGATCAATGTGTTGCGCGATGTGGAGCGCTGGTGTCCCGAAGCACTGGTCCTCAACTACACGAATCCCATGAGCATGATGATGCTAGCGGCGGGCAGAACCAGCTCGGTGCCTGCCGTGGGTCTGTGCCACTCGGTGCAGGGTACAAGCCATCTGCTCGCAAGCAGGGCGAAAGTTCCGTACTCCGAATTGGAATGGGAGTGTGCAGGTGTCAATCACCTCGCGTGGTTCACCAAGCTCAAGCACTCGGGAGAGGACCTGTATCCGAAGCTCAAGGCGATGGCGGCAAAGGATCTCGCTGGCAAGCCTTCGAATCCCAAAGATGACGGTGATCTGGTGCGCAAGGATATGATGCTGCACTTTGGAGCCTTCATCACCGAGAGCTCCGGGCACCTCTCCGAGTACCTCCCCTACTATCGCAAACGGAAAGATCTGCAGAAGCTCTATTTGCGGGAGCGCTACGAAGGAGAATCGGCATTTTACCGCAATAATTGGCCCAATTGGCGCAAGCGTGCCGACGCGGATCGCCTCGAAATGGTGGCCGGCACACGCAGCATCGATTGGAAGCGTTCTTGGGAATACGCCTCCTTCATCATCGAGGCCAAGGAGAAGGATTCGCCCTTCCGCATCCACGGCAACGTGATGAATCGCTCCAAAGCGGGCGGCGCCTTGATCGACAACCTGCCGCACGATGGAGTCGTCGAGGTGGCGTGCATGATTGATCGCAACGGTGTCAATCCCACGAGCTTCGGCCGCCTCCCGCCTCAGATGGCGGCGATCTGTGATTGGCAGATGCGAATGTATGATCTCGGCGCTACCGCTGCCATCGAGAAGAGTGTGGAAGCCGCGATCTACGCGCTTTACCTTGATCCCTACACGGCGGCCATGTGTTCGCCCAAAGAGATCAAGCAGCTGACGCTCGACATGTTCAAGGCCGAGAGCCGATTCTTGCCCGGCTTCAAGTGAGAGTCGCCGATCACTTAGGAGCAAGCGGATCGCGCTCCAGCTCCTCGATCGAAGGCCCGTCAAACTCGATCGCAAAGTAGTAAGCATGCTTACTACCTTGCAAGGAACAAAAGGGCCGCCCCCTGGCACGTCTGCGGCACGGCCCCGCGGCCAGGATCAGGTCGAAAGAGTGATCCCGATTTGGCGGCGGAGCCCAAGGTAGCGCTCGCTGGTGGCAAAGACCACGAGATCCTTAAAAAGCTCGCCCTGCTTACCCTCTTCAACCGCTAAAAGCTCAGCCACGACCGGCAGATCGTTTGCGAGCACGAGCCCCGCGCGGCACGCAGTCTTGTCGGCGGAGCGACTGTAGCGCTGCAGATTAGTGCGTCCGCCTTCCTCGACAAAGTGCAGGAAGCAGCTTTTCAGTACATCACGCTGAGCCGCGTCGAGCAGAGGTTCAATAGCCTCCGCAATCGGCGCCACACGCCGCTTCATGTCTTCGGCAATGGGCAGGCCCGGATTGCCAATGCAGAGCGCCGCGAGGAACAGATCCTCCAAATCCGGAATAGCGCTGAAGAGCGTCTTCACGAAGTGCTCTTGCCGATAGCCCACCAGATGGCGAGCCACCTTGAAGGCATAGCCGGGTTGCGTGAGCCCAGAGAGCGCTTGTCGGCCGATAACCGTCACGGGTGGCACGCCGGGCACGATCTCAAACCCCGTGTCGCGCTCCTTCTCGATGTAAATCTGTGGCGTCGGCAGACCCAAAATGGCTGCCGCCCAAGGTAACGCGCGCACCGCCGTCACGGTGGATTCGGTTGGGTCTTGCAGATGTTCGGGACTGGGCCGGTACAGGCGTCCATCGCGCCGCAACGCACTCACTCGGCCCACCAAAACCGCAGGCGCAATCACCCCCAGGATCTGGCCCGCGATGATTTCTTCTTCCGGGTGAAACAGGAAATCGCGCCAGCTCTCGGCATGAATGCTGGCCGTCGGCGTGATCAAGCCGTGCTTCCTGCCACGCTCGAAGCAAGCTGCCATCTCGGCATCCACGCTTCCGAGAGCGACCAGCACCTGAGCCATGCACCACGCAGCATCGTTGTCACCACGGGCCACGTACACGCGGTAAAGAGCCTGGATATGGTCCGTGTTCGTGGGATCGCGCCGCACCTTACGCCATATTTCCTGGGGATCTTCGGAGGCCACCTGAGCCGCGCTCTCGAGCCCACCCAAATCGACTTCGACATTCACTTGCGCTTGAGCACGCCGCAACTCCGCTTCTAGCTCTCGCACACGGGCTTCAAGCTCGGTGATGCGTTGCACCAACGCCTGCGAGTCGCCACCCAACTGCTGCCCCATTTGAAGAGGCGCGAGTGAGCCCGCACGTTCCTCGTACTGCTCGACCACTCGAATATTACGATGGCTCTCATACGCCGCTAGCATCGCTTGCTCAAGCTTGAGCAGCCGCGTCGGATCTAAACCCAAGTTACCTGCAGCTCGCTCGAGCTGAGCCCGTTCCTCGGCAGTGATAACGCCGTCGGCCAGCACCTCCTCAAACAAATCCCCATATTGGGCTTCGAGCCCACCCAGCCCCAACGCACCCGTTTGGGCCCCCGGTGAAAACCCCGCGCCATGCTCAAACCCCAAGCCTTGTGTTCGATCGTTCACAATGTCTCCTCCGTCAGCGGCACATCATCCTCCGAGCCAAAACACATAGCCAGAGGCACCGGAGCAAGCGACGTATCAGCTGGCATCTCTCGCTTGCTCTGGGCCGGTGCGGTAAGGCTGAGCTTTCCGCCCCAACGCTTGCACTTTGGCGCGCATTTTTCAACGAAACTGGTGACGCATGGCCGAGCCCCGCGACCTGGCGGAAGAGCAGCTCCGCACGCTCCCTCGGCATCGATCTCTTCAGTCTCGCCCCTGACCTGGAGCTTGAACGTGTACGTTCAGCGTTCGCTGCGCTTCCTGACTTCGAAGGGGACTCAATGACAGACGCCGCGCTTCGTTGCCGGGAGGGTGGGGTTCCAGTCCCGACTCGGAACTAATTCAAGGCGGGCAATTATGTCCAATCCAACGTCGCCGACTACGCTGAGACCCCCGGCGACTATTCCGAGGTGGTGATCAGAGCACTCAGCGTGACCCCACGAAATATGAGGGCGAGCCGTAGGGCAATGGCGCTGAAGCCCGAGCCGAGGTATTCTCCTCGGAATATGAACAAACCGCTGCCAAGGCGAACGCTGCTTCGAGGGCTGGGGTTAGCCGGTATTTGCGTTGGCTTACCCGTGCTCGATGCCATGTTAAATGACAACGGGCTGCTCAACCGTTCTGCTCGAGCCGCTGCCGGTCAGCCCGTGAATCTTCTGACCTTCTTCTTGCCGAACGGCGTGAATACCAAAGACTGGTGGCCAACAACCGAGGGGCCGGAATACAGTTTGAGCCGATGCCTTGAGCCCATGGCGCACCTTAAGAGCGAGTTCTTGTTGCTGCAACGGCTCAACAAGGCGGAAGCTTTCCGCAACGAGCAGATCGACAACGATGCTCATCAGCGTGGGCACGCATCTTTCACGACGGGCGGAGGACTTGCAGGAGCGGCGTCCGTTGAGTTTGCTTCCGTTGATCAGGTGGCCGCCCAAGCTCTTGGCGGTGGGACCAAATTCCGCTCTCTCTCGGCAGCACTTACGGGCGTGCGTTCTCCTTCGAACCAGGCGGACCACATTTCCTGGAGCGACGGCAAGACCTTTGCGCCCGCCGAGGATGATCCTGTCGTCTTGTTCAATCGGGTATTCGGGAGTTCAAGCGGTACCGCGACCACGCCCTCCCCTTTGGTCCAATACAAGAAGAGCATCTTTGATTATTTGCAGACTGACGTCCAAGACCTAAAGGGCCGGGTTGGCGCCAAAGATAGGGCGAAGTTAGATCAGTTCATCAGTTCAGTGCGTGATGTAGAAAAGCAGCTTGAGCCCACGCGCCTAGACGTCAGTTGCGAGTCGCCCGCTGGGGTTAACCCGCTCTTGGGCGGACCATGTCCCCCCTTCGATAACGGTCAGGGCAAGTATTCGAATGAGCGCGCCCAACTCCTGATTTGGCTCCAAGTCACCGCCGTTGCTTGCGGGCTAACGCGATTCGGGAGCTTCATGCTGGGCGGGCGAGGGAGCAAACGGCAGTTTAACTGGCTCGGTATACCGAATGCCGATGATGGCCACCACGGCATCTCCCACGACACCACACCTGAGGGGCTAGAACATCAAAGTCTGATCGTGATCGATGAAATGAAGCAGTTCGCTTATATGTTGGATCTCATGCAAGGGATCCAACAGGGTGGCAACTCACTCCTTCACAATTCGATCGTCTTTTTTGCGAATGAATGCGGAGAAGGTGCCGCCCACGATTACAGCAGCACGCCGGTGATTGTGGCTGGGCGTGCCGGTGGGCAAATTAGGAGCGGCCAACATATCGTCTACCCGAATGCGACTCCCTACAGTCGAGTATTTGTGAGCATCCTCCAGATGTTGGGCATGAGCGACACCAAGTTCGGCGTCAACGGCGATCAACCGCTTTCCCGCCTGCTGGCGTAGGCAATAATGCTAGCCAGAAACTGAGGCCAGACCATCAATTTCTGCGGCTCCAGGCTAATGTCTCTCGGCACCTCCGAAATCTTCGTCGCAAGTTTCACGAGGACGCTGATGCATCGCTGGTCGATGCGATTCGGCTCGAATGCAGCCGACTTTGGTTCAGTGATCACCACGGATCAGGACGGCAATCTCTACTTCGCCGGTATCCAACAAGACGCGATCAATTTCGGTGGCGGTAACGTCGGTGAAGCAGTGGAGCGGGCGTCAGCTCGGTGTTTCTTGTAAGTCTCACCTCGACTGGCGCGCATCGCTGGTCACAAGCGTACGACGATGCGCCGAACGGCATCAGTGCCGTGACGGTTGCTCCGATTACAGCATCTACATCGCAGGCGGCGTGGGCCAGCGGATGGACCTCCTCGGCACCTCGATAAGTCCCGTAAACGGGCAGGCATCTAGCGGGTTCCTAGCCAAGCTAATTCCTTGAAACTGGCGCGGTGCCGAATTGAAGGACTCAAGTCACACCGGTCGGCGGCTGCGGCTTTCGGCGAGAACTGCTGAAAGGTGCTGAAATGAGCCGCGAACGCCCGGCGCAGCCCTCGAAATTGCCTAGACCCATGGTGTACGCTCAACCCCCCGTACCGGGGTCCCTAGTGGGAGCAGCGTTGGAACAGGCCCCGGCAAACGCCGCCAATTTGGAACAGGCCCCGGCAAACGCCGCCAATTTGGAACAGGCCCCGGCAAACGCCGCCAATGACGAGTAGCGTCGGTGAAATCGGATTTTTCCAGCGAAGCACGAAGGACCTCAATAAACTCGGTACTATTGGCAGGGCGCCGTTCAACTGGGTCAAAATTGGGAGCCCGCCAATTTCTCCTCTTGCCAGGGGTCGGCTAGGTGCGCACATTGCGCGCCCCCGAGGAGAAGCTCAAGCAATGGCCGCACGCGAGATTGTATACGATTTAGAAGCTCAGAAGCATTTACTGGAAGGTGTCGAGGCTTTGGCCCGCGCCGTGAAAGTCACCCTGGGCCCCAAAGGGCGCAATGTGGTGTTCCAGAAGGACGCAGGTCTTCCCAGAATCACCAAAGACGGAGTGACGGTCGCAAAAGAGATCGATCTGCCCAACCGGTTAACCAACGTGGGTGTGCGCATGGTGCGCGAAGCAGCCTCCAAGACGGCTGATCTTGCCGGAGATGGCACCACGACGGCAACGGTGCTGACCGAAGCAATCTATCGCGAAGGCGCGGCCATGGTAGCCGCCCGCCACGATGCGATGTTTATCAAGCGTGGCATCGAGCTGGCCGTGGAGGCTGTTGTCGCTGAGCTGAAGAAGATCTCGCGCCCCATCGAGACCAACGACCAAATTGCCCGAGTCGGCACTATCAGCGCGAATGGCGACGAAGAAGTCGGCCAGATGCTTGCCAAGGCCATGGAGAAGGTTGGCAAGGACGGCGTCATCACGATTGAGGAATCCAAGAACACGGAAACCTCACTCGAAACCGTAGACGGCATGCAGTTCGACAAGGGCTACTTGTCACCGTACTTCGTGACGGACACGGCTCGCATGCAGTGCGTGCTCGAAGATCCTTACATTCTGCTGCATCAGCGCAAAATCTCCAACATGGCCGAGCTCGTGCCGTTGTTGGAGCAGATCGTAAAGACCGGTAAGCCGCTCTTGATTATCGCTGAGGATTTCGACCCGGAGGCCCTTGCCACGCTGGTGATCAATCGCCTGCGCGGCACGTTCCAGTGCTGTGCCGTCAAGTCACCGGCGTTCGGTGATCGCCGCAAAGAGATCCTAGCGGATATGGCCGTCCTCACCGGCGGCGTGCTGATTGCCGAGGAAACGGGCCGGAAAGTCGAAAGCGTCACGCTGGCTGACCTCGGCCGCGCACGGCGTGTGGTGATGGATCACGAGACCACACTGATTGTGGATGGGACGGGCGATAAAGCTCTGATCAAGGGTCGCCTCGACCTGATTCGCGCTCAAATTGAAGAGGCCGCCAGCGACTTCGACAAGGAAAAGCTGCAGGAGCGCCTGGCTAAGATGAGCGGTGGTATTGCGGTCATCAAGGTGGGCGCACACAGTGAGATGGAGCTAAAAGAGCGCAAGGATCGCGTGGACGACGCGATGTATGCAACGCGCGCTGCCACGCAAGAGGGCATCGTTCCGGGAGGCGGCGTGGCGCTGCTCCGTTGTCAGAGCGTGCTGGATGAGCTCAAAGTGAGCGACGGCGAGCGAATTGGCGTGAACATCGTGAGGAGGAGTCTCGAAGAGCCTCTGCGCATGATCGCTTCGAACGCCGGCCTTGAAGCAAGTGTGGCCGTCGATAAGGTGCGCAATGGGTCCGGCGGATTTGGCCTGAATGCAGCCACTGGCGAGTACGAGGATCTTATCAAGAGCGGCGTGATTGACCCGACCAAAGTCGTGCGTTGTGCCCTGGAGCACGCCGCATCCATTGCCGGCACGATGCTCACCACACGCTGCCTCATCGTGGAGAAAGACGACGGCGTCGCCAAGCAGCCCTGGCAGAACCCTGACTACGAGGACTGAAGCAGGACGGCGAGGCTAGACTCCGGCTGTGGCTCGTTTGCGCGGTGCAGCCGGATTCGAAGAACACTATCAGAGTCGTTTCAAAGAACGCTGGGCGGATTTGCGCCAAGCGCTGTTGGCTCCCACCGAGCATGTCCAGCGACCCAATGGCTTCGCGGCACACTCGCCGGGTTTGGCTGTTCACTACGCACTCGATCGGGCTTCGATCCTGGCAGCCGAGAGCCTCTCGCTCGAACCGGGGATGCAAGTGTTGGACATGTGCGCTGCACCCGGCGGAAAGGCGCTGATCCTCGCAGAGCAGCTCTTTTTGAGTGTTTCTGGGGGCGTTGTTGATACTGAGGACGACGGCGTCGCACGCCGCACACTCGTGCTGAATGAACTCTCGCGCACTCGACGCGCGCGTTTGGCGCGTGTGCTCGACGACTATGTGCCACCCGAAATCAGACAGCGCATCGATGTCCGCGGGCACAACGCGACTCGCTTCGGACAGCATCATCCCAACACGTACGACGCCATCCTGCTGGACGCACCGTGTTCTTCGGAACGCCACGTGCTCGCCGATCCGAAGGCACTCGCGGAGTGGTCTGAAGCTCGGGCCCAACACTTGGCAATCCAGCAATACTCGCTCTTGCGCTCCGCCTTCGCAGCGCTCAAGCCCGGCGGCGTACTCGTTTACGCGACGTGTGCACTTTTAGAAGAGGAAAACGCCAACGTGATCAGCCGCCTAGAGCGCAAGCTTGGAACTGAGTGGAAAGAAGAACCGCTCGGTTTCAACTTGGGACACCCCGAACGGTTCGGCTGGAGCATCTGGCCCGATACCGAGGGCGCCGGGCCGATGTACGTGTGTCGCCTGCGGAAAAATGGCCCAACTTGACGCGGGACTTCCTTTACGTATCCTCCCGGCCCTTCGCCAACTTAGCTCAGCTGGTAGAGCAACGGTTTCGTAAACCGTAGGTCTCGAGTTCAATTCTCGAAGTTGGCTCCAAAAACGATAGGTTCGAAAGTGAATTGCCCCCGCGCGGGGACGAAACAGAGCGGGGGCCGCCGTTAAAGTACAGGTTAACCGGACCGCCGTTCGTCGCCTCGTGAACTCGCCGACGCGCCTCTTGCAAGGTCCGGCCATTCGAACGGCACGACTGGGATTTGGTTGCGGGGCCGCGCTTGCGGGAGCGCCAGGTGAGCTGCCCTTTTCGTTCCTTGGAAGATAGTAAGCATGCTTACTATCTTTGTTCGACTTTGAGATAGAGGTTACGGACAAGTTTGCGAGCACTACACGGCATCTCCTTTTCGGAGGCAGCTCGGATCGTTTCTCGAACTTAACTCCCATTGGACCGAGGAGCCTCGCGGCGATATAAGCGCCGCATGATCGTTCCTAAAGGGTTTCGTTTTGCGGGTCTGGCGTGCGGCTTGAAGAAGCGCGGCGGCTTGGATGTGGGCCTCTTGGTCGCCGATGAGTTGGCAACTGCCGCGGGCGTGTTCACTCGCAATTTGGTCAAGGCAGCTCCTGTGCTCGTGGCCATGGAGCGCATCAAAGCTGGGCGCACCCGAGCCATCCTGGTTAACAGCGGATGCGCCAACGCTTGCACAGGCGAACCTGGCATGAACGCCACGCTGTCGACGACGCGCGCACTTGCCGAAGCCCTCCATTGCCAGGCGGAAGAGATCCTCCCGGCATCAACCGGCGTGATCGGCGAAGTTTTGCGCGCGCCGCTGATTGTATCGCGCGTGCCGGAGTTGATTGGAATGCTTTCGCCCTCCAATTACGAGGCATTTGCCCAATCGATCCTCACGACTGACCGTTGGCCGAAGGTTGCGGAGGTTGAAGTTGGCGGACTGAGCGGTGCCCGGGTGCTTGCGATGGCGAAGGGTGCCGGCATGATTCATCCCGACCTCAGCGGCGATGGTTTGCCACATGCCACGATGCTTGCCTTCGCCGTCACCGATGCGATTTGTAGCCAAGCAACGCTAGCTCGCGCCTTGGAGCGCGCGACCGAGAAAACGTTCAACGCCTGCTCGGTTGACGGCGATACGAGCACCAACGATAGCATTTTCGTACTCGCATCCGGCAAGGCTGGCGCGGCTTCCGAGAGCGAACTCGAAGCTGCGTTCGTTACCGTGTTTTCCAAGTTGGCTCAGTCGATTGTGGCAGATGGCGAGGGCAGCGAGCACCTGGTTGAGCTTCAGGTGAGCGGCCTTGCCTCAGAGGCGGAAGCACTGCAGGTGGCCAAAACCATTGCCACCTCTCTGTTGGTGAAGACCGCGTTGGCCGGCAAAGATCCCAATTGGGGGAGAATTCTCGCCGCAGCCGGGCGCGCGCGCGTGAAGTTCGATCCGAATCTTGCCCGAATTGCGATCGATGACATTGGCATCGTTGAGAACGGCGTGGGCATCGGAAGTGCTGCCGAAGCGCGCGCCAAAGAACTGATGCAAGCGCCCACCTTTTCGATACGGCTGTCGCTTGGCACGGGCCCGGGACACTGCCGTTACTTCATGACGGACCTTGGCCACCAGTACGTCGATGTCAATGCGGGATACCGAAGCTAGGTGAAACCTATTGTTCGGTTCAGCTGGGCCTTTCTGCTTTCTCTGACAACTGGTGCCTGCTTCTCGGCCCATGGAACGATCGGCGCACTCTTGACGAAAACTGAGGACGATCGCGTCTACGTACGCGATGCTCCGCGCGGGCTAGCCGCTGAAAAATCGGGCCTGCTAGCGGGCGATGAAATCCTATTGATCGACGGCACGGCCGCTCGAGATCTCTCTCCCAAGGCGCTACACGAGAAGCTCCGTGGCGAGGTCGGTGATCCGGTGAAACTCACAGTGCTGCGTGGCGAACGGGTGATCCGAATCACACTCCGGCGGACGCCCGCCCAGCGCTTCAGGCCCGGGCAGAGCCCAGGCCCCGGCTTGGATGCCCTCCGAACCCAGTAATTCCTCAGCAAATCGCGAGCTGCCACGGCGAAAAATTCGTGATAGTGTCCGCGGCCTTTGGGGGCCCCCGAGCCCTTGAACGAAGGCATCAACCCCAGCACCCACTCAACCACGACGAGTAATACGCGATGAGCCAATACCTTTTCACCTCTGAGTCCGTTTCCGAAGGCCATCCCGACAAGATGTGCGACGCCATCTCCGATGCGGTGTTGGACGCCATCTTGACCCAAGACAAGATGAGCCGCGTCGCTTGCGAAACGCTGTGCAAGACGGGCTTCATCGTTGTAGCCGGTGAGATCACCACCACGGCCAAAGTGGATTTTGCCAAGATCGCTCGGCAAACTGTCAAAGAGATTGGCTACACCGATTCTTCGATGGGCTTCGACTACAACACGTGCGGCGTGCTCACTGCCATCGAGCCGCAATCCCCCGACATTTCGCAGGGTGTCACCGAAGGCAAGGGGCTCTTCAAGGAACAGGGCGCGGGCGACCAAGGTCTCATGTTCGGCTATGCCTGCGATGAGACGCCGGAACTGATGCCAGCGCCTATCATGTACGCGCACCAAATGGTGCGTCAGATTGCCGCGCTCCGCAAAGCTGGAAAAGTGGACTTCTTTCGGCCAGATGCCAAAAGCCAAGTCACGGTTGAGTACGAGAACGACAAGCCCAAGCGCATTGATGCGGTTGTGCTTTCGACTCAGCACAGTGAAGACGTGAAGTACAAGACGCTCAAAGACGCAGTGATGGAGCTCGTGATCAAGAAATCGCTTCCGAAGCACCTGCTCGATAACAAGACGAAGTACTTTGTGAATCCCACTGGGCGTTTTGTGGTGGGTGGGCCCTTTGGCGATGCTGGGCTCACTGGCCGAAAAATTATCGTGGATACCTACGGTGGCATGGGCCGACACGGCGGTGGAGCTTTCAGCGGAAAGGATCCCTCGAAGGTGGATCGCTCAGCTTGCTATTACGCACGCTTCGTCGCCAAGAACATCGTTGCCGCTGGCCTCGCCACACGCGTGGAGGTGCAGGTTGCGTACGCGATCGGCGTCGCCAAGCCGATGGGCGTTTACGTGAACACGTTTGGCACCGGCAAGATCGCCGACGAGAAGCTCCAGAAATATGTCTCTGAGGAATTCGACATGCGCCCCCGCGCACTCATCGAAGAGCTCGACCTGTTGCGCCCGATCTATCGCGACACCGCCGCCTACGGGCACTTTGGGCGCAAGGAATTCTCCTGGGAGAGCACGCACCGCGCCGCCAAGATGGCCGACGATCTTCTCGGTGGAAAGACCGCCGCACCTGCCAAGGCCAGCGCACCTGCAAAGGCCGGCGCACCTGCCAAGGCCAGCGCACCTGCCAAGGCAGCCGCATCCGCCAAAGCCAACGGCGCCAGTGCCAACGGAGCCGCCAAGGGTCGCCGGAGCTCAACGCGCGCGAACGCCTAAGGCTCGTCAGTCCAAGAGAACGGGGCGTAACGAGCGACTTGCCCAGCTCAGCCTGCGCGCACGCAGTTGCGCCCCGCCGATTTTGCCGCATACAGGCGCGCATCGGCATCTGAAAACAGGATCTTGCCGTCGGGCACCCGAGCACGTGCCATTTCGGCGACACCCAAACTCAAAGTCGTTGGGATATGTGTGCCGTCGAAAATGAAGCGCGCCTCTTCGACCGCAAGGCGGATCCTTTCAGCGATTTCTTGGGCTGCCCCTTCCGTCACGCCCGCGCACAACACAGCAAACTCTTCACCACCCGTGCGCGCTAACAAAAACTCCGGACCCGTCGTCTGATTCACCACCTCGGCAACCTGCCTGAGCACGGAATCACCCGCGGGATGCCCATACTTATCGTTCACCTGTTTGAAGTGATCGAGGTCGAACAAGATCAGACTGAGCGGCCGCATGTGCTCACTGAACACAGCGATCTCCTGCGCTAAGGCTTCATCAAAATGGCGACGATTGGCGACGCCGGTGAGTCCATCGAAATGAGTGAGCCTCTGAATTTCAGCATGATAGGCATTTTCGATATTGCCTCCTGAAATGTACTTGAGCAGCACTCTACCGAGTTGGATCCGATCGCCGTCTTCTAGGACATGTTCATTGATGCGCGTTTCGTTGACGAACGTCCCATTGGTCGAACCGAGATCCTTCACCCGATGCCGGCCACCGCTCCATTCAATGCTGCTGTGAAGCCGACTGACTGAATCGGCGTCGAAGATCAGCTTGCTCTTACTACCCCGCCCAATGGTCAAAGGCTTTGACTGGAGCGCAACGCGCTGCCCAATTCGGGGCCCCGCGAGCACCACCAAGCAAGCTTGTTGAACAAACTCAAGCTGCCCATGCGGGTTGCGAGCGACAACAACCTCAACCGTCTGGTCGCCAAAGTCAGTGCTGGGGTGGCTGCCTGGTTTCACGTTGGTTTCGCTGACCTTGCAGTATGACAGCAGTTGGCCGTCGCCGCGCGGTCAAGCACGCCTCCACCCACTCGGAGTGCCTCGGTTTCGTGCGCCCAAGGTGTGACACACACACACTTCCGGACGAGTTAGCTTAGGGAATTTCAGCGCATATTGCGGCCGGAGTCGCATGGGGCCGGTTGACGGGGGCGACGCGCGGTGGTTTGGACAATGCTGAATGACGCCTTCTGCTCGCCGGCCGTTGTTGAAACCTCGAATTGCCACGCTGCTCTTGCTGGCCCTCATTGCCATCCCCCTGGGGTTGGTGGTTGCTCGAGCACTCCGGACACGCGCTACCGCCCCGAGCTTCACGGCTGGCAGCATCACCGAAACCGACAAGCTGATTGCCACTCAAGCAGCCCGCGAAATCTCCTTTTGGGAGGGGAGCCGAGTCGAACTCGAAGACAATTCCAAAGCACGTGTCGTGACCGTTGCAGAACCCCGCGTGGAGGTGCGCCTGGAAGAAGGTGGGGCACATTTTGTGGTGGAAGCAGGTCCGAATCGAGAGTGGATCGCGTCGGCGGGACCCTTTCGCATGTACATTAACGGCGCAGATTTCCGACTTGACTGGTCGCCAGACAAAGGCTCATTTGATCTACAGTTTAACTCCGGGAGCGCGGAGCTCCTGAGCGCCTGCGGGCAGGCCCCTCATCGCTTGCGTGAGAAGACCGTCATTCAGCTGGTCTGCGTTCCCAAGCTAACATCAAAGCCAACGCCCTTGCCTGAGCCGAGTCCCAAGAAGGCGGACCCTGCGTTGAGCCCGCACGGACAAGCGAGCACCGTCGACGGGCTCAGCTGGAAAGAGTTAGCCGCCAAAGGCAGCTATGAAGACGCTTTCGCCAGAGCCCGAAGCATCCCTTTTACCGTTCAGTGCAAGACCTGGTCGGCTGACGACCTCACGCAAGCTGCTGATCTCGCGGTCTTAGCCAAGCAGCCCCTTTCAGCCGAACACTTGCTAGGTTGTGTACGGGAGCGCTTCGGGCGCACCGAAGCTGGGCCAAACGCCGCATTCCGACTCGGAAAGCTACTGATCGAGAGTCGCCCAAGTGACGCAGCGAAGTGGTTCGGCACTTACGAAAAGGAACGCCCGAACGGCGATCTGGTGGCGGAAGCTTTGGGTCGCCAGATGGACGCCAGCTCACGCTCAGGCGACGCTGCCAGCGCGCGCCATGTGGCAGAGAAATACCTAGAACGCTTCGCCACCGGGCCCTACGCTGCCCAAGCGAAATCACTCCTTCGACGCTAAACTCCCGCAGCTTGAACCGAAAACGCAGGCCCCATGACTGACACGCTCTTTACGAGAATCATCCGCGGCGAAGTCC
>CAZSUA010000080.1:0-18467 GCA_964609655.1 uncultured Polyangiaceae bacterium | reverse complement strand
GAGTAGGAACGCGCGCGGCAAGCTGAAAGCTCCGCGTCGCACCCAGCGACAGAGTCGCCACAACAGGGTCCTTTCCTAGCTCTGGCTCAGAATCTGAATGCATGCCCATGCTGTCTAGTCCGTTTCGGTAGCGGTTGATCAGCACGTGGTTGAACGAGGCGCCCGTCGTCTGAATCACCCGCTCGAGAAGCTCTCGCGTGAACAACGTGACCGGTCGTGGCTCAAGCGTCTGGCCGGAGTAGCGGTACGGCAGTGCTCCACCCCAAGCGATCAAGCGCGGTTGCAGAACAGCCTTTCCGAACAGGATGATCTCGCGTTGTTCCCAACGGAGCTCCCCGAGCAGGAGCTCAAGCGCC
The DNA here is from genome assembly GCA_964609655.1 of uncultured Polyangiaceae bacterium. Lineage (GTDB taxonomy): Bacteria > Myxococcota_A > Polyangia > Polyangiales > Polyangiaceae > JBBRRP01. Next base: position 18,111 of record CAZSUA010000080.1, on the reverse strand, counting down.
ATCTCTGCCTCGCGCGCGCCGAGCCAAGCTGGCTGAAGATCCAACCAAGCGCAAGCGTTCAGCGCTCTCCGCACGCTGCCTCAAGGAGCCTTGCCAACCGGTCAAGGAAAGGAACTTGACCGGGATGGAGCTTGGCCGTGGCATCTGCGAGCGAGAAGAATGCTGCGCGATCCACCTCGGGATACTGGCGAAGCACACCCGAGCGCGGCGGCCACTCCGTTTCAAAGAAATTGCTGTGGATCGCGGCGGGATCCAGATCGCCTTCGACGGCGAACGCGTGAATCACTTTTCCGCTCTTCAAGCGCACCGATGCCAACGGGGTGAAAACGCCAACCAGCGCGTGGCCTGTTTCCTCCTTAAATTCACGGCGTGCTGCGGTGAGATGATCTTCGTCGGCTTGAAGCTCGCCTTTCGGAAGGCTCCAGGCGCCCTCATCTTGATTGGCCCAAAAAGGCCCACCGGGATGCACGAGCAACACCTCCACACTGAACGCGCAGCGGCGGTAGAGGAGCACTCCGGCGCTGTGCTTCGCCATTAGCGAGCTTGTCCGAAGTGTGGCTCAGGCATTGCGAGCGCGGCTGGTTGTTGGTCCTTTTGATAGACATCGAAGCGCTCCGTTTGTAGCGCCAACGAGTAACCATCTCGAATGAGCGTCGAGAGCTCGACAAACTGTTCCAGAGACGCCGCCGAATCCAGCGCGTTGCCCACCACGGAGGGGAAAATATCCTGACGCTCCACCACGATCACTTGGGGTGGGCGCCGCTTCAAATCGCCGAGCAACATGCTCCGGGCTTCTTTGCCCTGCCAGGCTGCGCGCTGGGGCACGTTGTAGATGAAGCGTGAAGCGGGAGCGCGCTTAGAAAACAGATAGATGGCAGGTTCAAAACCCCAGACGAAGATGGAGTCGTCGGGCTTCGTGAGTTGCGCCACCGTGCGTGAAATCTGCTGATTATCGACCAGACTGTAGCCAGCCACATGGTAAAGGGCGGCATCCAGCTGCTCCCGGTTCGCGTAGCTTGATTGGGAAACAAGAAATCGCAAGCGCTCTGAAGCTCGGGCCCAGTAGCCGAGAGGTACATCGTTGGTGGCAACCCGCATGCTAGCGAGCGAGCTGATACCAACTACGAAAATCGCGGCTCGCTGTCGCCCCGGCTGTTTGAGCGTGAACCAAAGCTTCCCGAAGCCCAGCGTCGCGATCAAGCTGAGGAACGGCAAGGTCGCTGAGAAATGATACTGATAAAATTTGCTCTGCATGGCGATGCCTGCAAAGTGCACCATGCAGACACCTAGAAGGACGAACAGCCCTTCACGTTCGCGCCGGTGCTCGGGAGCTAGAGCGAAGGCCAACACCAGGCCAACAGCCACGATCGCGGAAAAACGAAAACTGGCTTCCTCGACGGCCGCATAGAACAAGCGCAGCGCGGATTGACTCTGATAGGTGAGCGCCGTGTAGCCGGGAGCGAATTCGAATAGGGTCCACTTGAGTGCGGCCCATGCCCCCTTCGACCAAAACCAAAGGCAAGTAGCCAAAATTGGCACGAGTGCCGCCGTGCCGATCGTCAAAATAGGCAATAAATACCGCAGACTAGCTCGTATATGCTGGCGCTGGCGTGTCGCCAAATACGCAGCCACAACCGTTCCCCCTGCCAACAAGTGCGGCTTCATGAGCCCTGCCAAGCCAAACACCAGCCCGATAGCAATCCAATGCACGGCGGGTCGCTTCGCGTTCTCCTCGTGAACGGCAAGCGCGAGGCCAAGCGCCGTGAGGATAGCACCATAGGTTTCTGGCTGAGACGTGTGCCAGAAGTCGAGCTGGCTATGAATGAAGACTGCAAGCGCAGCCGCCCAAATGCCTAGTAGGCGGGAGCCGAACCAGCGCTTCGCGAGAAAGACAAAGCTTGCCCCCAAGAGGCACAACCCGAGCATTTCAAAAATGCGCGGTGCCAGCATACTCGTCCCAAACAGCGCCTGCGCGAACGCATACACAAAGAAAATGCCCGGCGGTTTGAAGTCCCAAAGATCGCGATAGGGTAGCTTACCGTGCAAGATCCCGTCGCCGAGCACGGCATAAATCGATTGGTCGCGCCCAAACGAAAAGACAATGAACTGGAGCAAGCAGGCGAAGAAGATGCTGACAGCGCAGACCGCGCTCCAGGGTTCCTGCCGAGTGATGCTTGCGTGTGCCAATAAGTCCGGCCCCGGTTGGTTAGGATCCCCCGGCCTCAAACAGGTGCGCGGAAAACATACTCAAGCGGCCCCAGTCGCAAGTGCGTCTTCAAACGCTCAAGCAATAGCCCCCGTACCTTGAAGAAATCAAAGATCGCTTCGGGGCTTGCAACTTCGAAGGGCAGCCCCCCCACCCAGTCAATCACATCTGTCCAAGCAGACATGCCACGCTTCGACTTGTACCCCCTCCAAGTGCGAAGCGGTTGTAGCCGAACTAGGTCCTTCACGAATGCGGGGCCATGCATGGCCATAAGTACCGGCAAGAGAAGGCCAAGCCGGAACGGTTCCGGCGTCTTGTTGTACAGCTCTTTAACTTGAAGCCAGCGTTTCGATCTCAGGCCCTGGTCGTTATAAATCGCAATCGCCAAGAGCCCGCCCGATCCGAGCGGGATCCGAGCGTTGTCGAGCGCCTGCCACATGCTGCCGGTGTGATGCAGCACGCCCCAACTATACACGATATCAAACTTCCCGAGGCTCTTCAGAAACTCAACATCCAGCGCTGAGCCTTGGAGCACTCTCCAGTCTTGATCGGAGCCCTGAAACTTTTCACGGATGGATTCGGTACAGCGCACTGAGTCCGGGTCGAAGTCGAAGGAGGTCACCTTGGCCCCCAACTGCCTCGCAGCCAGGGAGAACAAACCACTGCCACAGCCGATATCGAGAAAGGACTTCCCCGCGAGCGAATCAAGCTTAAGCAGCTCCACCACTGAATCGCGCGCCACCTGTATCCGTTCCTCAGACACTCCAGCCAGGTAGCGATTCCAGTTGGCCCCAAACCCAAAGCGTTTACCAGAGGCGATTTCCTGCCCCGCCAGGCTTTCGGCCGTCGATAACATCCGGGGTCTATACCCGAGGGTGGGAACCAAGAAAAGCACCGTGCGGCACCCGCGCCGTGTGCATTCCGTCAGAAATCCTGCACTCCCCTGGCGCGCCCCGAAGGATTCGAACCTTCGACCCTCGGATTCGAAGTCCGATGCTCTATCCAGCTGAGCTAGGGGCGCATAAAATTGGAGCTGTTTTCATAGAAGGCGCCTGCTTGAGGGTCAAGCGGTGCGGAGGGGTTCAAGTGAGCTTGACGCGCGAGGGGGCGCCCGGTAAGAGCGCATTCCGCATTTTTGTCGGGTCATTAGCTCAATTGGTAGAGCAGCGGACTCTTAATCCGTTGGCTAAAGGTTCAAGTCCTTTATGACCCACCCCGAGGGGCGCCTTGCGCCCCGAATTCGGAAGCTGCGCTTCTCCTGCTGGTTTGCGTCGCGGTTGCGCTCCGGGTCTAGCGTTGCAGCAGGTCGCTCCTCATGGAGCATGGAGCATGCTTGCCGCATGGTTTTCAGATTAACTACTAAGCGCTGTCCTGGAACCTTGCCATACCAACCTGCGCTCTGGCCTTCCGAACAGAGAAGCTTTTTCGGGAAAGTTATGCAGGGGTTGTAAGCGCGCGTAATTTCCGCGGTAACGAGCTCAGAATCGTGCCCCGCGCACCTAGACCAGATATGCTAAGAGGCGATGCTCATGGCGCGCCGGTTTGCCAATATCTGCCTCGCGCTTCTCGCGCTGGCGCTGATCGTGCTGCCCGCTTCCGATGCGTTGGCGCGCGCTTCGGGGATTGCCGCGGCCGGCTGCGGTGGTTGCCATGGGAGCACGGGCGCTAAGCCAAACATTACGATTGAGCCAAGCGCTTTGGACGTGGCGTTCGGTCAAACGATCCAGCTCAAGATCAGTGTTCCCACTCCCGACGTCGCTGGGATTTTCCTCCGCACTGCGCTCGGCAGTCAGGGCACGTATGAGGTTGTGAACGGGCAGCAGACTGCGCTCTCGGGAGCCGGCGTGCAGCAAACCTCGCCCAGAAGGGCGGTGAATGGCGTGGCCACCTTCCTTGTTAACTGGACTGCACCGTTCGAACCTGGAGGCGTCATGTTTTCGGTGGCTGCTTTGGCGGCCAACGGAGACGGCGGACGCGGCGGAGATAGTTCTGGAGATGGGCAGGTGTCCATTGCCGTCGGGTGCATGGGTCCGAGCAAGGTCTTTCTCCGCGATTTCGACGGCGATGGCCACGGCGTTCCGGGTCGCGACGACCTGCGAGCGTGCGTGGCGCCGCAATATTATTCTGAGCTCGGGGATGACTGCGATGACAACGACGAGCGCAATTTTCCCCGCAATCCGGAGCTTTGTGATCTGCGCGATAACAACTGCGACGGCGTCGTGGATGAGGGCCTCGCAGGTGTTACGTTGTATGAAGATGCCGATGGCGACGGTTTCGGCCGCTTTGGCGGCATGACCCACGTGGGCTGCTCCGGGCTCAAGGGCTGGGGCATCGGGCAAGGCGATTGCGATGATAACAATCCCGCCGTGCACCCAGGCGCCGCCGAAGTCTGCAATGGCCAAGATGAAGATTGCAACACGCAGATCGACAATGGAGTGCTGCCCGATTGTGGTTTGGGCTGGTGTCGGCGCTTGGCCTATTCATGCGCTGGTACCTGTATTCCTGGCGAGCCGCGCGTCGAAACCTGCAATTATTTTGATGATGATTGTGACGGCCAAATTGATGAGGATCCGAACCTGTGTCCAGCCGGACAAGGTTGCGTGGCGGGTGTCTGCGTCGTGGGTGCGAGCGTGCCGCCACCGCCTCCTCCACCGCCCGAGGCGGGTGGTGCGATGTCGAGTGGCGGGGCTCCGCCGGGGTCCACGATGAGCGGCGGGGGAGGGAGTGCGAGTATGACTCCGAAGCCGCCTGCGGCAGCGGGTGGTGCCAAGAGCTTGGTGCCTGGGAGCAGCACGGGTAGTGGCGCCGGCGCCGCAGGGGAAAAAGTGTCGGGCTGCGCGCTGGGCGCTTCTCCGCCCGCCGGGCGGGCTCTGTTGCTGGTGCTCGGAGCGTTCGTTCTGACTGCTGCGCGGCGGCGCCGATCCGCCGTTGCTGGTTGAAGCCGCCGATCTTCTTGGCTTCTTGGGCGGCTCAACTACTGCGAAGCGTTGCGGCGAAATTTCATTGGCGTGAGGCCCGTGGCCTTACGCACGGCTGCGGCAACCTGCCTCCCGTCACCCAAACCGGTACGCTCAGCAATCGTCTCAACGCTGAGGTCCGTATCTGCCAACAGCCGCTCTGCCTCTTCAACACGAAAGCGTTGCCAAGCTTGCGCGGGAGACATGCCTGTGCCCGCGTGGAAACGCCGCTCCAGGCTGCGGCGTGAACACTTCAAGGCGCCGCAAATATCGTCAATGCCAAGCTCGCTTGAAATGTGGGTTCGCATCAGGCTCAGGCCATGCGCCACGAGCTTATCGGAGGCCGCCACAGCGTCGGTCGAGCGGCGATTCACCACGCGAACCGGGGGCAAGCAAATCGTTTCAGGTTCCCTGCCCCGAGCCTCTAGAATGCGTTCAAGCAACGCAGCAGCTTCGTAACCGATTCGCACCGAAGCACTTTGAATGCTGCTGAGCGGTGGATCGGCGAGCAAACACGTGGTTGCGTGGTTGTCGACGCCGAGGATGGCAAGCTCATTGGGCACTCCGATTTTCGCCCGCCGGCACTGTTCCGCCACGACCCAGGCCTGCTGATCGTACATGCAAAACACGGCACAAGGCTTGGGCAATCCGAGCAGCCATGCCGTGAGTGGTGGATCATCTTCGGTCAACAAATTCGTGAGGTCGCTGCCGTGAGTGCCTTCAAACACTGAGCAGGTATAGGAGCGCTCCGCCAGATAATTCTCAAAGGCGTGGAGCCGAGCGTCGGGGTGTGTTCCTGTGCGTGCGACGTAGGCGAAGCGCTTGAAACCGCGCGTGATGAAATGTTGTGCGGCAAGCTCCCCAATCAAGCGTTCATCGTTGCCGACTTGGTTGATCTGGCGCTTAGAGGGAGCCCCCGTACTCACGAACGGAACGCCAGCACGCAGCAGAAGTGCTAGCACTCGGTCGTCAGAGCCTCCGATCAGGACTCCGTCGGGTTTTCTTGCGAGCAGCCTTTCCATGCCCTCCAAAGTTGGCTCCAAGAGATCGAGAGCCCAGGGGCGATTCGGGCGCACAAAATTGGCGATGCCCAGCAAATTCGCCTCTGAATAACCAGAAAAATTAAAGTATCCCAGGCCAATCCTCACGGGTGCAGCCTAGGTTGAATGAGGTGTTGAGGGCGGTCCGGCGTCGCAAAACGGACATGTTCTGACGCACGGATGTCTGGCGCGCCTCCACGCGTGAGCCTAGTCTCAAGACTAGGATTTAGTCTTTTGTGGCTCGCGAAACTGGACAATTCAGCAATTCGCTGGCGCGCCGCTACCTGCGCCAAACCCAAAACACTGACTCGAGGAATTGGAGCTTTTCGCATGCCAGCTAGCGTTTCAAAGAAGTTAATGGTTGAGCGGCCGTCGTCGGTGTTCTTCACTTCGGATGGCAAGTCTAGCGTGTTGTCCGAGGCAACGCAGTCAGTGCCCCCAGAAAAATTTTCGGAGTTAGTGGTCGTTGCGTCTGGGCAGGGCACACGCAGGGTCGATGGCAAGGCAGAGCTGCTTCACGCTGGAGATGCCTTTGTCTTGCCTGCGGGCTCATCGGATGACGTGCAGTCGGGCCCAGATTTGAGTTTGATGCGGGTGGCTTTCGACGCTGAAACCGCAGCCGCGAGTGTCGCAGATCTGAAAGCTATTCCGGGATATCTAGCGCTCTTCAAATTTGAGCCCAGGCTTCGAGCGCTCCACGGCCTCACCGGGCGCCTGCGCTTGAGCCCCGAAGAACTCAGAGCGACTATTGAAGTGCTGGGGAAGCTAGAGCTTGAGCTCGACGACAAGAAGCCAGGGTTTGAGAATGTGACGGATAGCTTGTTCTGCGCTCTCAGTGTCCAGCTGGCACGCTCTTACGCCAACATGCGGCTTCCGCTCTGCGAGGCGTTGGTGAGGCTTTCGCCTGTACTCTTGTGGCTCGATCAGCACTTCGAGGGGCCCGTGACGCTGGAAGATGTGGTGGCCAAGGCGGAGATGTCGCAGAGCACTTTGCAGCGCAGTTTTAAGCGCTGCTTCGACGTGTCGCCCTTCAATTACTTACTTCATCTGCGCATGCAAAAGGCTCAGCTCCTGCTCCGAGACACCGAGGCCAAAGTAAAAGAGATCGCTCCTTCCGTTGGCATCGATGACGCCAACTACTTCGCGCGCCTATTTCGGCAACACACTGGCATGGAGCCCACAGCTTATCGCGCCCGATCCCGAATCACGCACGTCGCTCCGGAGCAGCGGAGCGCCTAGGCCCCACTCGAGCAAAAGATCCGCGACTGGCTGCATGCCTCAAGGCCGGGGACGCCCGATGGCCTCGCGTGTCTCTTCAGGTGTCACCATCGGGCAGGTGTCCACCCAGCGCGGGCCTTCGGGCGCAGCCCATTTCGCAGCGTTGATCAGCACCTGCTGAACACCCGGATGGTGGAACGTGGGGAAGGTTTCGTGGCCAGGCCGGAAGTAGAAAATCTTGCCGGCGCCGCGCCGAAAGCAGCAGCCTGAACGAAACACTTCGCCGCCTTCGAACCACGAGATGAACACTTCTTCATCGGGAGTTGGGATGCCGAACGGCTCGCCGTACATTTCCTCCTTATCGATCTCAATGAAGCGATCGATGCCACGGGCGATGGGGTGCCCTGGGTTCACCACCCAGAGGCGTTCGCGTTCGTCAGCCACGCGCCAGGTGATGGAACAGCTGGTCCCCAGCAGGCGCTTAAAGATCTTGGCGTAGTGGGAGCTGTGCAGGGGGATCAGACCCATGCCCTCAAGCACGCGTTTTTGAACTCGATCGACGATTTTATCCTCAACCTTATCGTGTGCACCGTGGCTCCACCAAAAGAGCACGTCCGTCTCTTCGAGGACAGCCTCGGTGAGGCCATGTTCGGGCTGTTCCAGCGTTGCCGTGCGAACCTTCAATTCGGCATCACGGCTCAAGGTCTCGGCGATGCAGCCGTGGATACCGGTGGGATAGATTTCCCGCACTTCGGGCATTTCTTGCTCGTGAACGTTTTCATTCCAGACCGTGACGCGAATGGGCATAGCCGGTCTTGAATACCGGAGTCTGTGTGCGACCGCAAACGATTCGAGCGTGATTTTCATGCTATGCTCCGAGCGTGCTGCCGCCCTGGGAGTTTCACCACGCCAGTCTGACGGCCTTCCCGTTGACGGCCTTCCCGGTCCGACAGGAAGCCATCGAGCTCCACCAGCACTGGGGTTACGCCGAGCTGGTGATCGTTACTGGCGGCACTGGCAAACACGTGTTGGAGACTGAATCCTTCCAGGTCACCCGTGGGGATGTGTTTGTGATCCCGGTCGATCTTCTGCATGGTTATGCAGAGTGCAACGGGTTGGAGTTGGTGAACGTTTTGTACGATCCAGCGCGGCTCTTACTCCCGGAGCATCAGTTGCGGCAGATGCCGGGCTATCATGCACTGTTCGCGTTGGAGCCCCGATTCAGAGTTAAGCACGAGTTTGAGAGCCGCCTGCACTTGGAGGATGCCGCTGTTGCACGCATCGAGCAGTCCGCGGCGCGCCTTCACGCGGAAGTGGTCGAGAAGAAGCCTGGCTATGAGGTTGCTCTCACCGGCCTGTTCTACGGAATGCTCGTGGATTTATCGCGCAGCTACAGCCGGATGAGTTCAGTGGCTTCACAGACTCTGGTGCGTCTTTCAGGCGTCATGGAGTGGCTGGATCGGCATTTCAGCGAACCTGTCACGGTAGCCCAGCTGGCGCGCCGCGCGCACATGTCGCAAAGCACGCTGGGTCGTTGTTTCCATGAATGTTTTGGGATTGCGCCGCTCAGCTATGTGATCGAGCTGCGCCTCAGGAAAGCCAGCCAATTGCTGCGCGATACGGATATTCATGTGAAAGAGATCGCGCTCCACGTGGGCATCGACGATGCGAACTACTTCGCTCGCCTGTTCCGTCGACACACGGGGCTTGAGCCCAGCGCCTACCGTGCGCAACAGCGCGGCGTGGTGCTAGATCATGCGAACTTAGGAGCTGCAAGAGAGCATTGAGCAGCCGGCTCGGTTGCGTGCCCATTCAGGGCGCCGGCTTGAGCGAGTTGCACTAGATTCCAAAGCGCGACGCGTGGCTGATTCTCAAAACGACAGCGACGGCCTTGCGCATCGCTGGTGTTGGGTGTGAAAGCGGGGTCGAAATGATCCAGCCAACCGTACGGGCCGTAGTCGATCGTGAGCCCCGAAATCGACATGTTGTCCGTGTTCATCACCCCATGCACGAACCCGACTCGCATGAAGTGCACCATGAGCTGGGCCGTGCGCTCCGCAACGCTCGCGAGCCAACGCAGATAAACTTCCGGGTTCGGCTCGCCCAGCTCGGGAAAGTCTCGACGGAGGGTGAAATCTACCAAATTTCTCAGAAGCTCTACGTCGTTGCGGCGCGCCAAAAGCTCAAAATTGCCGAAGCGCAAGAACCGGGCTCGTGGCGTGCACGCCCATCGTAAAACATATCGCGCAGAACGCTCTCGCCCGTTGCGACCAAACAGAGCGCGCGCGTTGTCGGGATCCCCAGATGATACATCGCTTCACTGCACAAGAATTCGCGCAAGCTGGAGCGCAACACGGCGCGGCCATCGCCACTGCGCGAATAGGGAGTAGGCCCAGCTCCCTTCAGCTGCAGCTCCCAGCGCTCGCCATGCAGGTTAACAACCTCACCCAGGCTGATCGCGCGCCCGTCTCCCAGCTGGCCCGCCCATGAACCAAATTGATGCCCACCATAGCAGGCAGCATAGGGCTCCATGCCGGAAAGCAGCTGATTGCCGGCAAACACCTGAGCGAACTCCTGCGAGGCACAGTCCTGCTCGCGCCATGCACGGCTCGGCGCGTGTTCTCGCGGCTTGCGTCGGCGGGCAATTCACGGACGAAACGGTTGTCGAAGGTCAGTGATTCAAGCATGGGCAGGTCTATGGACGCGGACCGTAGAGCTTAGCCGCGTTGCCGCTCATGACTTTATCGCGAGCCTCACGTCCTTTGCCTTTGAGAAAAGCCTCGAGCACCACGATCTGCGTCCGGAAATCCCCAGCAACATTACTCACGGGCCAATTGGAACCGAAGAGCAGGCGATCTTCCCCGAACAAGACCCACACTGCCTCAAATACGGCGCTGTATTGTTTTGGGTCGGAGGCGCTCGGAAAAGGGCTCGACCAACCATCACCACCCTGGCTGCCTCGATTCAGGCGCCCGGTATCCGAGATCTTCAAATACACGTTGGGTTGTGCGCTGGCGGCTTCCAAACGTGAGCGCCAATCAGCAGGGACTTCAAAATCAAAAGACTTCTGAGCAAGATGATCGATCACGATCCGCAAGCTCGGCACAGCTTTGGCGATCGCTGCGACATCGTTGCCGCTCGTGTCGAGCGAATCCACCATCATCCCACGGGCAGCCAGATCGCGGAGATTGGCGAGAGCATTGCCCTTCAATTGGCCACCTTCCAGCAAATCCCCGCCACTTATGCGCAGCCCCACAAAGTGCTTATCCGAAGCCAATTGATCGAGCTCGCGCTTAAACTTTAGCGGAGATTGCAGAACATCCAAGCCGCCCACCACGCTCAGCCATTTGGGATGACTCTTCACCTGATCCAGCATCCACTGATTAGCGGCAACGCGCTTATTGGGAGGTACACCGCCGATCGATTCGATGATGACACTCTGATCCACCCACTGCCCCCCTTGGGTACGCTCGTAATCTGGTAGCATCGCGTTCACAGCGATCCAGGCCGGTGAGGCCCCTGGGAATCGGCCGTCGTCGCTCATCGGTGGCTGGCTTCGCGGTAGCGTCCAAAGGTGAATGTGTGAGTCGGTGATGGGGCCGATTTTTACCGGCTCCGCGGGCGCAACCTCGGGAGTGCTCGGTGTAGCCCGTGGGATTGCCGCTGTTGGCGTGGTGTTGCTTGTTGGCACCTTGCTCGGCATCTTCAGCTGTTCTCGCCCGCAGGCCAAGCCCAAACAACTGACGAACGCGGCGCTAAGGAAGGCATGTTTCATCGGCGCGAGTATGCGTTAGTCGGGCGCGCTGGGCCACACGTTTGGTTGCGAAGTCAGGGTGCTGGGGTTGGCACAGCCCTGGCCCCGTCGGCCCGCTGTGCCCCGCCGGCCCCGCCGGCCCCGCCGGCCCCTTCGCCGAAACTGCCGCGGTCGTTGGCGGCCCCTGAATCCACCCAGCTTAACAGCGTGGCTTTCTCCGTTTCGCTGAGCCGCTCAACAGGGGGAGTCAGGGGCACGCGGTAGGGCATGAAGCCTGACTTCACCGTCGTGCCGATGAGCGTCCAGATCGGGCGGTTGTAGCGCAGCTTTCGCGTGGCATCCCAGGTGAGGAGGGGGAAGGGCGCGCCGTTAGCTTGTGGCGTCGTGTGGCAACGCCGACACTTTTTCTTCAGAACTTCGTCGACCGCTGCCGGAAATCCTGAATTGGCGACGTGAAGCGGCCCGGGGGGAGGCCGTGGCTTCGGCTTCGGCTTTTCAACGCAAGCACAAGCTATAAGCACGATCCCAAGCAGGAGCGCCAATCTACGGCCTGCGAGCGGGTAGCGTTTCGTGAGCTCCATGTTTCCTCCAGATTGCTGGATGGATTCGCTTTCGGAAACACGCATAATCCACTTGCATCCATGGAGCGTTGAGTGGACATTTGAGGTCGTCGTCATGCCGATAAAAACGTTGAGTTCGATGCCCGAAAACACCAACGTGCCTACGCCGGATTCTGCGATTCGACAAGTGGGGTTTGCGGCCCAGCTGCAGCGCGTGACGCTCCCGGATCTCGTTCAGATGGAGTGCCTTTCCGGATCCGAAGCCTCGTTTCGGGTCGTTTCGGATGCCAACACTGGCTACCTGATGTTTTCGGGTGGGCAGTTGGTGCACGCCATGACACGCACGCTCCGTGGCGAAGCGGCGGCACAGGAAATATTGAGCTGGCAGCAAGGGAAGGTTGATCCGTGCAAGTTCCGAGCGCCCAATCCGCCGACGATTCTGTCCCACTGGCAGGAGTTGCTCATGCGTGCGGCGCAACAGAGCGATGAGAATCCAACACCAAATGTCGGTCTTGAAAAGGTCAATGTGGCACAAGAGCTTAACGATTCTGAGTTCCTGAGTTCCGACGAGCCAGAGAAAGCTGCGGGGTCCGGGCGGGCACTGAGCAAGGTGATTCGCGCAGTGCGCCTGGATACCCAAGGCAACGTGGTGGTGGCTCGAGGCGAGGGCAATCAAGAGGACTTTGCGGAGCTCTCGGCGTACGCCGTTCGCATGGCACAAGTGGTTGGAGAGGGGCTCGGCATGGGCGGGTTTCGCGCGCTCGAATGGACGCTGCCTAACCGCAACGGGCTGCTCTATGTTGAGAGCAACGGGAGCGTGGCCTCCTTGGAGGCGTCACCGCAGGCCGAGCTCAACACGCTCCGCCGCCGAATTGGTTTGTGATTGGTTTGTGAGAGAGGAGGCAGCATGTCGAACGCCCTCGAGAGTCTAAAAGGTCTTCGGGATGTGGACGGAATCATCGGGAGCTTCGTGGTGTCGGCCCTGGGCCTCGTGCTGTTTCGCGATTTGCCGGCCATCTTCACCCAGGCGGCGCTGGCAGAGGTTGGGCCGAGAATTGCCCGATTGCGGGAGGCGTTAAGCCACGAGGGCGATGTTTCAAACATCGTCGTCCGCTATGAAGACCACAAGTTGGTGGTGAGGGGCCAGCCAGAGCTGGCGATTGTTGTGCTCGCGGAGCAAGGCATCCACATGCCGCAGTTGAAAATGGCTCTCAATCTGGTGAGTAAGTCCCTGCTGAAGGCTGATTTAGGTGCGCTGGCCGGCGTGCTGCCGGGCGTGGGCGAAGTGCCTGACCGAGCGGAGCCGACCGTGGCTGCCCCAGCCTACTATCGCGGGCATCGCGTTTCTTAGCGGCAAAAAGGCGACGGAAGGGGCTGGCTGCGGAAATGTTTCGCGATGGCCCGTCTGTTTGTCAACGAAAGGGCGCGGACGCATCCAAGAAACCAGGCGTTGGTACATCAAGCTTCTCCGGAGGCATTTCATGATAGACCCGCAGTTAACCGATATTGCTAAACAACTCGCTGAACTTGAGACCAGTGCTGCAGACATGGCGACCGCGACCAACATCGTTTGGACGTTGGTGTGTGCATTCCTGGTCATGTTCATGCAGGCTGGGTTCGCCCTGGTCGAGACCGGCCTCTGCCGGCGCAAGAACGCAGCGCACGTGATGGCCATGAATTTCCTTGTGTATGCGATCGGAATCATTGGTTTTTGGGCGATAGGCTTTGGGCTGCAGATGGGGGGCGTGGGTGCCATGGCCACTTTCGGCGGCGATGCGACACTTTCTAACGAGGTGACGATCACTTTGGCCGGCAAAACCTTCGGACTCTTTGGAGCTTCGGGTTTCTTCTTGCCGCTCGCTAGCTACACGCCGGCCGTTGCCACGATGTTCATTTTTCAGATGGTATTCATGGATACCGCCTGCACCATCCCAACGGGAGCCATGGCGGAGCGCTGGAAGTTCATTTCTTTTGTGCTCTTCACACTTGTGATTTCAACTGTCATCTATCCCATTTATGCAAACTGGGTATGGGGTGGTGGCTGGCTCGCCACGCTCGGTAGCAACTTCGGGCTCGGGCACGGCCATGTCGACTTCGCGGGCTCGTCCGTGGTGCACATGACGGGCGGCGTGGCGGCACTCGTTGGCGCCAAAATGCTCGGGGCGCGTATCGGAAAGTTCAACAAGGATGGCAGCCCCAATGCCCTCCCTGGCCACAACATTCCGATGGCACTCCTTGGCACCTTCATTCTGGCGTTCGGTTGGTTTGGGTTTAACCCGGGCTCAACCCTCGCGGCGACGGACACCCGGATTGCCGTGGTTGCCGTGAACACGATGCTGGCATCGGCATCGGGAGCGATTGCGGCTGGGATTTATGTCTGGACGCGCTATGGCCGGCCGGACCCAACGTGGCTGGCCAACGGCATGCTTGCCGGCCTGGTTGCCATCACGGCGCCTTGTGCATTCGTGAGCGCTAGCTCGGCGTTGCTGATTGGTGCCATCGCAGGTGTATTGGTGGTGCTGGCTGCACTCTTCGTCGAGCAGAAACTGAAGATTGACGATCCTGTAGGTGCGGTGGCCGTACACGGCGTCAACGGTGCCTGGGGCATCCTGGCGCTTGGCCTATTTTCGAATGGAACTTACGGCGATGGTCTGAATGGCGTCTCGGGCAAAGTAACTGGGCTGCTGTACGGGGACTCTGGTCAGTTCTTTGCTGAATGCATCGGCATCGTCACCAACGTCGTTTACGTGGGCGCAATGACGGCCATCGCATTCTTCATCATCGGCAAGTTGGTGGGTAACCGAGTATCGGCAGAAGACGAACTGACCGGGCTCGACATCCCTGAAATGGGCGTTCTTGCCTACCCTGCAGACGCAGAAGCTCACCTGCCCAAGGGAATGGAAGGCTCGCCTACTTAGCGAGCCGAGTGTTCAAAAGTTCTGCGAAGGCGCTGCAAACGTCCACGGTGGTGAAAATGCCAACCACCTTGTGATTCTGAGCCACAATGGCGCAGCCGTACTTCTGAGATGCCATCGTCATCACCACCTCATCCAGTGGCGCTTCGGGCAGCACACAATACGGCTCCTGGGTCATCGCATCCTCGACGAGAACCTTCGTCGGATCGACGTCGCCGACCGCCTCTACCAAGTGCAAATCACCTGCTGAGACGATGCCCACGATGCGACCACCGGAGAGGACCGGCAGATGCCGGATCCGATACCGACGCATGATGTCGTGTGCCTCGCTCATCGGTTGATCCACCCCGATGGTGTGCGGGCTGGTTGTCATGTACTTCTGGATGCTCGGGATGGGCTTGCTCATGCCACGGCGGATGCAGGTCGCGTGCCAAACGGAAACCTAGTGCCTGAGTTCTGACGCCGCGCAATTGCCGCGCCGTGCGCCTTTCAGCCGCAATTCTTGCCGGGCACCGCCGGGCGCCCCAAGAAACGGCCCGCTTGGAAGTTGGGGGTTTAAAATGGTCGCCTCACCCGATAAGCCTCACCCTATGAAGGCAACAACTGCGTTTCTAGGTGGGTTCATTCTTTTGGGATGTGGGCGCGGGGCTGTCGTGAAGGTGGCTGAGGGGCACTACGAAGTTTCCTGCATGAGCACCGCCGCTGCCAGGTTAACGGGAGAAATTCAGGGTGACTCAACCGCCTATGCCCAATGCCAGAAGCGGGCACAGGATCTGTGCAAGGGGCCTTATGACATCAAGCAACTGCGTTCTGAGCGGATACTCTCCGGGGGGCGTTGGCGGGAACGCGCACAATACGACATTCTGTGCAAAGCACCGGCTGGCGGAGCCGTGTCGAAATAGCTCAGTTTGAAGCGGCGCTAGCGCCGTTGTAGAGCGGCCAAGACGTCCAGCCTGGAGCGCGCAGTTTGTCGAGCTCTCGGACCTCTTCACCACGCTGCTCACGAACCTTGATGACATACGGCTGTCCGTTGTGGCAAATTTCGCGCACACCAGCGACGGACAGCCACGCATTGTTAACGTCAAACATCGGGCGCCGGTCCGTCTCAGCGATCGGCTCGTTGGTGTATTGGAACGCTCCGAAGATTTCGGTGCGTCCGCCCGAAGTGGTGCGGTAGCGAAGGCCTTTGCCCTCGCTCTTGGTGCCTAAGATCCACAGATCGGCGCCAAGATTCTGCACCAAGCCGTCATCTGAGCGGCCCTCGACGTTCAGGTGGCGTGCCCACATGTGCTGGCCTTTCTTCTTGAGCAGCACGAGGCCGGGTACGTCCGTGGCGAAGATATCCCCCGTGCCTGTTCCCAGGATCTGAACTCCACAGCTTTCTACGACTAGCGTGCGGGATGCAGCGCGATTTTCCAAAGTGATGGGGTCTCCGCCGAACGCATCGATACCTTGAAACTTAACAACCGGCGCTGAGGCATCGTTCACCACAAAGCCGGCGTTGGGCTTGTTTGCCAAGATCCGCCCAAAGCCCAGACCGATCACGTGCCGCACGCTACCGTGCACGAATACGGCTTTATCGAAGATGTACCAGTTAGGATCCGGGCCGCCGCCGCCGCGAAAGTACACGGTGGTTTTTCCGCTGCTCGCCGCGCTGTCGATCGATTTTTGGAACGCACCGCTATCGTCTTTTTCGTCGCCGGCGATAGCCCCAAAATCATTGGCAGACACCCAGTTTTCGAGGTTGCTTTCCCAAGGCACACTGGGCTCGACTTTGATGGGCAGCCTGAGCGAAGCCTTCGGTGCGTTGTCAAAGAGCTGAAGGAGTGGTTCAGACATGTACTCTTCGAGATTGGGCCCTTTGGCGTCGAGCGCTTCGCCGGAACTCTCAACGGCAACGCTGTAACCTTGCGTGCGAACATCGCGAGCGTAGAGTACGCCGGCGTTTACAATCGCTGGACCTTGAGGTGTCGAACTCGAAAAGTGTCCCCCCACCAACGCCACCACGCCTGCCCAATTCTCCCAGTCATTGGGTATGGAGACCTTGAGCGCTACGGGGGTGTCCAGCACGGTGAGGTCTTCAATCGCGACGGCGTTGGCTTCAACGGCAACCGCAAGTTTACGGCAATTCTTCACGGTGATGCGCGAGAGGGTTTGCCCATACACCCAGGAAGCCACAATGCCGGTTTCGAAGCCTTCGACCAGCACATCTTGCAGCATGTTGGGGCCGCTTTGCCCGAGAAATGAAGAGTTGACGCCGATGTTGCCGTTACCGCGCACCGTCACATTTTGAAGGATCCCGCTGTTCGTGGCGTAGTAGCGGATGCCGTCCACTTTGGGATTATTGCCCACGTCGATCGTGAGGTTGCGAATGTTGCGCATGAACCAATCGGACGAGGTGTCTCCCGTTTCGTTGGGATGGGTTCGGAGCACGGCCGTGACGCCGGATACGCCGTCGTCGAGCTTGAGCACGGTGCCCGTGCGCGATTGCCCATAAAGCCATGGGCCGAGGACGGTCTTGACCACGAGTGATTGGGTCAGCCGATAGCGACCATTCGGTAGATAGACCACACGTGTTGGATTGCCGCTGCCGGCGTCGATGGCCTTTTGGAGCGCCAGTGTGTCATCGGTGACGCCGTCGCCTTTGGCTTGGAATTCCGTGCGAACGTTGATCACCGCCGGATCGTTGGGGAAGACGACTTCGTCGTAGCTGCGGCTGGATGCCGGAGCGGCTTTTGCCACGGCAGGTTTCTCAGGAGAGGCTACGACGCCCGCCTTGGGGACAGCCGAAACCTGGGGTGCTCGACGCGGAGCCGCGCAGGCGGAAGCGGCGAGTAGCGCAACGCAAGCAAGCTTCGAGCAAGCGGAGATTCTTGGGTGATGGGGCATGAGTGAGCTCCTTGAGCGAGGCCTGTCGGACCGACTGGCTGTAGGGCGAGGCGTATCACGCCTGAGCGTTGAGACGAAGCTTGGGGCTTGTGGACATTCGCGCCGGGCCAACTAAGGTCAGGGCATGTCAGATCTCACGGAGAAAAGATGTTTGCCGTGTGAGGGTGGGGTTCCTCCGCTCTCGCCCGATGCGGTTCAGAAGCTCCTCCTCAAGACTCCAGGCTGGGAGCTGGCCGCCGATAGCAAGAGTATTTCGCGGCGTTTGGAGTTCAAGAATTTCTACGAAACCATGGCGTTCGTGAATGCGCTCGCCTGGATCGCGCATCGCGAAGACCACCATCCAGATCTAGAGGTCCACTACGGCAGCTGCGATGTCCGCTACTCAACGCACGCCGCCGGCGGCCTCACCGAGAATGATTTTATCTGTGCGGCGAAAGCCAACCAACTCTTGGTTTACGGCTCGCGATAGAATCTGGGAACGCGGCAACCGGCAGGGACACGCCTCTGCAACGATTCGAGATAGTAAGCATGCGAACTACTTTTTTTCTGTACGTGTCTCCCCCGGCTGGAGC